>CAXTUZ010000148.1:0-4589 GCA_964247525.1 uncultured bacterium
TAGATGGCGTGTCAACAGTGACGCATGGGGCGCTTGGGACGGGCGGGTGACGATCGTGGCTGCCAACGAATACAGCGAGAACCCGGGCAGATCGGGGCGGGAGTCCTGGCGGGCCGGCGGCCGGCGTCGTGCTCGACGCTCTGCTGTCGATCCTGCGGGCACGACGGTGCTGTCCGAACGTGACAAAGCTCGGGCCGCACGCGCGGCCGCAGAAGCGAGCAATCGTTATCTTCGATCCCCGGTCGGCCGCGCCGGAGCGGCCAAGGCGCAGGGCGAGGCGTTCTTCGAGATCGCGCTCGCGGTCGGCTTGGATCGCGCCGCGCTCGGGCGGCACTCCGCCCCTCCCGCCGGCAACGCCGCGGTGCTGGCTGAAATCGAGGCCCTCGGGTGGCGCCTGGAATCTGCCGGATACGTGAGCGCGGATGTGGCGGGCAACGAGGACGGACGGCCGGTAGGCATCTATCTCTTCCGTAACGTGGCAGCGCTGTCGGTCGCGGCTCGCCGGGCGCAACGCTCCCGCGCCGCGAGCGAGCACTAGCCGGACGTCGGCGCCGGGGTTGGTACGAGCGGCGGGCCGTACCGGGTCTGCGCCACCGCGAGTTGCATCCCGTCGAGGAGTACCGCCGCGGACGTCGGCGACAACGGCCTCGTCGTCAACCGTCGGCCGCTGGCCAGCCGGCTCCCCGCTTCGGTCGGGATGGCTCGCCGCACCGCATCGCTCAGCCTTGCTGGAGCGTCGGCGAGGGTGCCCGACCAGGCGAGCACCTGGAGTCGGCCTGTCGTTCCGCTGGTCACCAGGAGACCGCTCGACCATGCGCCGACCACGACCAGGGCGGGCGCCGAGGCAACACATGCCACCCGCGCGACCGAGACGGTGCGCAGCACGGAGTCGTACCGGATGACCATTGCACCGGACAACGTGCCGAGCACCCGCGGGTCGTCGAGCGCTATCCGCGGCACCTCGGGTGTCGGCAGCGGGCGTCCGAGCACGGTATCGACGCTGACGTCGACGACGAAGTAGGCGGGCGTCGGGTTCTGCCCCTGGAAGCGAGCGACGAGAAGCCTGTCCCCGGTGTGGTCGAGCCAGCCGACCGGATACGTCACCGAGCGGTCCCCGAAGAGCTGCGTCGGCAGCGGGACCGGGACGCCCCCGCGGATCACGGCGACCGCGGCGTTTCCGCCGGGTTCCGCGCTGGTGTACGCGAACACCTCAGGAGACCGCGGCGCCGTCGCGCCCAGCGCCGGGGTTCGGGTGGATCCGCCCGGCGTCGTGGTGAGCGAATGTGACGCCGGTGTCGCACGGCCGCCGCATCCGCTCATCGCGACAGTCACCAGCACTGCGCCCAGCACCGCGGCGAGTGTCGATCTCGGCAGGGCCCTGGTCGCGGTGGGCGGCCGATTAGGCTCCGAAGGATGTGCGGCATCGTCGGGTACGTCGGGCCGCAGCGTGCCCTCGATGTGGTCCTCGACGGACTGCGCCTGCTCGAATACCGCGGATATGACTCGGCGGGCGTCGCCGTCGTGGACTCCAGCGGGGCGCTCACCACCGCGCGCAAGGCGGGCGAGTTCGCCAACCTGGAGAAGCTGCTCGCCGGCGGAACTCACATCGACGGGCACACCGCGATCGGGCACACCCGATGGGCGACGCACGGCTCGCCGACGGATCGCAACGCGCACCCCCACATCGATTGCGCCGGACAGATCGCGGTCATCCACAACGGCATCATCGAGAACTTCCCGGGACTGTGCACGGAACTTGAAGATCGCGGCCACGAAATGCGCAGCGACACGGACACCGAGGTTGTCGCGCACCTGCTCGAGGAGGCGTACGCAGGCGACCTCGCCGAGGCGATGCGGGTCGTCGTCCGGCGTTTGGAAGGTGCGTTCACCCTGCTCGCGGTGCACTCCGGCCAGCCGCAGGTGCTCGTCGGTGCGCGGCGCAACAGCCCACTCGTCCTCGGAGTCGGCCACGACGAGACCTTTCTCGCCAGCGACGTCGCCGCCTTTTTGGCCCACACCCGGGAGGCCGTCGAGCTCGGGCAGGACCAGGTCATCGAGGTCCGTCCCGGGGCGGTGCTCATCACCGGCTTCGACGGCTCGCCGCAGAGCGGACGGCGCTTCCACATCGACTGGGACCTGGCTGCAGCGGAGAAGGGTGGCCACGACTTCTTCATGCAGAAGGAGATCGCCGAGCAGCCCGGCGCGGTGGCCGACACGTTGCGGGGGCGCCTCACCGACGTCGGTGCGATCGTGCTCGACGAGGAGCGTCTCGCCGACGAGGACCTGCGCGGGGTCGACAAGATATTCGTCGTGGCGTGCGGCAGCGCCTACCACGCGGGTCTGCTCGCGAAGTACGCGATCGAACACTGGACCCGCCTCCCGGTGGAGGTGGAGCTGGCCTCGGAGTTCCGCTACCGCGACCCGGTGCTCGACCAGTCCACGCTCGTGGTGGCCATCAGCCAGAGCGGTGAAACCGCGGACACCCTCGAAGCGGTACGGCACGCGAAGGCGCAGAAGGCCCGGGTGCTTGCGGTCTGCAACACCAACGGAGCCCAGATTCCGCGGGAAGCCGATGCCGTGCTGTACACCCGCGCCGGTCTCGAGGTCTGCGTCGCGTCCACCAAGTGCTTTCTCGCCCAGGTGACGGGGACGCTGCTACTGGGTCTTTCGCTGTCCGGTGTGCTCGGGACCAAGGACGGCGAGGAGATCGCCCGCGAGTTCGCGGCGCTCGAACGCATGCCCGGTCTCATCGCGCGGACCCTCGATCGGATGGATCCGGTACGGGCGCTCGGCCGCGAGTTGTCCACGTCGGGGGCGGTGCTCTTCCTCGGGCGTCACGTCGGGTACCCGGTTGCCCTGGAAGGCGCGCTGAAGCTCAAGGAGCTCGCGTACGTCCACGCCGAGGGCTTTGCGGCCGGCGAGCTCAAGCACGGGCCGATCGCCCTCATCGAGCAGGACCTGCCGGTGGTCGTCGTGATGCCGTCGGCCAGGTCGCGGCCGACGTTGCACACCAAGGTGCTCTCCAACATCCAGGAGGTCCGTGCCCGGGGGGCGCGGACCGTGGTCATCTGCCAGGACGGCGACGACGCGGTCGTCCCCTACGCAAGCGACCTGATCCGGGTTCCGGTCGCTCCCACGCTCTACTCGCCGCTGCTCACCACCCTCCCGATGCAGGTGTTTGCCGCGGAGTTCGCTCTCGCTCGTGGTCTGAACATCGACAAGCCGCGGAACCTGGCGAAGTCGGTCACGGTCGAATGACGCCAGCGTGAGCCGTCGGTGATCGTCGGGGTCGGAACCGATCTCGTGTCGGTCGAACGCCTCTCGGCAGCGCTCGCCCGTACACCGGGATTGCTCACCCGCGTGTTCGTCCCCGCCGAAGCAGATGTTCCACTCCCTTCGCTCGCCGCCCGGTTCGCCGCCAAGGAGGCGGTCGCCAAAGCACTCGGCCGGCCCCGGAACATGAACTGGCGCCATGCGTGGGTGGAACGAGCGTCCGGCGGCCGGCCGGTGCTTCACGTCGAGGGGTACGAGCACCTCATCTGGCACGTGAGCCTGACGCACGACGCCGGATTCGCCTCGGCCCTCGTGATCGCGCAGGAGCGTCCCGAGTGAGGTACATCGCCACGTCGGCCGAGACCCGGGTCGCCGATGAGACGGCCGCTGCGGCGGTCGGGGAGGGCGCACTCATCGCGCGGGCCGCCTACGGAGTGTTCGTCGTCGCCGCGCGACTGCTGGGTCGCACGTACGGCGCGCGGGTGACCGTACTGGCCGGGAGCGGGCACAACGCCGCGGACGCCTGCCTCGCAGGCCGGCATCTCGCCAGGCGGGGAGCTTCGGTCACCGTGCTCCGCAGTTCGGAACGCGCCGGGGACGAGCACTGGGCCGCAGCGATTCGCGGGTTGCGGATCGCGGGTGACACGCAGGACGTCCCGTCGCCGGACCTCGTCATCGACGGGCTCACCGGTGCCGGGAGCCGGGCCGGCGGGCTGACCGGACGCGCGGCGGCACTCGCCGCATGGGCGCACGATCGCGGTGCGCCGATCCTGGCCGTCGATCTTCCGAGCGGCGTCGAGGCGGACACCGGAGCCGCGGAGGGGTGCGCCATCCGCGCGACGGTGACGGTGACCTTCGACCGGCACAAGCCCGCGCACGTGGTGGGCCCGGCGGCCGAGCTCGCCGGGACGGTGGTCGTGGTGCCCGTCGGCTTGGCGTATCCCGAGACCGCGGCGCTCGCCTTGCTGGACGCCGACGACGTCGCCCGGATGCTGTCCGACCCGCCGGAGCGGTCGGACAAGTACAGCCGTGGCGTCGTCGGCGTCCTGGCGGGAAGTGATGCGTATCCCGGTGCCGCGGTGCTCTGCACGGGCGGCGCCGTGCGAGGAGGAGCCGGGTACGTCCGCTACCTCGGACCCGACCTCGACGGCGTCGCGGCGACGGCGGTCCGAGAGCGCTGGCCGAGCGTGGTCGCCGGCGAGGGACGGGTCGACGCGTACGCGTGCGGGTCGGGTCTGGGTACTGACGCGGGCACGCGGAACCGTATCCGTGAGCTGCTCGACGACGACGTCGCGGCCGACCAGCGAGGCGAGCAC
>CAXTUZ010000149.1:0-673 GCA_964247525.1 uncultured bacterium
CGACGAGTGTCACCGCGTAGGACTCGAACAGGTCGGCGGCCATTCCGGCGCAGTCCCCGACGTTGTCGCCCACGTTGTCCGCGATGGTCGCGGCGTTCCGCGGATCGTCCTCCGGGATCCCCTGCTCGACCTTGCCGACGAGGTCCGCGCCCACGTCCGCGGCTTTGGTGAAAATCCCCCCGCCGACCCGCATGAACATGGCGAGCAACGCACCGCCGAACCCGAACCCCTCCAGGACGGTCGGCGCGTAATTGTTGTAGATCAGCGTGACGAGGGAGGCACCGAGCAACCCCAGCCCGATCGTGAACATCCCGACCACACCGCCGGAACGGAACGCGATCCGCAGCGCCGGTTTGGCCCCCGCGTTCTGCGCCGCGCTCGCGACCCGTACGTTCGCCCGCGTCGCGAGGGTCATGCCGATGAAGCCGACCAATGCCGAGAAGACCGCGCCGACGAGGAAGAACACGCTTCGGCCCAGCTTGACGTTGAAGCCACCGTCAGCCGGAAGCAGGAAGAGCAGTCCGAACACGGCGACGGCGAAGACGACGAGGGTACGGAACTGGCGGGCCAGGAATGCGCTCGCACCCTCTTGCACGGCGCGCGCTATCTCCTGCATCCGATCCGTGCCCGGATCCGCGGCGAGTACTTCACGCGCGAGGACCCCGGCGCCGTC
>CAXTUZ010000149.1:683-2066 GCA_964247525.1 uncultured bacterium
CACTCAGCGAGCGGGAAACGGCCTCGAGTCCTGCAGAACGAACCAGCGGGGTGTGTGCGGCGAGACTCGCGCTGGCCGGCATGCCTGCCTCCGATCAGTGATGTGCGACACAAGCCTGCGCATGGTAGCGGCTCGGCTACGGCTTCCACCGCAGCTGTATCGTCGTCCCGCCGCCCGCGCGCGCGGCGATGTCGAACTCGTCCACAAGACCGGCGATGAGAGCAAGATCCATCCCGGCCGGCAGCGCCCCGAGCGCGCCCCCGTCGGGCGCCTGCGCGCCTGCCGGCTGCTCGTCGTGAACAACGCGACCGACGGGGTCGAGATCGGCACTCACGACTCGATCTGCTGCCCCGGGGTCATCGATCTCGATCTCGAACCCCTGCCCGTTGTCGGCGAAGCGAACGCGCACCGGCTCGTTGCTTCCCAACGTGGCGTGGATGGCGACGGCGCGAGAGCACGCCTCCCCGACCGCGAGGCGCACCTCGTCGACGACCTCGTCCGGCAACCCGCAACGACGTGCATAGGCGACGCCGAGCAGGCGCGCGGTTCGTACCTGCGCAGGGATCGGCGAGAACGCCAGCGAGATCGAGGCCATCGGAGCGCCGGACGCCTAGCTGGCGTCGGCGAGTGCGGCCTCGACGCTGTCGAAGATCGGAAACACCTTCGTCAGTCCGGTGATGCGGAAGATCTTCAGGATGCGGTCCTGGGTACACACCAGGACCAACGACCCGTCATGGGCTCGCACGCGTTTGAGCCCACCGACCAGGACGCCGAGACCGGTCGAGTCGAGGAACTCGACCTGCTCCATGTCGACGACGAGCCGGTACGCGCCGGCGCTCACCAGATCGATGATGTGCTCGCGCAGCTTCGGTGCGGTGTACACGTCGATCTCGCCGCCGACGACGAGGACGGTCGCGTCGCCTTCTGTGCGGCTGGACAGCGTCAGGTCCACGGAGCCTCCTAGCTCAAGACGATCCCGGCTGGGACGTCGGTTTCCGTGGGGCCGGAACTACCCGCCTGAAACTCGGTCAATCCTGGCGCTGCGGGAGGCCCTCCGGCTGGGCGGCGTGGCAACGTAGTGGTATGGCCGGTCGCACGAGCACCAGTCCGACGGAGCACGACCCCCGGCCGGTGCACGACGATCTTCTGGACCGGCTCCGCCGCAACCCGCGCCAGCGAGCAGGTTTCACGCACGTCGAGCGCACGCAGGCCCGCACCGGCGAGTTCGGCAGATGGCCACTGTGGGGTCATGCCGAGGTGATCGCCGCGTGCGTGTCGCTGTTGCGCTCCCTGGGCCTCACCCCCGCCGATGTCCGAATCAAGGTCAACCACCGGGCCGCCCTGGCCCAGTGGCTCCTTTCCCGCGGCCTGCCCGCCGACCAG
>CAXTUZ010000149.1:2076-2872 GCA_964247525.1 uncultured bacterium
GGAGAGATACAGCGCCCGGGCGGCCGAACTGGCGTGGGCCGGACGGCACGTGGTGGTGGCCACCGGTACGGGGAGTGGCAAATCTCTCGCCTATCAGCTGCCGGTTCTGTCGGCGGTCCTCACTGACCCGGCCGCCCGGGCGCTGTATCTCTCCCCCACGAAAGCCCTGGCCGGCGACCAGCTCCGCGCCCTGTCCAGATTCGGCCTCGAGGGCGTCCGCGCGGCTCGTTACGACGGCGACACGTCCCGCGAGGACCGCGACTGGGCCCGCGCGTACGCGTCGGTGTTCCTGACCAATCCGGACATGCTCAGCCGCGGGATCCTGCCGCGGCATGCGCGCTTCCGGTCCATGCTTCGCGGCTTGCGCTTCGTCGTGATCGACGAATGCCATACCTACCGGGGCGTGTTCGGCAGCCATGTCGCCCAGGTGCTTCGCCGGCTCCGGCGGCTGTGCGCGCACTACGGGGCGGATCCTGTCTTCGTCCTGGCCAGTGCAACCGTGGCCGAACCGGCTCGGCTCGCCGCTCGGCTGACTGGCCTTCCCGTCACGGCGGTGACCGCCGATTCGGCCCCGCGCGGAGAGTCGGTGTTCGCCCTCTACGAGCCGCCACTCACGACGATCGACGACGCGGACGGACACCCGATCCGGCGCTCGGCGACCTCGGAGGCGGCGGCGCTGCTCGGCGACCTGGTCCTCGAGGGGGCCCGATCCCTCGCCTTCACCCGGTCCCGGCGAAGCGCGGAGGTCGTCGCGATCGCAGCCCTCAACCAGACCTTGGGATTCGTCTTCGTGCTG
>CAXTUZ010000149.1:2882-4529 GCA_964247525.1 uncultured bacterium
GCGGACTTCTCGTCCACCTCGACCCAGGCCATGTCGGCATCGACATCGCCGATCTGGACGCTGTGGTTCTCGCCGGCTGGCCCGGCACCATCGCGTCGATGCGCCAGCAGGCGGGACGGGCCGGACGATCGGGAGAACCCGCGCTCGCAGTGTTCGTCGCACGGGAGGATCCGCTCGACACCTTCCTCGTCCATCATCCCGCCGCGGTCTTCGGGGCCCCGATCGAAGCGGCGGTGCTCGACCCGTCGAACGAGGTCGTCCTGGCACCCCACTTGGAATGCGCGGCGGCCGAATTGCCGCTCTCGGCCCGCGACATGACGCTGTTCGAGGGTTCGGAGGCGGTCGTCGAGGACCTCGTCAGTCGGGGTCGGCTCCGTCGCCGCAACGGCGGGGTGTTCTGGGCGCGGCACGGAGAATGGCCGGACGCCGACCTGCGCGGATCAGGCGGATCCATCGCCCTCATCGAGGAGACCACGGGACGATTGCTAGGACAGGTGGACATCGCCTCGGCGGACCGCACCGTCCACGAAGGCGCGGTCTACCTTCACCAGGGCGAGACGTACACAGTGGTCTCGCTCGATCTCGGGGCGGCGGTCGCACTGCTGGTGCCGGGTGATCCGGAGTGGACGACGACGGCTCGCGTCGTCACCGACCTGAATCTGGTCGCACCCGAGCCGGTTGTCGACCTGCGCGAGATGTCCCTCGGATTCGACACCGTTGAGGTGACGAGCCAGGTGGTGTCATACCTGCGTCGCAGGGTTGGCTCGGGGGAGGTCCTCGGCGAGACAGCGCTCACGCTTCCACCTCGGCAGCTACGTACCAAGGCGGTGTACGTCACAGCGTCGGACGACCTGATCCGGAACGCTCGAATCCGCCCCGAGGAGGTTGCCGGTGCGGTACATGCGGCGGAACATGCGGCCATCGGCATGTTGCCGCTGTTCGCGACATGCGACCGCTGGGATGTGGGTGGCGTGTCGGCGGCGCGGCACCCGGACACCGGCCGGGCGTCGATCTTCGTCTATGACGGTCACGCGGGTGGCGCAGGTTTCGCGGCCCAGGGACATGCCCATGCCCGCAGGTGGCTCGACGCCACTCGCGCGGCAATGTCGGACTGTGGCTGCGCGAGCGGCTGCCCGTCCTGCGTGCACTCACCCACGTGCGGCACCGGGAACGCCCCGCTCGACAAGGCAGGAGGGCTACGTCTGCTCGATGCTCTCCTCGGCGCACTCGCGTAACGGTCAACCCGATGAAGCGGCCTCCGGATCCCGCAGCACCGGCCCAGCACGGGCGTGGGCCCGCGAGCCCGGGATCCCGAACCTCGACAGGAGCGGGGGTGGACTCACCAGTACCCAGACCCGCAGGTCGGGGCCGTCGAGCACGCACCCCGTCAGAGACCCCCGGTTCGCCGCCGCAATGGCCCGTGCGTGCCCGCACGGATCCGCCTCCAACCCGACCAGCGCCTTTGCGCCGGCAAGGGCGCCGAGGTCGGCCGCCGTACGGGCCCGTTCGTTTCCCAGGGCAATCCCGCCGACAGCCACGCCCAGCCCGGCGAGGACACACAGCAGCGAGCACACCGTCACGACCCAGATCGTCATCGAGCCTCGTTCAGGCGTTGTCCTCGGCGGCGCTGCGCGCATGGCCGGACAC
>CAXTUZ010000150.1:0-354 GCA_964247525.1 uncultured bacterium
GCGGCAGGTGCTGCGTGCCGCCGGACTCCGGGCAACCGCACCTCGGCGCGCCGTCCTCGAAGCGCTGCGCGAGCGGCCGCACAGTGACACCGAAACCGTGCTGCGCCTGGCGCGGGCGCGGGCGCCACTGTCGACGCAGGCCGGCTACGACATCCTCGCCGCGCTGGAGGCGCCCAGTCTCGCCCGCCGGAGCGAGCCGGCCGGACCACTCCTCGTTGACGTTCTCCTGGTCGATCTTGTTCTTGCGCGACCGGGCGAAGACGAACGCGGCGGCGGCGACGAGGATCAGCCCGCCGAACCCGACGGCCAGGGCGAGCCGCCCATCGCCCCGAGCATCGCGACGGAGATCCGTTG
>CAXTUZ010000150.1:364-2390 GCA_964247525.1 uncultured bacterium
TCCCCGCTGTCAGCAAGGCGACCCCCAACAACCACCGCACCGCCGTACGCACGCCCACCACAACGTCCCCGCGGAGGAGACCTGATGACCGATACCGCCCGCCCACCGACAACGACCGACGCGGGAATCCCCGCACCGTCCGACGAGCACTCGCTCGGCGTCGGCTCGAACGGCCCGTTGTTGCTGCAGGATCACTACCTCATCCAGAAGATGGCCCAGTTCAACCGCGAGCGCGTGCCCGAACGGGTCGTCCACGCGAACGGCGGCGGCGCATTCGGGTTCTTCGAGGCCACCGAGGACGTTTCGCAGTTCACCAAGGCGAAGGTCTTCACCAAGGGGAAGCGCACCGAGTCGCTCGTACGGTTCTCGACGGTCGCCGGCGAGCAGGGCGCCGCTGATACCCAGCGCGACCCGCGCGGCTTCGCGGTGAAGTTCTACACCGAGGACGGCAACTGGGACATGGTCGGCAACAACACGCCGGTGTTCTTCGTGCGCGACCCCTCCAAGTTCCAGGACTTCATCCACTCCCAGAAGCGTCGCGCGGACAACCACTTGCGCGACAACAACATGCAGTGGGACTTCTGGTCGCTGTCGCCGGAATCCGCGCACCAGGTGACCTGGCTCATGGGGGACCGCGGAATCCCGAAGACCTGGCGCAACATGAACGGCTACTCGAGCCACACCTTCAGCTGGGTCAACGCCGCCGGCGAGAAGTTCTGGGTCAAGTACCACTTCAAGACCGACCAGGGGATCGAGTTCCTCACCCAGGCCGAGGGCGACGCGATGGCCGGACAGGACAGCGAGTTCCACAAACGCGACCTGCACACCGCCATCAAGAACGGCGAACACCCGTCCTGGACCGTGAAAGTTCAGGTCATGCCGTTCGCCGAAGCCACCGACTACCGGTTCAACCCGTTCGACCTGACCAAGGTCTGGCCCCACGCGGACTACCCGCTGATCACCATCGGCCGGTGGGTGCTCGACCGCAATCCGGACAACTACTTCGCTCAGATCGAACAGTCGGCGTTCGAACCGGCGAACCTCATCCCCGGGATGGGGGTCTCCCCAGACCGCATGCTCCAGGGGCGGCTGTTCTCGTACCCGGACACACACCGGTATCGCATCGGCCCGAACTACCTGCAGTTGCCGGTGAACCGGCCGCACTCCCCGGTGCACTCCTACAACCGCGATGGCGCGATGCGTTACGACAACCCGGGCGACCCGGTGTACGCGCCGAACTCGTACGGCGGACCCGCGGCCCATCCGGAGTACGCCGGCGAGTTGACCTGGAGCGTGGAGGACACCGAGATGGTGCGCACCGCTCAGGCGCTGCACAAAGAGGACGACGACTGGGGCCAGGCCGGCACCATGGTCCGCCACGTGCTGGATGACGCGGCTCGCGCACGGCTGGTCAGCAACATCGTCGGACATCTCGGCGACGGCGTTGGCGAACCGGTGCTGAGCCGGTCGATCCAGTACTGGAAGAACGTCGATGCCACCCTCGGCGCACAGGTGGAGGCGGGTCTTCGTCCGGCCTGAAAGACGCACCGAGACACGCGCTGAGCGACACCCGGCCGGACATCTCCGCGTCAGCGGCGCGGAGGTGTCCGGTTGTTCGCCACGATCCCGGCCACCGGCGCGAGCGTCGCGGCGACGATCAGTGCCCCCAGCCGGACGGCCGTCGGCGCCGGTACGAAGAAGCCGAACGCCGTCAGCGCCAGCGCCGGGCCGATGAGCCACAGGTAGCGCCGCCGTCGCCGTTCGATGTCCTCGAGCCGCGCCTCCCGGGGTGTCGGCGTGACCACGTCGACCGCTCGTTGCCGACCGCGCTGCAACCCTCGGCTCGACCCTCGACGGGCCCGTGAGCGCTCATCCACGCCGCGCCGCCCCCCGCCGGCGGGGCCCCCCCGGACCCGCCGCGACGGTCCCCGCGGGCGCGAGCCCGCGTCCGCCCGCAGCACCACCGACGGGTCGAGCACGGCCAGCAGCCCCTCGAAGTCACCCTCCCGGGCCGCGGCCAAGCAGC
>CAXTUZ010000150.1:2400-4494 GCA_964247525.1 uncultured bacterium
CCGTCCCGCGCACCGGCGGGCGGCTGACGACCGGAGGCGGACCTGCGACGATGGGGACATGGACAAGCAGCAGGAATTCGTGCTCCGGTCGCTGGAAGAGCGCGACATCCGCTTCGTCCGGCTCTGGTTCACCGACGTGCTGGGGGTCCTCAAGTCCGTATCCGTCGCGCCCGCGGAACTCGAGGGCGCCTTCGCCGAAGGGATCGGTTTCGACGGTTCGGCGATCGAAGGTTTCGCCCGGGTGTCCGAGGCGGACATGCTTGCCCGGCCCGACGCGGCCACGTTCCAGGTGTTGCCCTGGCGGGCGGAGAACCCCGGCACCGCCAGGATGTTCTGCGACATCATGTTGCCCGACGGCTCGCCTGCCCCCGCGGACCCGCGCCAGGTCCTCCGCCGCACGCTGGCCCGCGCCGGCGACCTCGGCTTCACCTTCTACACGCATCCCGAGGTCGAGTTCTTCCTGCTCCGCCAGCAGCCCGAAGCAGGCAAGCCGATGCCCGAGCCTGTCGACGCCGGGGGATACTTCGACCTCATTCCGCGGGGGGAATCGCACGATTTCCGGCGGGAGGCGATCGGCCTGCTCGAGCAGATGGGAATCTCGGTCGAGTTCAGCCACCACGAGGTCGCCCCAGGCCAGCAGGAGATCGATCTGCGGTACGCCGATGCCCTCACGACCGCCGACAACCTGATGACCTTCCGCGTCGTGATGAAGGAAGTCGCGCTGTCTCAAGGTGTGTACGCCTCGTTCATGCCCAAGCCGTACGCGAACCGCGCCGGCTCCGGGATGCATACCCACGTCTCGCTGTTCGAAGGCGACCGGAATGCCTTCTACGACCCGGGCGACAAGTATCACCTCTCGGCGACGGCGAAGTCGTTCATGGCCGGCTTGTTGCAGCATGCCCCGGAGATCACCGCGGTCACCAATCAGTGGGTGAACTCGTACAAGCGGCTCATCACGGGCAACGAGGCACCGACGTACATCTGCTGGGGACACAACAACCGCAGCGCGCTGGTCCGTGTGCCCATGTACAAGCCGGCGAAGGGGAACTCGACCCGCATCGAACTGAGGTCGCCGGACAGCGCGTGCAACCCATATCTGACGTACGCCCTGATACTGGCCGCTGGGCTTCGCGGCGTCGAGAAGGGATACGAGCTTCCGCCCGAGGCCGAGGATGACGTGTGGTCGCTGTCCTCGGCCGAACGAAGGGCGCTCGGGATCGGCATGCTGCCCGAGTCGCTCGATGAGGCTCTCGATGTGATGGAGGACAGCGAGCTCGTGGCCGACACCCTCGGCGAGCACGTGTTCGGGTTCTTCCTCCGTAACAAGCGAGCGGAGTGGGACGAGTATCGCCGCGAGGTCACCCCGTTCGAGGTGGCGCGTTACCTGCCCACGCTCTGATCCCGATGGCCACGGCGCTCGTTCTCGAGCACATCGCGGACGAGAACGTCGGCGCGTTGGGAGGGTGGCTCGCAGCTGCGGGCGTCGACCTCGAGGTGTGCCGGCTCCACCGAGGTGATCGCGTCCCGGCGGCGGTGCGCCACGACGCGCTGATCGTCATGGGCGGCCCGCAGGACGCGTACGGGCATGACGACGGTCAGGACGGCGAGCTTGCGCTGCTCCGCGGCGCCCTTGGTACGAACGTCCCGATCCTCGGCATCTGCCTCGGCATGCAACTGCTCGCCCTCGCGGCCGGTGGATCGGTCACGCGCCATCCGGATGGTCCCGAGCGCGGCTTCGGTCTGGTGCGCCGGGCCGATGCGGCGGCGGAGGACCCGCTGCTGCGCAGCGCGCCCTTCCTGCCCGACGTCGTGCACTGGCACAGCGACGAGGTCAGCGTGCTGCCGCCGGGGGCGGTGGCGCTGTGCCGCGGCACGCACACCGAGCACCAGGCCTTCCGCGTCGGGGAGCGGGCCTGGGGTCTGCAGTTCCACGTCGAGGTCGACGAGGCGATGCTCATCCGCTGGGCGAACGCCGATGGACTCGACCCGGCCTCGGTCGCCCCGATCCCGGCCGGGGTCGACCTCGAGCGAACGTGGCGCCCTTCGATCGAGACGTTCGCCAGGATCGTGCGCGGCGGTCGCGCCGGACTGACC
>CAXTUZ010000151.1:0-3669 GCA_964247525.1 uncultured bacterium
CCGAACCCGGTAGTCGGCGTACCAGTGCTCGGCCCCGATCCGTTGCACCGCACGGTGTTCCACTACCTGCTTCCACCGCGAAGCGTCCTCGGCAGTCGCCCAGTACGAGACTCCGATGCCGAGCGAGTCCCGGGCCGACTCGAAACCGAGGTAGCCAGGCTGCCGCGCGGCGAGCTGTTCCATGTCGCGTGCCGCCTGCGCGTAGCCGTCCGGGTTCGGAGACTTATGCACGGAGGTGAAGATCACCGCCGTGTACGGCGGAGGCGGGGTGTCGGCGATCACGGCGCCTCGCGGAGTCCGCCGACGATGGCTGCGGTCCCGCTGGTCCCCAGGCGGGTTGCGCCTGCCGCAAGCATCGCGAGCGCCGTGGCGGTATCTCGGATCCCCCCGCTCGCCTTGACCCCGAGGTCTTCGCCGACGACCTCCCGCATCAAGCGCACCGCGGTCTCGCTCGCACCGCCGGCGGGATGAAAACCCGTGGAGGTCTTGACGAAGTCGGCGCCACCCCGGCCGGCGGCTTCGCACGCCGCAGCGATCTCGTCGGTGGTCAGCGCGGCCGACTCGATGATCACCTTGAGCAGCACGTCGCCGGTGCACGCGCCGCGGACCAGCGCGATCTCGTCCTCGACGTCGGTCCAGGCGCCGTCCTTCACCAGGCCGAGGTCGATCACCATGTCGATCTCGGCTACCCCGGCGAGCACCGCATATGCGGCCTCTGCGCTCTTGACCTCCGCGACGTGCGCACCGGCGGGAAAGCCCACCACGCAACAGACCGGTACACCGGAGCCGATCGCATCGGGTACTCGCGCGGCGGTGACGCAGGCGCTCGCGCATCCCATCGCAGTGGCCTCGGCCGTCAATGCGGCGACGTCCGCGGCGGTGGCCTCCGGACGTAGCAGCGTGTGGTCGATGAGTGCCGCGAGTTCGGCCGAGGTCGTCGGTGTCCGCGGCGCAGGATGGCGCATACGCCACTTTAAAGGGCGCCTCCTACGCTGTGCCGATGCCGACGCGGCTCGTCGAACACCCAGTGGCGCAGCTACGTCTGGCGACCCTGCGCAATGCCCTGAGCACGCCGGCGCAGTTTCGGGCCGCACTCGAGGAACTGTCGTCGTTGCTGATCGTCGAGGCCACCCGCGACCTGCCGACGGAGCCGACGACGACGATCACTCCGCTGGGGCACGCGCCTGCGGTGCGTCTTGTCGATTCGCCGCTGCTGGTGACGGTGCTCCGCGCGGGTCTCGGCATGGCAGCGGCTGGCCAGCGACTGTTCCCGGAGGCGGATCTGGCGTTCGTCGGTGTCGCCCGGGACGAAGCGACCCATGAACCGGTGACGTATCTCGATGCCGTTCCGCGCTTGCTCAGCGGCCGTCCGGTGCTGCTGCTCGACCCGATGCTCGCGACCGGCGGCTCGCTGGCCTACTGCCTCGACCTGCTGCGAGAGCGCGGCGCCGGGCCGGTCCGGGTGGTCTGTGTCCTGGCTGCACCGGAGGGCATCGCCCGGATCGAACCGCTCTGCGCAGAGATCGTCACCGCGGCCATCGATGACGGGCTCGACGAGCATGCCTTCATCGTCCCGGGCCTCGGCGACGCCGGGGACCGCCAGTTCGGCCCGCGCTAACCGCCTGAGTGCAGCCAGTCCTCGACGATCACCCGCAGCGCGGGCAGTTCGGCGCGCGTGGTGGCGTGTAGGTACGCCTTCAGCTTGGGTTCGGTCCCACTCGGGCGTACGACCACCGTGCGGCCCGCTTCGTCGGCGACGGTGAACGGCGCTTCACCGGTCACCAAAAACCCCTGCGGCACAGCCGTTTGGGCTACGTCGAGGAGAGCCCCGGGCTGGTCGGCGCGGAGGGTGACCTGCGTGGTGGCGACCTCCATCCCGATCTCGTCCTCGAGTGCGGCGAGCCGGTCGAGCAACGTCATGCCCTGCGCTTTTGCCACCGCGGCCATGTGTGCCACCAGCACGCCGGCGGAAATTCCGTCCTTGTCCCGGACCAGCGCGGGCGCCACGGCGTACCCAAGGGCTTCCTCGTACGCGTACGTCAGAGTGCCGCCGTGCGCCCGGACGAGGTGCTTGAACCCGGTCAGCGTGCGCTCGTACGGCACTCCGCGTCGCTGTGCGAGCGCGCCGAGCGCGGGCGAGGACACGACGGTCGTCGCCACCGCGCCGGGCCTCCGGGCGAGCACCTCGTCGGCGAGCAGCACGCCGAGCTCGTCGCCGGTGAGCAGTCGTCCACCGACCAGTACGGCCAGCCGGTCGGCGTCCGGATCGTGGGCAAGGGCGATGTCGGCGCGCACCTGCGTCGCGAGCGCGCGTAGCAGGTCGAGAGCACCCGGCTCTTCGGGATTCGGGTAGGCGACCGTCGGGAAGTCCGGGTCCGGCACGAGCTGGGCTTCGACGCAGTGGACATCAGTGAAGCCAGCGCGCGACAGCGCCTCGAGGAACGCGGGCGCCCCGACACCGTGCAGCGGCGTGTATGCGATCCGCAAGGAACCTGCGATCGCCTCGTCCGACCGGAGGCCTGCCGACGGCGCGAGCGCCGCGTCAAGCGCGTCGAGATAGGCCGCGAGCGGGGCGATCGTCCGAGATGCGAGGTCGGTGTAGGGCAGCACCGGTCGCGGCGCACTGATCGCGGCTTCGACCTCCCTGGCCTGCTCGGTGTCGAGTTGCGCGCCAGTGCCGTCGTACACCTTGATGCCGTTGTCAGCCGCGGGATTGTGGCTGGCGGTGATCATCACCCCGGCCGTGTAGTCGCCGCGGCGGGTGGTGAAGGCCAGCACCGGCGTCGGCACCTGCCGGGGGGCGCCGTCGACCACCCCTCGGCTGCGCAGCTCCCGGCCGACGATCGCCGCGAACTCGTCGCTGCGGTGGCGGGCATCGTGGCCGATCACGACGCTTGCCTGCGGCGGCAGCCAGGTGGCGATTCCGGCCGCGACCCGGGCGACCGTGTCCTCGTTGAGTTCCTCCGGCCCGGGTCCGAGCGGGGCCCGTACCCCGGCGGTCCCGAAGCGCAGCGGGCTCATAGCCGGTCGGCGAGGCCCGCGAGCAACGCGCCGAGCCGGTCCGCTGAGGCGGCACCGGCCGCAAGTACGTCCGTGTGGTTGAGGGCCTCCCCGGTCACCCCGGCGGCCATATTGGTGACCAACGAGACGCCGAGGACCTCGAGCCCGGCCGCGTGCGCCGCGATCGCCTCCAGGACCGTCGACATGCCCACAAGGTCAGCGCCCATCGTGCGGAGCATCCGGATCTCGGCGGGAGTCTCGTACTGCGGTCCGGGAAGCCCCGCGTACACGCCTTGAACCAAGCCGGGATCCACCTCGAGCGCGATGCTCCGGAGCCGCGCGCTCCAGCAGTCCGTCAGATCGACGAAGTTCGCGCCACTCAGCGGCGACGTTCCGGTGAGGTTCAGGTGGTCGCGCAGAAGCACCGGCTGACCCACGCCGTACGTCGGGTCCAGCGCGCCCGCGGCATTGGTGAGGATGACGGCGCGACACCCGGCGGCGGCGGCGACCCGTACCCCGTGCACGACGGCGCCGGCGCCGTGGCCCTCGTAGAAGTGCGTACGACCCAGCAACACGAGTAGCCGCGCACCGCTCGCCAGCGGGACCGAGCGGATGAGACCCTCGTGCCCGGCGACCGCGGGAGGACGGAAGCCCGGCAGCTGTGGCATC
>CAXTUZ010000151.1:3679-4384 GCA_964247525.1 uncultured bacterium
TCGTCGGACTCGCTCATCTGCGCACCGTAACGAAGTGGTGTATCGAGCAACCCCGGTAGCCTCCTTCCGTGCACATCGAGTTCGCGTCGAGCCCGCGGGCGAGCCTGGGCGTCGAGTGGGAACTGGAGTTGGTCGACGCCGACACCGGCGAGCTGCACGACGGTGCAAGTGAGCTGTTGGCCGCGATCGGGGCCCCGCGGGGAGGCGAACATCCCAAGGCGAAGAACGAGCTCTTCGACAGCTGCGTCGAGGTGATCACCGGCGTCTGCCAGACCGTGGCCGAGGTGACAACGGATCTGCGGGCGACCGTGCATGAGGTCGCCGGCGCCGCCGCTGAGCGCAACCTCGCGCTGATCTGCTCCGGTACGCATCCGACCACGCACTGGAGTACGCAACAGGTCAGCCCGAAAGAACGCTACGAGCAGCTCGTCGAGACGATGCAATGGCCGGCGCGCCGGTTGCAGATTTTCGGGGTACACGTGCACGTCGGAGTTCGTGGTCCCGAGAAGGCCGTCGCCATCGTGAATGCGCTGACGGCGTACGTGCCGCACTTCCTCGCGCTCTCCGCATCCTCGCCGTACTGGGTCGGCTACGACACCGGACTCGCCTCCGCCCGGACGAAGATCTTCGAGACGCTGCCGACGAACCGAATACACTACAACAACGAGGACTCCGGACAGTTAAATAAAATCATGGCGACACTGA
>CAXTUZ010000152.1:0-4380 GCA_964247525.1 uncultured bacterium
GCCGAGCACCGTGCGATTCGAGCGCGGCGGCAGCGGGGGTACGACGGGAGTGGGCGCGGGCGAACCGCCCGGACTGGGCGGGATGACCGGCGGCATCCGCCGGATGACGAAGAACTGCTGACCCATGCTCCACAGGTTCGTCGTGAACCAGTAGAGCAGGACGCCGATGGAAAACTTGAAACCAAACCCGCCGAGGAACAGCGGCGAGACGTACAGCAAGAGCTTCTGCGTGAGCGCGGCCTGCGGGTCCGTGGCGGGACCGTTACGCCCGATGATCTGCCGCTGGGTGAGGTAGGTCGTCGCCATCATGATCACGATCAAGATGACGCAGAGGAACTTGGTGGACGTACGAGAACTGTCGAGCAGCTTCAAAGCCGAACCGCTCGAGAGGAACTTCGAGGCAAGGGACGCGCCGAAGATTTTCGCGTGAGCGATCTGGTCCGCCGTGCCAACGTTCAGGCCGTTGAGGTGGGTCGGGTAGTACCCGCCGAAGTTCTTCGCGATGTCGGCCTGCTGCTGATTGAGGTGGCCCTTCGGTCCGA
Source organism: uncultured bacterium (assembly GCA_964247525.1). Lineage (GTDB taxonomy): Bacteria > Actinomycetota > Actinomycetes > Mycobacteriales > CAJCIY01 > DASYGP01. The sequence continues at coordinate 543 of CAXTUZ010000152.1, forward strand.
ACCCGTTCATCACCCGGAAGACCGAGAAGAAGAGCGGAATCTGCACCAGGATCGGCAGGCAACCCAGCAGCGGATTCCCGTGCTCCTTCTGGAGCTTCATCATCTCTTCGTTCATCCGCTGCTTGTCGTTCTTGTACTTCTCGCGCAGCTCCTTGATCTTCGGCTGCATGAGCTGCATCTGCCGCTGCGACTTGATCTGCTTCACGAACAGCGGGAACAGGACTAGCCGGAAGCCCATGACGAGCAGCACGATCGACAACGCCCAGGCCCAGCCGTTGTCACCGACGATGTGCCGCAGTACACCGTGGATCTCGACGATCGCGCGAGCGACGAAGTTGTAGATCGGGTTCAGCACGGGCGCGCGCCCCGCTCAACGGCCGGGTCGATACGGGCCGGCGGCACGGGGTCGTATCCGGGGGTGCCGAACGGCTGGCATCGCAACAGCCGCCAGCCGGCGAGCCGGCTGCCGTGGACGGCGCCATGGACCGAGAGCGCCTCGAGCGCGTATGCACTGCACGTCGGGGTGAAGCGGCACCGGGGCCCGAGCAGGGGGGACAGCACCCGCTGATATGCGATCACCGGCGCGGAAAGGACCCGCGCAAGTCCGCTCATGGAGACGCCAACGAGCGGTGCTGGGCTCGCCGCACCGCACTGTCGAGCGCGCCGGCAAGTTCGGTGGACGTCAGGCCATGGACTGTGCGACCTCCGCGGACCACCACCTGGGTGCCCGCGGGAAGCATCGGATGCAACCGGGCGAGGCTGTGACGCAGCCTGCGCCGGACCCGATTTCGGGCGACGGCGTTCCCCGCGGCCTTGCCGACGATCACCGTTGTCCGGGTCGGCACGTCCCGAGCCCGGTCGGACACCGCGGTCCTGAATGCAGCGGCGCTCAAGACGTGGGCGGTGATCCCGTCTGCACTTGCTCGTGCGCCCGTACGGGATACCAGCGCGATCTCCGAGCCGCGCCGCAGCCGCTTGTCGACGGGAAGCACCGGGAGCATCGAGACGATCGGAACGTGTCAGGCCGACAATTCGGCGCGGCCCTTGCGGCGCCGGGCCGACAGGATGGAGCGGCCGGCACGGGTACGCATCCGTAGCCGGAACCCGTGGGTCTTTGCCCGCCGACGGTTGTTTGGCTGGAACGTGCGCTTGCTCACTCGAAACTCCGTCGTTCGGGCCGACCGCCCGATCGTCGGGATCGGTTCCGGTCGCACAGGGAAGAGGGGCGGTCACGCTCGCGGGACAGAGCGCGACTGCCTACGGTACGGGGGCCGAACGGCGAGGGTCAAACGCGGGCCCACGAGCCGGAGGGGGACCGGCCGGCGCGGCAGCGAAAACCACCAGCAGTAGACGAAACTACTGCGGCGTGGACGCTTATCACCGCGTGACATACCGGCCGGGGCGACACGCCGGACAGTGAGCGACAAATCAAAAAATCTGGGGATGAGTGTTGGCGCCGCGACCCTCACCCTGTTAGCGTCCGCGCAGCCGGTTGCTACCCAGGAACCGGACCCTGATCCGGTGCTCGGACAGCACTGGGCATCGGTGTCGCCTTGCGACGCGGCCCGCCCCGGTTGCGTCCTTCCCTCTCGGCATCCGGGTTTTACACAGTCTGTGGATAGTGGTGTGGACAGCCCTGATCCACGGAGAGGGAGAGTTTCTTGACCGAGCCGTTCGCTGTGTCGACGGCGGAACCGGCGTTCGGGACCGATCCCACTGTCGACCTCGCGCCGATCTGGCAGGAAGTCCTCGCCGGACTCGCGGAGACCGACCTCAGTCCTTCGGATCGAACGTGGCTACGACTCACCCGCCCGGTGGGTTTCGCCGACGAGACGGCGCTGCTGGCCGCGCCGAACGAATTCACCAAGAACATCATCGAAGGCCCCCTCCGCGACATCTTGGGCTCAGCGCTGGCCTACCACCTTCGTCGCCCGGTAGTCGTCGCCGTCACCGTCGAGGCGCTGTCGGCGTACGCGCCCGCTGGAGAGGAGGACGAGGACGAGGAGGACGAGAGCCCAAGCGCCGAGACGCTTCCCTTCCGACCCTTCGCCGGAAGTGGGCGCGGTGGGCCGCAGACCACCCAACCGATCAAGCTCAATGTGAAATACCAGTTCGAGAACTTCGTCATCGGATCCAGCAACCGGTTCGCGCACGCCGCGGCGGTGGCGGTGGCCGAAGCCCCCGCGAAGGCGTACAACCCGCTGTTCATCTACGGGGACTCGGGTTTGGGCAAGACTCACCTGTTGCACGCGATCGGGCACTACGCCCATCACCTGTTTCCCAGCTCACGCGTGCGCTACGTCAGCTCCGAGGAGTTCACGAACGACTTCATCAACTCGATCCGGGACGACAAGGCCTCGGCTTTCCACCGCCGCTATCGAGATGTCGACATCCTCCTCGTCGACGACATCCAGTTCCTGCAAGGTCGGGATCGGACCCAGGAGGAGTTCTTCCACACCTTCAATACGCTCCACAACGAGAACAAACAGATCGTGGTGACGTCCGACCGCTCGCCCAAGCAGTTGTCCAATCTCGAGGACCGGATGCGTTCCCGCTTCGAGTGGGGACTACTCACCGACGTCCAGCCTCCCGACCTCGAAACCCGGATCGCGATCCTGCGGAAGAAGGCCGCTCAAGAGCGGCTCGCGGTGCCCCCAGAGGTTCTCGAATACATCGCCTCCAACATCGACCGGAACATCCGCGAACTCGAAGGCGCGTTGATCAGGGTCACCGCCTTCGCCAGTCTCAATCGCTCGGTCGTCGATCTCAGCGTGGCGGAGGTCGTGCTCCGGGACCTCCTCCCCGAAGGTGGCGCGCCGCAGATCACGAATGCGACGATCATCGGCGTGACCGCGAGCTACTTCGGCCTCACGGTCGAAGATCTCTGCGGCTCATCGCGAAGCCGGGGCCTCGTCAACGCGCGACAAATTGCGATGTATCTGTGCCGCGAGCTCACCGACCAGTCCTTGCCGAAGATCGGCCAGTCCTTCGGTGGTCGCGACCATACGACGGTCATGCACGCGGACAAGAAGATCCGGGGCCTGATGGCCGAACGTCGTTCCATCTACAACCAGGTCACCGCGTTGACCAACCGGATCAAGACCCAGCACCGTGCCTAGCAGGCATGCACACCCTGTGGACGACTTTGTGGACAAGTTGCGCCCGACCTTGTGGAGCGCGTGCTGGGCGACCGTCGTCCCCAACCACCGCCTGAGCGAAGAGGGAGCAATCCACAGTGGTTCCACAGCCCCAATAGGCCTACGGGGTGCTCAAACGCCGGTTTATCCACCGTATCCACCGACCCGATGACGACGAAGACACTGGTCGTCAAGAAGAACAGTTCCAGAGCATTCACCGCGCCGGGACACCTGTGCACGACAACGCGCGCGGGAGTCGGCCGGTACGGTGCGAGCCGAAACCCGATCCGAGAAGTCCGAGCTCCGGCCCGGTTCAGCGCAGGGAGCGCCGCGTGAAGTTTCAGGTCGAGCGAGCTGAGCTCGCGGAGGCTGTCGCCTGGACTGCCCGCAGCCTTCCGGCCCGTCCGCCCGTCCCGGTCCTCGCGGGACTGCTCCTCGACGCGACCGGTGCGGCTCTGACCCTGTCCGGATTCGACTTCGAGGTTGCCGCCCAGGCCACGGTGGAGGTCGCGGTGGCCGATCCGGGACGGGCCGTCGTCTCCGGCCGGCTCCTCGCGGAGATCGTGCGCAGCCTTCCCAACGCTTCGGTCGACATCACCAGCGACGGTGGTCGGGTGCTCCTCGCCTGTGGGCCGAGCCGGTTCACGCTGCCGACGCTGCCGGTCGACGACTACACGGTTCTGCCGGCGCTACCGCCAGTC
>CAXTUZ010000153.1:0-4334 GCA_964247525.1 uncultured bacterium
CCCACCGGCCGACCATCGCCCGCTGGGACCCACTGGCCGGCCGCTGCCGATCCTCTCCGTGCCGCCGCCGATCGATCGACACGGTCCGGCCCGCATCCTGGCGCTGTGCAACCAGAAGGGCGGAGTCGGGAAAACCACGACCACCATCAACCTCGGCGCCTCGATCGCGGCCCTGGGGCGCCGTGTACTGCTCGTCGACTTCGATCCGCAGGGGGCGCTGTCGGTCGGGCTCGGGGTCAATCCCTGGCAGCTCGACAAGACGGTCTACACGCTGCTGATGGACCGCTCCTCGGTTCCGGAGGAGGTGCTCCTCAAGACGAGCGTGGCGGGCATGGACCTGATGCCGAGCAACATCGACCTCAGCGCCGCCGAGGTCCAGCTCGTGGGCGAGGTCGCGCGCGAGCAGACGCTGTTCCGTGCGTTGGAACCGGTTGCCGACGACTACGACTACGTGCTCGTCGACTGCCAGCCGAGCCTCGGCCTGCTCACCGTCAACGCGCTCACCGCGGCGCACGGGGTGATCATTCCCCTCGAGTGCGAGTACTTCGCGCTGCGCGGGGTCGCGCTCCTCATGCAGACGATCGACAAGGTCCGCGAACGGCTCAACCCGACGCTCGAGGTGGAGGGGTTCCTCGCGACGATGTACGACTCGCGGACCTTGCACAGCCGGGAAGTCCTCGCCCGGCTCGTCGAGGTCTTCGGCGACGCGGTCTACCACACGGTGATCAACCGGACCATCCGATTCCCGGAGACGACCGTCGTCGGCCGCCCGATCCTCGACTTCGCGCCGTCGTCGCCGGGAGCGGTGGCATACCGCAACCTGGCGCTCGAGGTGCTCGCGCAGTAGTCCTCGCGCCGCAACCGTCCTGTCATTCGATCACGACCGTCTTGCGAGGAACCCGCGGGTGTTGCACCACCTGAGCCACCCGTACCAGCTCCTCGGCGTCGTGGTGGCCGTCGCGGTGGGACTGTTCGGCCACAACGTCGCGCAGGCCTGGGCCGCGAAGCTGTTCGGCCTGCCGGGTCCGGTACGAGCGGGCTACGGCGGCCTCACCCCCGCCCGACAGCTCGACCCGTTCGGTGTGGTGTGCAGCGCCCTGGTGCACTACGGCTGGGGGTTCCCGGCGGCGGTCCCACTGATCCCGCGTTTCCGGCGCGAACGTGCGCGGTCGGCGGCCGCGCTGGTCGCCGGCCCGCTGTTCCTGCTCGTCCTGTGCGGGGGGTTCCTGCTGATCCTGCGAAGCTCCACCAGCGGGCATCTGGTCGAGTTCTGTGCGTACGGAGCCGTCAGCGCCGCCGGCCTGTGCGTCACGAGCTGCCTGCCGATCCCGCCGCTGAGTGGCGGCTGGTTGCTCTTTCTCTACGCGCCGGTGTCGCCCGGCTGGGCGCGCGCCCGCTACCAGCTGACCGAGACGCAGGCCGGCGCGCTGATCGCGCTGGCGATCCTGCTCATTCCCAGCGTCTTCCCGGCGCTGCCGGACGTCGTCGGGCAGCTCGCCGGCCCGCTCGTCCGCGGACTTGCCTCGCTCCTCGACGCGCCGCGGCTGTACCCGTGACAATCGCGCCCCCCGCCGCGACCGGGGCAGCGGCCCGGGCGGCATGGCGCTGCTAGCGTCACGGCACATGTCCGCGCTCGCGACCGCGTCAGCCGCGCGGGTGCCGGCAGGCGGCAGTCGCGGACCCGAAGCGCGGTCCCCGACGTTCGAGGTCCACCTCGATGTGTTCGCCGGGCCGTTCGACCTGCTGCTCGGGTTGATCGGGAAGCATCAACTCGACGTCACCGAGGTGTCCCTCGCCCAGGTGACCGACGAATTTGTCGCGTACGTCCGCGCCGCGGAGGCGTTCGACCTCGACCAGATGACCGGCTTCCTCGTCGTCGCCGCTACCCTGCTCGACCTGAAGGCCGCCCGCCTGCTGCCCGGCATCAACCAGGGTGCAGAGGACGCCGAGGACCTCGCGCTTCTCGAGGCACGCGACCTGCTGTTCGCGCGCCTGCTCCAGTACCGGGCGTACCAGACGCTGAGCGACTGGATCGCCGCCCGGATGACCGACGAGTCCCGATGGGTCCGGCGCACCGCTGCGCTGCCCCCGGAATGGGCCGCGCAGCTGCCGCCACTCGACGTGTCGCTCACTCCGAGAGAGCTCAGCGCGATCGCGGTCCGGGCCCTGACCCCGAGAAGTGCCCCGATCGTCGCCGTCGATCACGTCCATCTCGTCCGGGTGAGCGTCCCGGAGCACATGGAGGCCGTGACGGCGTTTCTCGCGACCCGGTCCGTCGCAACGTTCGGGGAGCTGTGCGCCGGATGCACCGAGGTGCTCGAGGTGGTCGCACGGTTCCTCGCCGTCCTCGAGCTGTACAGGGCGGGATCGCTCGTGTTCGAGCAGCAGCACGCCCTGGGCGTCCTGCGCTGCCGTCGTGCCGGCTCCGGTGCCGCGCTCGGACCGGACGGGTCGGGGGGACGGGACGTGGGCGATGGCTGACCCGCCCGACCCGGACCTCATGGCGCAGCTGGAAGCGCTTCTGGTGGTGAGCGACGTGCCCGTGACAGCCGCAGTCGCGGGGAGCGCGACCCAGGTCGATCTCGCCCGGATCGAGCGGGTGCTGGCGCAGCTGGCCCTGAGGTACGCGCAGGAGGGCCGCGGCTTCCGGCTTCGCGAGACGGCCGCGGGCTGGTCGCTGTTCGCCGCACCCGAGCATCACGAGGTCGTCCGCCGGGCGGTCGTCGACCAGCAACCGGGCCGGCTGTCCGCGGCCGCGCTCGAGACGCTTGCCGTCGTCGCGTACCGCCAGCCGGTCTCCAGGGCGCAGGTCGCCGCGATCCGCGGCGTTTCGGTCGACGCGGTGATGCGTACGCTGCTCGCGCGAGGGCTGATCGAAGAACGTGGCGTCACGACGGCGACGGGTGCCATCCTCTACGGCACCACCACCGAGTTTCTCCAGCGCCTCGGACTGACCAACCTCGAGGAGCTTCCCGATCTTGCACCCCACCTGCCCGACGTCGGCTCGCTGCCCGAGCACGTTTTCTCCGAGTTCTGAGTCCGGACCGACGCGCCATGCCTGAGGAGAGGCTGCACAAGGTGCTGGCTGCCGCGGGCGTCGGGTCACGGCGCGCCTGCGAGGAGCTGATCGACGCGGGCCGCGTCAGCGTCGACGGACAGCTCGTCGACCGGCAGGGGGTACGAGTGGATCCGGCCACCGCTCATATCCGGGTTGACGGCGAACTGGTGTCCACCCGTCCCGACCTGCGGTACTTCGTGCTCAACAAACCGGCCGGGATGGTGAGCACGATGTCCGACGAGCAGGGCCGCCCGGCGGTGGCGGATGTGGCCGTGGTGCGGCGGAGCGGCGAGAGCAACCGCCTGTTCCACGTCGGCCGCCTCGATGCCGAGACCGAGGGCCTCCTGCTGCTGACGAACGACGGGGCGCTCGCCCATCGCCTTACCCATCCCTCCTTCGAGGTGAGCAAGACCTATGTCGCCGACATCCCCGGCCCGCTCAGCGCGGCCACCAGACGCGAACTCCGCAGTGGCGTAACGCTCGAGGACGGTCCGGCCTCGGTCGACTCGCTGAAGGTTCTGGACGCAACCCCTCGCAGGGTCCTGGTGCAGGTGCGTGTGCACGAGGGGCGTACGCATCTCGTACGCCGCCTGCTCGCCGCCGTCGGGCACCCCGTGCACAAGCTCGTTCGTACCGAGCTCGGTCCCCTGGCGTTGGGGGATCTGCGAAGCGGCAAGACCCGGCCGCTGAGCCGCTCCGAACTGTCCGCGCTGTACGACCTCGTGGGCCTCGCACCGTGACGGTCCGGGCATTGCGCGGGGCCACCCAGGTCGATGCCGACGACCGCGAGGCGATTCTCGAGGCGACCCGCGAGCTTGTCCTCGCGGTCATGAGCCGTAACGAGATCACCGCTGACGACCTCATCAGCATCATCTTCACCGCCACCCCGGACCTCACCGCCGACTTCCCCGCGTACGCCGCGCGTACCCTCGGTTTCGACGACGTGCCGCTGTTGTGTGCGACCGAGATCGCAGTGCCGGGCGCGTTGCCCCGGACGGTGCGCCTGCTTGCGCACGTCGACACCGACCGCGGCCGCTCGGACCTGCACCATGTCTACCTGCACGGCGCGGCGGCGCTGCGCCGTGACCTGCCCTCATGAGTGCCGGCTCGGCCAGCCCTCACGTCCACATCGCGGGTGCCGGGTTGATCGGGACGAGCGTCGGCGCCGCGCTCGCGTCCGCCGGCTGGGCGGTAACGTTCGCCGATCCGGACGCCGAACGCCGCGCGGCCGCCGCCGCGTTCGTCGCGCGGTTCGGGACGCGGCCGGTGGCACAGG
>CAXTUZ010000154.1:0-4318 GCA_964247525.1 uncultured bacterium
CCCGGGGAGCGGCCGCGGCGGCGGCAACCACGTCGCGCGCCATCGCGAGTGCCAGCTCGGCGCGTGCCGCAACGTCCACCGCGAGGCGGCTCTTGGCGTGAGCCATTGCCTTGACCGGGACGACGACACTCCACCGGCCGTCCCACGCTGGGGCGGTCACCCCGTTCGGTTCCTGGAATCGAACGGGTTTCGGGCCCCATTGCCGTTCGGTTCCTGGAATCGAACAAGCCTCCGAGCCTGACCGCCGTTCGGTTCCTGGAATCGAACACGGCCCGCCCCCCGGGCGCTCGCGATTCGGAGGGACGCCACGGTCCTCATGCTGCCAGGGCCGCGACTGGCGGTGGAAGATGGCCGGAAACTCACAGCAGCACCGGTACGGTAGCTGCCGCGTCGGTACGGAAGGTGGTTCGCCAGGCAACGACGGCGCATGGTCACCGAGCGCCGCGGATTCTGGTTTCGCCTCTGCGTGCTGCTGATTTGGCCGACGGCGCAGCTGTTCACCCGCCGCCGTCGTACGGGGAGCGAGCACATCCCCGCGAGTGGGGGAGTGCTGCTCGTCGCGAACCACGTCTCGACGGTGGACCCGTTGACGATGGCGCAGTTCGTGTACGACGCAGGGCGGCTGCCGCATTTCCTCGCCAAGTCGAGCCTGTTCACCGCGCCGCTGGTCGGCGCCATCATGCGCGGGGCACAGCAGATCCCCGTCGCCCGGGGTACCGCCGACGCGGCGGGTTCGCTCGCCGCGGCGGAAAGCGCCCTCGCCCGCGGCGAGGTCGTGATCATCTACCCCGAGGGGACGACGACCCGGGATCCCGACCTGTGGCCGATGCGCGCGCACACCGGCGTTTCCCGTCTCGCGCTGACTGCCGGCGTACCCGTCCTCGCGGTCTCCCAGTGGGGCGCACACAAGATCCACGCCAGAGGAGGGCGCCTGCACCCCTTCGCGTTCCCGCTCGTCGAGATGCGGGCGAGTCCGCCGCTCGACCTGAGTGCCTGGCAGGACAAGGAGCTGACTCCGTCCGTGCTGCGGGATGTGACCGACGCGATCATGGGCGCCGTGACATCGGGTCTCAGTGAGATCCGCGGGGAGGCCGCTCCCGCCGCGCCGTGGGACCCGCGCCGCAAGGGCTACCCGCCTGCCAACGCCGTCAACTCACGGGCGAGCGAGCGGCCGGCGTGATCCGCGCCGCAGTGCTGGGAGCCGGGTCGTGGGGCACCGCCTACTCGAAGGTGCTCGCCGACGCCGGAACCCAGGTCGGGCTCTGGGCCCGGCGTCCCGAACTCGCCGCGGCGATCCGCGGCCGGCGCGAGAACACGCAGTACCTGCCGGGGGTTGAACTTCCGCTCTCGATGGTCGTGACCAGCGATCCGGCCGAGGCGCTCGCCGGAGCCGAGATCGTGGCCGTCGCCCTCCCGAGCCAGACGCTGCGCGAGAACCTGCTCGCCTTTCGGGCGTTCCTGCCGCCGGCGGCAACGGTGGTGAGCCTGATGAAGGGGGTCGAGTTCGGCACCCGCAAGCGGATGAGCGAGGTGATCACCGAAGTCCTGCCGATCAGTGCCGACCAGGTCTGCGTGGTCAGCGGCCCGAACCTCGCCCGCGAGGTCGCCGCTGGTCAGCCCGCGGCGACGGTCGTCGCGGGCGTGGACCCAGCCAGAGCGGAACTCGTCCAGCAGGCGAGCACGACCGAGTACTTCCGCCCCTACACGAACGGTGACGTGATCGGCTGCGAGCTCGGCGGCGCTGTGAAGAACGTGATCGCGCTGGCCTGCGGAGCGGCAGAAGGTCGCGGGTTCGGCGACAATACGAAGGCGAGCCTGATCACCCGCGGCCTGGCCGAGACCACCCGGCTGGGCATCGCGGTCGGCGCCGATCCCGTGACGTTCGCGGGGCTCGCCGGCCTCGGGGACCTCGTCGCCACCTGCAATTCGCCGCTGTCCCGGAACCGCACGTTCGGAGAGCTGCTCGGCCGCGGGCACAGCCCCGAGGCCGCCATGGCGCGCACCACCCAGACCGCGGAGGGTGTGCGCTCGTGCCGACCGATCCTCGAACTCGGTAACACCTACGAGGTGGACATGCCGATCACCGCGGGTGTCGTCGCCGTGCTCTACAGCGGCATGCCCATCGCGGAGCTGACACGGGGCCTGATGCGGCGGCAGGTGCGCGCCGAGTGATCCACCGGCGGATCCTGCCGTAGATTGCGCCCGTGGCTGAGCGCATCCGCGTCGGAGTCCTGTTCGGCGGCCGAAGCGGCGAGCACTCGGTGTCGTGCCTCAGCGCGGCGGCCGTCCTCCGGGCCCTCGATCGGGACCGGTACGAGGTGCTTCCGATCGGGATCCTGCCCGACGGACGGTGGGTGCTCGCCGCGGACGATCCGGCGGCACTCGAGCCCCACGGTCAGGTTCTGCCGAGAGTCGTCGACGGCGACGAGCTCGCGGTGCTCGCAGGTGGCGTCCACGTCGTCGACCGGCCCGCGCTGCCCCGCCCGCTCGATGTCGCGTTCCCGTGTCTACACGGCCCGTACGGGGAGGACGGCACCGTCCAGGGCCTCCTCGAGCTTGCCGGGGTGCCGTACGTGGGCAGCGGGGTGTTCGCCTCCGCGGCGGCGATGGACAAGCAGCACATGAAGACGTTGCTGCAGGCCGCCGGTCTGCCGATCGGCCCGTACGTCGTGCTCCGGCCCGGCGACCCGGTCGAGGCGCCGGGCGCGGGGCCCTGGTTCGTCAAGCCGGCGCGTGCCGGGTCGAGCCTCGGCATCACCAAGGTCGGTGACCTGGCCGCGCTCCCGGCCGCGGTCGAGCATGCCCGGCGCTACGACCGGAAGGTGCTCGTCGAGGCGATGGTGGCCGGTCGGGAGATCGAGGTCGGCGTCCTGGACGGCGAGCCGCCGAGGGCGAGCGTGCCTGCCGAGATCCGGGTCCGCGGAAAGCACGAGTTCTACGACTTCGAGGCGAAGTACCTCGACGGGTCCGCCGAGTTCGACGTCCCGGCGGGTCTCGGCGACACCGTCGCCAGGCAGGTGCGCGATCTAGCGCTTCGCGCATTCGCCGCGCTGGACTGTGCCGGTCTGGCGCGCGTCGATTTCTTCCTGACTCCCGCCGGCCCGATCCTCAACGAGGTCAACACCATGCCCGGGTTCACCACCCACTCGATGTACCCGAGGATGTGGGCGGCCGCCGGAGTTCCGTTCCGGGAGCTTGTGCAGACCCTGCTCGACCTCGCGCTCAAGCGGGGGACTGGCCTGCGCTGATCGAGTTCGCGGGCACGCCGAGCAGTACGTCGGCCGGGCGGTAGTGGGCCGGGACGACGACCTCGACGACGATCGTGCTGCGGTAGCTCACGTACACGAGCGCGCCGTCCTTCCCCGGCAGCTGGAGCCAATCGACGCCGTTGATGTCCTGAACCGCTGCGGCCGGGTCGTGATCGGGTACCGGCAGGCCGCACCGCACCGTCACCGCGGGGTTCCCGAACGCAGCGGTGTACGGCGAGTCCGGCGTCACCACGCGTCGGTGCTGACCCTCGACGAGGTCGTCGGGCAGCGACCGGACCAACGCGGCGCAGGCGCCGGACTGCGCACCTCCGGTGCCTCGGTCGCTGATGTGGACAGTTCCTGACCCCCCGCACGAGGCCAAGGCGCTCGCCGTGAGCGCGGCGAGCGCCAGCACGCTGCCGCGGACGGCCATCGCGTCTTCGTCAGATCCGGACGATCGGACAGGTGAGGGTTCGGGTCACGCCGGAGACGGCCTGCAGCTGGGCCAGCACCAATCGGCCGAGTTCGTCCATGTCAGCCGCTTCGCACCGCACGATGACGTCGTACGGGCCGGTGACGTCCTCGGCGGTGACGACGCCCGGGATCCCCGCGATCGCCTGCGCCGCCTGCGCCGCCCGGCCGACCAAGGTCTGGACGAGAATGTAGGCCTGAACCACGCGACTCTCCTGGGTGCCGGCGATCCGGGACCGCCCCGGGCCGCGCGACGCTATCGCAGGCGAGAGGGAGGTGATGTGTCGTGGAGCCGGAGTCGTTCCCGAGCGTGCCGGCGGCGCCCGATGCCTCCCTCGTCGAGCTCGGTGAGTTCGGGTTGATCTCCCGCCTCGTCGACAGGTTCGACAGCCCGCCCCCTCCGGCGGGACCGGGGGATGACGCCGCGGTCGTCCCAGCCCCGGACGGGCGGCTCGTGGTCAGCACCGACCTGCTCGCGGAGGGCATTCATTTCCGCCGCGACTGGTCGAGCGGCTACGACATCGGCCGGCGAGCGGCGGCGGCCAACCTGGCCGACATCGCCGCGATGGGCGCGACGTCGACGGCGATGCTCATCGGCC
>CAXTUZ010000155.1:0-4286 GCA_964247525.1 uncultured bacterium
GGGCGGAAGGCTTCGCCGTCTTCTACTCCGAGCAACGGGCGTTGCTCGATCGCGCCACCGCGCTCGACGCCGCGCAACGGGTCCTCGCAGAGGAGCTCGCTGACATCCGCACGCGGTTGGCCGAGCTGCGGGTCGTCCTTGATCTGGTCGGTGGCCGGGAACGTCACGGTGAACGCCGTGCCGACCCCGAGCTCCCGCCCGCCCTCTCGCAAGCAGGCTCAGGCGCAACGCAAGGCGCGGCTCGATGCGATGCGTAAGCAGCAGCGCCGCAAGCAGCGACGGCAGAACCTCCTGGTCGTCGGTGGCGCGGTCGTCGCCGCGGCGATCGTGCTCGGCCTCGTCGGCCTGTCGATCGCGACGCGGAAGCACAAGGTCGATCCGTTGTCCACTGCGTCGATCAGCCCCGCAAAGCCGACCGGAAAGACCACAGCCGCAAGCGCCGGCACGATCGACACGACGAAGAAGGCGACCATCAGTGGCGTGCAGTTCTGGACGGGACTGGCGCGCGACCACATCCAGACCCCGCTCACCTACAGCCAGAACCCGCCGGTGGGCGGTCAGCACAACCCGGTCTGGCTGAACTGCGGGGTCTACAACGATCCGGTGCCCAACGAGAACGCCGTGCACGACCTCGAGCACGGCGCGGTGTGGATCACATACCAGCCAACGCTCGACGACGCGGGGAAGAAAACCCTGATCAAGCTGGCGGATTCGTTCGGCTCGTACGTGACGCTCTCGCCCTTTCCAGGGCTGCCGTCGAAGGTGGTCGCCTCCGCCTGGGGAGTCCAGCTCAAGGTGGACTCGCCTACCGACAGCCGGCTGAAGGACTTCATCAAGACCTACCGGCTCGGGCCGCAGACACCCGAACAGGGTGCCGCGTGCACGGGCGGTACGGGAGAGCCGCGAGGCACCGTACAAGCGGGTGACGCGACCCCGACTGCCGCAACGAGCCCCGCCGTGGTTCCGACCGAGTCCGGCGCGACCCCGGCGACCACGCCCGGCCGCGCAACGACGCCGCGAACCAGTCCGACCCCGTAGGACGACCGCTCCGCACTCAGCTGCGATCGCTACTGAACCGGATTGAACCCTCGCCGAGAACGACGCCCGGGAACACCCGGGCGCCCGCGCGCAGCTCGTTGCCCGCTTCGATCCGCGCGCCATCTCCGACGACGACGTCCTCGAGAACCGCGCCTGCGCCGACCGACGCGCCTCGACCGATGACGCTACGGATGACCGAGGCGCCAGACCCGACCCGGGCCTCGTCGAAAATCACGCTTGCGTTGACCACCGCATCGGCGATGACCGCACCCGTCCCTATCGTCGTACCGCCGTCGACGAGGGCGCCGGAAGCGACCGAAGCACCCGGCAGGACGAGCGCTTCGCCGACCGGACCGGGCAGCGCGGACGAGGGGACGCGGCCCAGTACGAGGTCACAGGAGCCGCGAACGAACGCGGCCGGCGTACCGAGGTCGAGCCAGTAAGCGTCGTCGACGAAGCCCTGCAGCACAGCGCCTTTGGACAGCAGCAACGGGAACGTGTCCCGCTCCACGCTGACGACCGCTCCGGCTGGGATGTCCCGCAGCAGCACCTCGCGCCGGAAGATGTAACACCCCGCATTGATCAGGTCCGTCACCGGTTCGGGATCCTTCTCCCGGAACTCGAGCACACGTCCCTCGGCGTCGACCGGCACGCAGCCGAAGGCAGTAGGGTCCGCGACCCGGGTGAGATAGAGCGTGACAGCGGCTTGTGTTTCGTGGTGCCGAGCGATCTGGGCAGCCAGGTCATGCCCGTCGAGAACGTCTCCGTTGAACACCACGACGTCGTCGGAGCGGAGCCGGTCGGCAACGTTCCGGATGCCGCCCCCCGTGCCCAGCGGCGCCGGTTCGGTGACGTACTCGAGATCCAGGCCGAACGTCGAACCGTCCCCGAAGTACGCCTCGAAGGTCTCCGCGCGGTACGAGGTCGCGAGTACGACGTGGTCCACGCCGGCGTCCCGGGCGCGAGCGAGTTGGTGGGCGGTGAACGGAACCCCGGCGGCGGGGAGCATCGGCTTGGGAGCGCTGATGGTCAGCGGCCGGAGCCGGGTGCCCTGCCCTCCGACGAGCAAGACGGCATCCACCCGCCGAGCTTAACGGCCCGACCCGCTCATCGCCGGCGTAATGCGACAAGCGCCAGATACCGCGTCGCGAGACCGACCCCTAGCAGCGGCGTCAATGCGGGATACCGGCGGCGCAGGTACCGAAAGGCGCTGCGATGGTGCTCGCGCAGCATCCGGCGGGGGTGGCGTGCGCGTGCGTGTCCTTCCTCGTGGTGAACCACCGCCGCGGGGACGTATACGCATCCCGCCCCGGCGGGATTGAGCCGCCGGCACAGGTCCGTGTCCTCGAAGAACATGAAGTACGCCTCATCGAAGCCGCCGACCGCCTCGAACGCCGAGCGTCGTATCACCATGCAGGCTCCCGAGAGCCAACCGCAGGTGGTTTCCGACACAGCGCCGGACTCCCGCCGATATCCGCGCGTCCAGCGGTTGTCCGGGTGCCACCAGCCGAGCAGCGCGTGTCCCACCCCGCGCCCGAGCGAGGGAAGCTCGCGGGCCGACGGGTAGATCGCGCCGGCCGGATCGCGAATCAACGGCCCGAAGATCGCGGCGCCGGGCCAGCGGTGCCCCGCCTCGATCAACTCGTCGAGACTTCCGGGCTCGAAGACGACGTCCTGATTGACCACCGCGAGCCACGGTCCGGTGAAACCCGCGGCGCCCGCGTTCGCGCCCCGCCCGTATCCCACGTTGCCGCCCATGGGTAGCCGGACCACGCCCGGCACGTCAGGCGTGCCACCGTTGTCGGCGAGGACCACCTCGTACGGAACCGAACATGCCTTGGGGAGCGAGGCCAGCAGTGCCGGCAGCGCACGACCCGGATGGTAGGTGACGATCACGATCCGCAGCAGGGCGGCAGCATCCCCCGCGGGCGCTTTTGAGCTCGGGGACGACAGCGTTTTCGGCGGCTCGCTCACGCCGAATCGGCGTCGTAGCTGGTGCGCTCGGCGAGTTCGTAAGACGCCAGGTGTGCTTCGGCGCTCGCCGCCCAGGTAAATTCAGCAGACCGTTTGTGGCCGGCCGCGGCAAGCGCATCCCGGCGCTCGGGATCGTCGAGCAGGGAGGCGATGTTGTGCGCGATGGCATCGGCATCCGGCTCGGTGTACGCGACGGCGTCGCCACCGACCTCGGGAAGCGACAGCCGCGGCGTGGTCAACACCGGAGCGCCGCACGCCATCGCCTCGAGGACCGGCAACCCGAACCCCTCACCGAACGAGGGATACGCCACGAGCGACGCGCCGCCCAAAAATCCCGGCAGGTCGGCGTACCGCAGGTAACCGGGGCGCAGGACAGTGAGGTGGCCCGGTACCGCGGCGACCGCCGTGTCGACCTCGTCGTCCCATCCGGACCCGCCCGCGAGCACGAGCGCAGGGGGATCCTCGCGGTCCGCGACGGCACGAACCCAGCCGCGCACGAGTGCGGGCACGTTCTTGCGCGGCTCCAGCGTGCCGAGGAACGCCAGGTAGAAGCTCTCGCCCAACCCGAGCCGCGCGCTCACCCGCGCCTTCTCCTCGGTGGTCGGGATGCGGAAGGCCTTCGAGTCGACACCGTGATAGGCCACGTCCACCTCGGTCGCATCCGCGTCGAGAACCCGGACAAGCTCGTCCCGCGTCGCTTTGCTGGGCACGATGACCCGCGCCGCGCGGCGCAGCGCGGTCCGCGTGGCAGAGCGAAAGAACGTCCCTTTCACCGCCGAGTGCATGGAGGGCTCGGTGAAGAAGGTGAGGTCGTGGATCGTGACTACGACGGGGCGCCCCGCGCGCAGCGGCATCGTGTAGTGCGGGGAGTGCACGACGTCCGCGCCGACCTGCTCGGCGAGCTTGGCGATCGCGGTCTGCTCCCAGGCCAGGCGGGCCGCGCGGTGACTGATCGCAGCCGGACCGGGCACGACTTCCGAATGCGGCGCGACCCTGGCGTACCGCTCAGCGTCTGCGCGCTGGCAGACGAGCGCGAGGTCGGCGCCCGCCGCGTCCAGTGCCTCGATGAGGCCGTCGACGTACCGGCCGACGCCGCCGCGGTCCGCCGGAACCGCGGTCGCGTCGACGAGCACCCGGGTCACCCCGCCGAATCTACGCCGTCGGAGACCGGTCCGGCCCAGTTGGCTCGTCCTGCCGGAGGAAGCGACCGGACGATGCGGCCGTCGCAGCGAGTGCGAAGTCAGCCACGATGAGAAGGACACGGGAGGTTAGTG
>CAXTUZ010000156.1:0-1586 GCA_964247525.1 uncultured bacterium
CTTCGGTGGTCGAGCCGTTTCGCGCCGCGAACCAGCTTGCCGGACGTGCGCTCTACCGTTGGACGCACGTCTCGGCGGACGGCCGGCCGAGCATCGCGTCGAACGGCGCGACGATCATGGCGGATCAGAGCGTCGACCGCCTGCTCGAATGCGATGCGCTGTTCGTGTTCGCCGGCGGGAATCCGACGGCCTATCACGATCACGCGACATTCGCGTGGCTGCGCAAGATCGCGCGGACGAACGCGTTGATGGTGGGCGTATCGGCGGGGCCCTATCTCCTGGCCAAGGCGGGGCTGCTCGAAGGCTATCGTGCGACGATCCACTGGGAGCACCGCGTGGCGTTGAGCGAGGCCTTTCCCAACCTCTCGGTCGATCCCGGGCTCTATACCGTCGATCGCCGCCGGATCACCTGCGCGGGCGGCATCGGCGGGATGGATCTGGCGATCGAGCTGATCGAGCGCGAGCAGGGTCAGGCGCTCGCGGCGCAGGTCAGCGACTGGTTCATCCGCAGCGAGCCCCGCTCGGCCAGCCGGCCGCAGCGGCTCGGTCTGCGCGATCGCCATGGCGTAACCAACGACCATGTCCTCAAAGTCCTCGCCTTCATGGAAGCGGCGGTCGAGGATCCGGTGCCGCGCGCGATGTTGGCGCGCGCCGCCGGCGTATCCGTCCGCCAGCTGGAGCGCCTGTTCATGCGATGCTTGGGCAAGACGATAAATGCCGTCTATCGCGGCATCAGGCTCGACCACGCCGAGCAGCTGCTGCGCGCCACCGGGATGAGCGTCACCGACGTGGGCATAGCCTGCGGCTTCACCAGCGTGGCGAACTTCTCGCGCAGCTACAAGGCGCGCTTCGGCCATTCGCCCAGGCGCGAACGACGATAAGTCTGAGGCTCAAGAGCGCCTGCTGAACGGTGCTTGCGGTGAGAAAGGCCTGTAATGTCCGCGCCTTAGTTAAGCCTCGAGCCCTGTACTCGGGATGCGCGCATACGTATTCAAAAGTCGTGGACTCGGCACCCGCATGATGGCTACTCTCGGCCGACCTGCTGGTGGTTGGGAAGAGCGACGATGTGCGATGCCGACACCAACCACTGGGCCTGGTTCGATTGTCGGATTGGCTGGCAACCGGCAGCCCGGGAATGACCGCAAGTCCGGAAGCGGAAGCTGCACGCGTCGCGCCTCCGCTCGACGGCTTGGTGGCCGGCGCGTCGCCGATCGACATAGCGGCGTCCGGCGATTATCCTACCTTGAGTCGCGCCGTGGCGGCGTTCGGGTTTCTCATGGTCGCCGAATTCTTCTACGGCTGGGCCTGGAACTCGGTCGACGTGCTGCGTCCCTATATCCGCGACGCCCTCGGGCTGTCGCTGACACAGTCGGGCGCGGGCTACTCGGCGCAGGGTGCCGGCGCGCTGATCGGCGCCATCGTATTGGGGCAGCTCGCGGACCGGTTCGGACGCCGCAACATGCTGATGATCGTCATGATCGGCTATGGGATCGTGCTCGTGCTGGGCGTCGTCGTGGCGAGCTATGTGCAGTATCTCGCGCAGCGATTCGTCCTGGGCCTGTTCATGGGCGGCATCTTTCCGGTAG
>CAXTUZ010000156.1:1596-4284 GCA_964247525.1 uncultured bacterium
ATCTATACGGGCCTGTTCCGCAGCAACGTCAGCGGACGGCTTGCGAGCTTCATCAACGCCATCTTCAGCCTGTCGATCGTGACCCTGGGTCTCGCCAGCGGGAATCTGGGAGCGCATGATTGGCGGCTGCTGCTGTGGATCGGCGGAGTCCCCCCGGTTTTGCTGTCGGTCGCCGCCTATCTGCTGATTCCCGCCACCGCCGACGTCGGGCGGACCTCGGGGCGAAGTCGATTGCCGGTGGGGGAGCTGTTCTCACCGGCGGTCAGGCGGCGGACGCTCATGCTGGCCGCGCTGACCGGCCTGAATTTCTTCGGCTACCAGGCCTTCAGCGGCTGGCTGACGACCTATCTTCGCGACGTGCGTCACCTTACGCCGCAACCGGTCGGTCAACTCGTCGCCTGGGTGTTCGGCGCGAATATCCTTGGCGGGTTCGTCTGGGGATGGCTCGGCGACAGGTTCGGCCGTCGGTTCAACGCGATCGGCTTCTTCGTGGCGGCGGCGGCAATCGCCACCTATCTCGTCGCCCCGACCAGCTTCGCACCGCTGGCGGCGATCGGGGCAGTCTACGGCTTTTGCCTTTCCGCCAGCGTGGTGTGGGGGCCATGGCTGACCGAGCTTTACCCGCCGCATTTGAAATCGACCGCCGCCTCCATCTTCAATTGGGGACGGATCGTCAGCTTTTTCGCCCCGCTCGTGACCGGCGCCCTGGCAACCGGCGTCGGCCTGAGCGCGACCATGTTAGCGGCGAGCGTGGCGTTCACGGTCGCGGGCGGGCTATGGCTGACCTTGCCGGAGACGCACCCCGCGCCGCTGATGCGCGGGCCCAGACTGCAGCCTTAGCCCGCTCCACCGGAATGATGCGCCTTAGGCGATGGTCGGCGCCAGGCAAGGGCGTCGACTAGATAGACACGCCTCGCAGCCTCACGAGATCACAAACTCGATCGTGCGGAGGCCGCGAAGCGCAAGGACGGCAGCGCCAAGCACGCGATCGGCGCGGCCCGCTTTGCCGCGACACCGCCTGCGCCAAGGCGTGCGCCCTAAAATTTTCCGGTTGGCGAACATCGTGTAAGAGTAGCGAATGCGACTGCAAGATTCGCTGCGAGGACAAGGCTAAAGTAACGATCTGGACCCAGAACCTGCACGCGGCTCGCGCGCCCACCGGTCTAAGCGACGCGATCGGGGCGCCCAACTCGCCGCGCTCCATCGGCGTCTGGCGAGCGGTATCTAGCTTAGACGTGAGACCCGGTGACCTAAGCGAGGAGCAATGGAGTGGGCGGTGACGAGCGCGGGCTGGATGCGCACGATACCACGCTGACGCTGCTCGCCGCGCGCGCGCTCGAGGCGACGATCTGTCCGAGCGAGGTGGCGCGAACGTTGGCGGCCGCGGCCGATGCCGAAACGGCGGCGGATTGGCTTAAGATGATGCCGGCGGTCCCTGCGGCGGTCGACCGAGTGGTCGAGGGCGGCGATCTAGCGCCAGCGCATCTCGTCGCTCTGCGAGAGCCTCGACTACTAGAGCTGCAGATTGTAGGCCCTCGAGGTGCTGCGCACGCTCGGGGATCAGGTCGCGCTCGTCCCGGAGGGCGACGAGCTGTCCATCGTTCTTCGCGGCGATTTGGCGGCCATCCTCACATTCGCGGCGAACAAAAAAAGCTCGACTTCCTTTCGGAGGCCGGGCTTCTAGTCTAGGCGATCTGTCATCGCCGGTGTCGTTGGTTGCGGGGACAGGATTTGAACCTGTGACCTTCAGGTTATGAGCCTGACGAGCTACCGGGCTGCTCCACCCCGCGTCAACCTGACGCGCGGCTGACCGCACGTCACTTGAGGGAAAGAACATGTGAATGGGTTCTAAATGGCCCGCTGCGCCGGCCGCAAAGCCTGGCGACGACCTACTCTTCCATCGCTTGAGCGATAGTACCATCGGCGCTGTCCGGTTTCACGGCCGAGTTCGAGATGGGATCGGGTGGGTCACGGACGCTATGGCCACCAAGCTATGGGGCCGGCGCGTGGACATCCTTACGGATGTCCGGATACGGGCTAGAAATCGACGCGTACACCATATGCTATGCTGCGATGATCATCCAACATCGGCCCAGGGCAACAGCCCTGTCGGTGATGGTGGGACTCTCAAGCGCGAATAGAGCAATTAGTATCGGTTAGCTCCATGGATTACTCCACTTCCACATCCGATCTATCAAGGTCATGGTCTTTGACCGCTCTAAGAAATCTTATCTCGAGGGAGGCTTCCCGCTTAGATGCTTTCAGCGGTTATCCCGTCCGTACATAGCTACCCTGCTGCGCCGTTGGCACGACGACAGGTACACCAGAGGTACGTTCAACCCGGTCCTCTCGTACTAGGGTCAACTCCTCTCAAATTTCGACGCCCACGGCAGATAGGGACCAAACTGTCTCGCGACGTTCTGAACCCAGCTCACGTACCACTTTAATTGGCGAACAGCCAAACCCTTGGGACCTGCTCCAGCCCCAGGATGTGATGAGCCGACATCGAGGTGCCAAACAACCCCGTCGATATGAGCTCTTGGGGGTTATCAGCCTGTTATCCCCGGCGTACCTTTTATCCGTTGAGCGATGGCCCTTCCACGCGGGACCACCGGATCACTATGACCGACTTTCGTCTCTGCTCGACTTGTCAGTCTCGCAGTCAGGCGGGCTTATGCCATTGCACTC
>CAXTUZ010000157.1:0-4273 GCA_964247525.1 uncultured bacterium
GACCGCGCTCGGCGTCGTCCGGGCCATCGGAGCGCTGTCCTGGACACAGATCGCCGAGCGCATGTCGTACGCGCCGGCGCGCATCGGCCGGCTCGCCGGGCACGGCCGTCCGCTCGAGGTCGGCGAACCCGCGAACGTGACCCTTCTGGAGCCGGCGCCGTGGACGGTCGATGGACTTTCGCTGGCCTCGAAGGCGCACAACACCCCGTACCAGGGGCACGAATTGCCGGTACGGGTCGTCGCCACGTTCCTGCGCGGGCGCCCGACGGTGCTCGAAGGCAAGCTCGTATGACGGCGTTGCTCGTCCTCGAGGACGGCCGCACGTTCCGCGGCGACTCGTTCGGTGCGACCGGGGAGACCTTCGGCGAGGCGGTGTTCGCCACCGGGATGACCGGCTACCAGGAGACGCTCACCGACCCGAGCTACCACGGTCAGGTCCTGGCGATGACCGCGCCGCAGATCGGCAACACCGGCGTGAACGACGCCGATCGCGAGTCCGAGCGGATCTGGGTCGCGGGGTTCGTCGTCCGTGATCCCTCGCCGCGTCCTTCGAACTGGCGCAGCACCGGCACGCTCGACGATGCGTTGAGAGCTCAGGGGGTGGTCGGTATCAGCGGTGTCGACACCCGCGCGCTCACCCGGCATCTGCGGGACCGGGGCGCGATGCGCGTCGGTGTCTCGAGTATCGAGACCGACCCGGAAGCCTTGCGGCACAGGGTTTTGCGCAGTCCGACGATGGAAGGCGCGGATCTGTGCGGGGCGGTGAGCACCCCCGCGCCGTACGTCGTGCCGGCGGTGGGGGAGAAGCGGTTCACGGTGGCCGCGCTGGATGTCGGGATCAAGGCGATGACGCCGCGCCGGATGGCTGAGCGGGGCATCGAGGTGCACGTGCTGCCGGCGTGGTCGTCGAGCGCAGATCTGCTCGCGCTGGATCCGGACGGGGTGTTCCTCGCCAACGGCCCCGGCGATCCGGCGACCGCGAACGGTCCGATGGCCGCGGCCCGCGGCGTGCTCGACGCGCAGGTCCCGCTGTTCGGGATCTGCTTCGGACACCAGATCCTGGGCCGTGCGCTCGGTCTGTCGACGTACAAGCTCCGTTTCGGGCATCGGGGGATCAACCAGCCCGTCCGGGACGTGGTCACCGGCCGGGTCGAGATCACCGCCCATAATCACGGCTTCGCGATCGAAGCACCGGCCGACGACTTCTCCGGACCCTTCGGCCCGGTCCGCGTCAGCCACCGCAACCTCAACGACGATGTCGTCGAAGGCCTTGCGGCGCAGGATGTTCCGGCGTTCAGCGTGCAGTACCACCCGGAGGCGGCGGCCGGTCCCCACGACGCGTCGTACCTGTTCGACCGGTTCATCGAGCTGATGACCACCCGGGCACCGGTGGGGTGCTGATGCCGCGCCGCGAGGACCTCTCCAGTGTGCTGGTGATCGGCTCGGGTCCCATCGTCATCGGGCAGGCCTGCGAATTCGACTACTCCGGTACGCAGGCGTGCCGCGTGCTGCGCGCCGAGGGCCTGCGGGTCAGCCTGGTCAACTCGAACCCCGCGACGATCATGACCGACCCGGAGTTCGCGGACGCGACCTATATCGAGCCGATCACCCCGGAGGTGGTGGAGCGGGTCGTGGCTCGCGAGCGACCCGACGCCATTCTCGCCACCCTCGGTGGTCAGACCGCACTGAACACCGCCCTCGCGTTGCACGATCGCGGCGTGCTCGAGCGATACGGCGTCGAGTTGATCGGCGCGGACGTCGATGCAATCCGTGCGGGCGAGGACCGCCAGCGCTTCAAGCAGATCGTGGCGTCGGTCGGCGCGCGGTCCGCGCGAAGCCACATCTGCCACTCGATGGACGAAACCCTCGATGCCGCAAGCGATCTGGGATACCCGGTCGTCGTCCGGCCGAGTTTCACGATGGGCGGGGCGGGCAGCGGCATCGCGCACGACGAGCGCGCGCTCCGCCGTATCGCCGGGGTCGGCCTGGACCTGTCGCGCAAGGGCAGCGGAACCGCGCAGGTCCTGCTCGAGGAATCGATCCTGGGCTGGAAGGAGTTCGAGCTCGAGCTGATGCGCGACCGCAGCGACAACGTCGTCGTCGTGTGTTCGATCGAGAACCTCGACCCGTTGGGGGTGCACACCGGTGACTCGATCACCGTCGCACCCGCAATGACGTTGACCGACCGCGAGTACCAGCACATGCGCGACGTCGGGATCGCGGTGCTCCGCGCGGTCGGCGTCGACACCGGCGGGTGCAACATCCAGTTCGCGGTCAACCCCGCCGACGGGCGGTTGATCGTCATCGAGATGAATCCCCGGGTGTCGCGGTCGAGCGCGCTCGCATCGAAGGCGACCGGATTCCCGATCGCGAAGATCGCCGCGAAACTCGCCATCGGTTACACCCTCGACGAGATCACCAACGACATCACCGCAACAACCGCAGCGGCTTTCGAGCCCGCGCTCGACTATGTCGTGGTGAAGGCGCCGCGGTTCGCCTTCGAGAAATTTCCCGGCGCCGACCCGGAACTGACGACGACGATGAAGTCCGTCGGCGAGGCGATGTCCATCGGGCGGTCCTTCGCCGAGGCGCTCGGCAAGGCGCTGCGGTCGCTCGAGCAGAGCCCCGCGGGCTTCGACCTGACCGGGGATCCGGGCGACAAAGCCGTGCTCCTGACGCAGTCGGCCACGCCGCACGACGGCCGTCTCTTCACGGTCTTCGACGCGCTGCGGGCCGGTGCCACCGTCGAGGAGGCGTACGCGGCGACGCGCATCGACCCGTGGTTCCTCGACCAGCTCGCCGGGATCGCGCACGTCGCGGCCACGACGACGCTCGACGAACCGTCGCTGCGGCGGGCCAAGCGCGCCGGACTGTCCGACGTGCAGATCGCCGCGGTCACCGGCAGCTCCGAACGGGCCGTCCGGCAGCGCCGGCACGAGTTGGCAATCCGTCCCGTCTTCAAGACGGTGGACACCTGCGCCGCGGAGTTCGAGGCGCAGACGCCGTACCACTACTCCACCTACGACGACGAGACCGAGGTCGCCCCGAGCGATCGCCCGAAGGTGCTGATCCTGGGAAGCGGCCCGAACCGGATCGGGCAGGGCATCGAGTTCGATTACGCCTGTGTGCACGCGTCCTTTGCCCTGCACGACGCGGGTTACGAGACCGTGATGGTCAACTGCAACCCCGAAACCGTGTCCACCGACTACGACACCTCCGACCGGCTTTATTTCGAACCGCTGACCGTGGAGGACGTGCTCGAGGTCGTCCACGCGGAGCAGCAGTCGGGCACCGTCGTCGGCGTGGTCGTGCAGCTCGGCGGCCAGACGCCGCTTCGGATCGCGCAGGCCCTCGCGGACGAGGGCGTGCCGATCGTCGGCACCTCCCCGGCGGCGATCCACCTCGCCGAGGACCGCGGTGCGTTCGGTGCGGTCCTCGACAGGGCCGGTCTACGCTCGCCACGGCACGGCACGGCACGGAGCTTCGTCGAGGCCCAGCGGATCGCCGCCGAGATCGGCTACCCCGTGCTCGTCCGGCCCTCGTACGTCCTCGGCGGCCGCGGCATGGAGATCGTGTACGACGACGAGATGCTTCGCGAGTACATCGAGCGCGCGACCCAGATCAGCCCGGAGCGTCCGGTGCTCGTCGACCGCTTCCTCGACGACGCCGTCGAGATCGACGTCGACGCGCTGTTCGACGGCGACGAGTTGTACCTCGGCGGGGTCATGGAGCACATCGAGGAGGCCGGTATCCACTCCGGCGATTCGGCGTGCGTCCTCCCGCCGATCACCCTCGGGCGCGCCGACCTCGCCAGGATCCGCGCGAGCACCGAGGCGATCGCCCGGGGCGTCGACGTGCGCGGGCTGCTGAACGTCCAGTACGCGCTCGCCGGGGACGTGCTCCACGTGCTCGAGGCGAACCCGCGCGCGAGTCGTACGGTTCCTTTCGTGTCGAAGGCAACCGCGGTGCCGCTCGCCAAGGCGGCCGCGCGGGTGATGCTCGGCGCACGCATCGGCGAGCTTCGCGCCGAGGGACTGCTGCCTGCCCGCGGCGACGGGGCGGACATGCCGATCGGAAGCCACCTGTCGGTGAAGGAGGCCGTCCTGCCCTTCAGCCGGTTCCGTACCCCCGAAGGTGCGCTCGTCGACACCGTGCTCGGACCGGAGATGAAGTCGACCGGCGAGGTGATGGGCATCGACTCGACGTTCGGCACCGCATTCGCCAAGAGCCAGTCCGCGGCATACGGCGAGCTGCCGACGAAGGGGCGCGTCTT
>CAXTUZ010000158.1:0-1667 GCA_964247525.1 uncultured bacterium
GGTGGCCGAGCGGGCGAGGCGCGATGGGGCCAAGTCGGTGGTGGTCTCGGCCAACGTGCGATATCTCACCTCGCTCTGGCGGACCGCGGCCTCGGCCGCGGATGCGCGACGGCGGTGACGGCCGAGCACGATGCCCAGCGCAACTAGCCCAAACGCCGCTAGGCCGAGGATTGCGGCTTCCGTCAGCGCGTTACGGCGCCAAGGTGCCAACACCTCACGAATGCCACGGCCGACGAAGACCACGAGCGGGTAGTCCTCCACGCCCTCGTAGGCCGCGATCCGCTCGATCCCGTCGATCGGGGACAGGGACAAGTAGCTCCCAGTGGGTGCGTTGGGCACCTTATCACGAAACAAGGGTGTGTTGGACCAGTCACGCCCCAGCGTGCCAGGGATGAGAGGATGGCGCGCGAGCACCCGACCGTTCCGGCTGAACAGGGCGATCGAGCCCTCCGCGCCGACACCCAGCTGATCGTAGAATCGTTGAAAGTGATCGGGGCGCAACGCGGCGAAGACCACCCCGCCAAACGTACCATTGGGCTTGTTCCAGCGCCGAGACAGCGGGATGAGCGTCGCCTCGCTGTAGCGGCCGTCGATGGGCATTTCGATGCGCAAAGCATGATCGGCATGCTCGCGATGCCAAGCGAAGTAGGCCCGATTGGCCGTGTTGCGCGGTGCGTGGGGATCCTTGATCGTGTCCGAGATCCACTCGCCGCTTGCGTCAATCACGACTAAGTTCAGGACCTGCGGGATCATCCCGGCTCGCCATTCGAGGAAGTGCTTGAATTTTACCGGATCGGCGAGAGCACCGTCCTCGATGTGGGCGACGATGCCGCTGAGGATGAGATCGACGGCTTCGACGCTACGCGCTGCGTGCTGAGCTAGGGATCGCGTGAGATTACGGGTGTTCTCCTCGGCATCGTGCATGGTGCTTTCGCGTGCGAGCAGGATCTGCCACGTGCCGACGCAGAGGATGAGAAGGGCCCCGGCGTAGGCGACGAGTGCCGAACCGCCGAGCAAGGGTGAACGTCGCACGTGTCGGAGCCTTGAGCGATGGAAGATCGCTTGCCGAGTCTGACCCGGTCGCCTTGTCTTCGGCTTAACAAAAACACCGCGTCCAGGCGATCAGACCCGACGACCATCGGTGATCGCTTGAGTTGTACGATGCGACCGATCTTTCATGCGTCTCGAGCGACGGGGCGACCTCATCGAGCACGCGATCACCGTGTGGATATGGACTCCGGTGGACGCCGCTCATGATCGCACGCACCTAACACCATGCGGTTGGCACTGTACCCGCCGTGTCATAGTGTCATAGCCAAAGGTCGAGCCGAGCGCGTAGCGATACCATGTCCCTTGCGCCGATCCGATACCCTTAATGCGGTCCCGGCGTCAGCCTCGCCGGTCCTGCCTACCCAACGATTCGAGGCCGAGCCCTCGATGCTGACGCGACGCATCCTGCTGCTGGTCGTGCTCGCCCTGGCTCCCGCCCTCGCGATCCAGGGCTACAACGAGTACGCCCTGCGCGCCGCACGCGAGACGTTCGTACGCGCCGAGGCCGTCAGGGGGGCGCGTGCTGCCGCCACCGACATCGATCAGTTCGCACAGGGCGTCCGCCAGGTCCTGAGCATCCTAGCCAATGAACCAGCGATCCGCCGCCTCGACCCGGT
>CAXTUZ010000158.1:1677-4233 GCA_964247525.1 uncultured bacterium
CGATCGCCCTCCTTCCCGGCACCGGCATGCTCGGCGTCGTTGATGCGGGCGGTGATCTCGTCTGCAACTCCACCGGCCTGCCGCCGCGCGCCCGCTCGTTCACCGATCGCCGATACTTCAAGCGTGTCCTCAGCACGGGGGCCTTCGCGGTCGGCAATTACGTCGAGGGCCGGATCTCCGGATATCCGACCCTGCAGTTGGCCTATCCCATCGCCGGTCCGAACGGCGAGACCGCGGGCGTCCTGTTCGACAGCATCAACCTCGATTGGCTCGCCGACCGGATCACACGCTTGGGGCTGCAGCAAGATGCGACGATCACGGTCGCCGACGAGGACAGCGTGATCCTCGTACGGATCCCGGATCACGCAGCCTGGGTCGGTCGCCGCCTGTCGCCCGAGCGCATGGCGGCGCGCGTGACGAGCGACGGCGAGGCGCGAGACGGGAGGGATGCGAGCGGACGCGCGCGCATCGTCAGCATCGCCAAGCTCGATGGTGTGCTGAACGGCTTGTCCGTCGCCGTCGGCCAAGACCGTGACTTGGCGTTCGCCGACGTCGACGCCGCGACGTGGCGGGGCGCCATCCTGATCCTGACAGGTGCGGCGCTGGCGGTGGCGAGCACCCGACCTGTCCGCGCGCACGGCGCTGTCCGGCCCCTCCGAGTTCGGCCAGCTCGGGCAGGCCTTCGATGCCATGGCGGCGGCGCTGCAGAAGCACGAGGGGGAACTGCGCTCCGAGATCCAGCGCAGCCGTCTGCTTCAGGAGCGGCAGACGACGATGCTGCACGAGCTGAACCATCGAGTGAAGAACACTCTGGCCACGGTGCAGTCGCTGGCCCGGCAGGCTCGGGGCGGGGAGGAGCAGGCCGCTCAACTGGAAGCACGCATCCTCGCCCTATCCAAGACCCATGATCTGCTCACCCGCGACGAGTGGAGCGGGGCTCCGTTGCGCGAGGTGCTGGAGAACGAGCTGAGCCCCTACCGCAACGGCGCCGACCACATCGCCCTCGCTGGTCCCGACGTGGCGCTGCCGCCGCGCTACGTGCTGGCGATCGGCATGACGGTGCACGAGCTGACCACGAACGCGGCCAAGTACGGGGCGCTCTCGACCGTCGAGGGACGGATCCGGGTGGCGTGGCGCCTCGTGCTGGGCGAGAGCGACACCCGGCATCTCTGCCTGGACTGGTACGAGAGCGGCGGTCCGCGGGTCGAGCCGCCGACGCGGCGCGGCTTCGGCACGCGGCTGATCGCGGGTGGCATCCAGCGGGAACTGGGTGGCGAGGTTCGACTGGACTTCGATCCGTCCGGCCTACACTGCCTCCTCGACGTACCACTTCAGGAGCTACAGCCGAGCATGCTGAGCCCGGTCACTATCGATCGAATGCATTAGTCCAGTTCGTACTCCCTGCGCTTTCTCGCGATAGAAGTGCTTTGATCACAGGCGTCTCGTGATGAGCCGCCATGCGAGCGACGCCGCGCCAGCGTTATTTGCGATAGTGAGCGGTCCAGCCGCCAGCTACCGACAGCATCTAGAGCGGCATCCGAGCGTGATGAAACGGCTGGCGAGGTGATGGGTTGGTCGGCGAAGGAGAGCGCCGATGTCCTCAGCCCTGTCTATCGATTTGCGGCAGCGCGTGGTCCACGCCGTCGCGGCCGGCGCCTCCCGGCACAAAGCTGCCGAACGCTTTGGGGTCAGTCTGGCGAGCGCCAGTCGCTGGTGCGGGCAATTTGCTCGTGAGGGTCACGTCGCGGCCAAGCCGATGGGCGGCGATCAGCGTTCGCACCGGATCGAGGCGCAGGCCGATCTGATCGTCTCCCCCTACGAGACGCAGCCCGGTATCTACCTTCGCAAGCTACAGACCACCCTGGCCGAGCACGGCGTCTGCGTGGCTCAGAGCAGCCTCTCGCGCTTCTTCGAGCGCAATGGCATCTCGCGAAAAAAGCACCGGTCACGCGGCCGAGCAGGATCGGCCGGATGTGAGGGCTGCGCGCGAAGCGTGGTTTGCGGGCCAGCTCGACCTCGACCCGGATCGGCTCGTGTTCATCGACGAGACCGCAGCCAACACCGCCATGGCCCGGCGCTACGGGCGTGCCCCACGGGGCGAACGCTGCCGGATGAGCGTGCCCTACGGTCATTGGAAAACCACGACCGTCACGGCAGGCCTGCGCACGAGCGGCATCACCGCATCCTGGCTGCTCGATGGCGCCATGAACGGGCAGGCCTTCCACATCTCCGTGGCCGATGTCCTCGCCCCGACCCTCCAGCCTGGCGACACGGTCGTCATGGACAACCTGCCGGCCCACAAGATCAGCGGCATCCGCGAGCAGATCGAGGCGGTGGGAGCACAGCTTCTCTACCTCCCGGCCTACTCGCCCGACTTCAACCCCATCGAGCTCGCCTTCGCCAAACTCAAAGCGCTGCTGCGTAGCGCGGCGGCGCGGACCATCCCTGACCTCTGGGAAGCCATACGGCAGAGCCTGGACCGCTTCGCGCCGGCAGAGTGTCGAGCCTATCTCGCCGCTGCCGGCTACGACGCAACCTGATCGGATGCCGCTCTAG
>CAXTUZ010000159.1:0-4226 GCA_964247525.1 uncultured bacterium
GAGGCGATCGAGATCGGCGTGCACGTAGAACTGCTCGGTGTTGACGAGGCTGCCGTCCGCTTGCGGAACGCTGCTGCGAAGGGGGCGCACCTCGGCCTCGACGCGGTGACCGTAGGCGGAGTTGTGCCCGACCTCGACCCAGATTCGTTCCAGTCCCGGGTTTTGCGAAAGCTGGCCGGCGACCCGCATGGAGCGCGCCGGCGTGTCACCGAAACTGATGTGCCGATTGGTGACCGCGACGCCTGAACGGCGCGCCGCCAGAGCGCCGCGACTGAGCACCGCGGGCCCCAGCGCGAAGGCGCCGAGGCCCGCCCCGGCCCCCTGCAGGAGACGCCGACGGGACACGGCATGCCGGCGCAGGAACGACTGATGCCATTCGTGCTGCTCGGCCGCCGTCATGTCCGCGGCGAGCGGACGAGGGATCCCGGCTACGGGGACACCGGCGGAAAGGTCGCGGGAAGGAGGCTTTGTCATGCCTACGACGGTCCCGATCCGAGGTAACCGGCGTCGGATCTTGCGGTGAACCGATCGTGAATGCTTCTGGTCTTTCGGGTCCTACTTCTTGGTCTCCGCGGCGGCCGCGCGGAAGGAGGCTTTCGGGTCGGCGAACTGCCCGAGCGAGACCACGTCCCGGCGGAAGAACAGCGCGAGCGTCCAGTCGCTCAGGACGCGCACCTTCCGGTTGAACGTCGGCACCCACACCAGGTGGTAGCTCCGGTGCAGGAACCAGGCGGGCAGCCCGCGCAGCTTGACCCCGTAGATCTCTGCCACGCCCTTGTGCAGGCCGAGCGAGGCGACCGACCCCGCGTACGCGTGTTTGTACGCCTTGAGTTTCTGGCCTCGGATCGAGCGGACGATGTTGTGTGCAAGCACCTTGGCCATGCGTACGGCGTGCTGAGCGGACGGTCCGCACATCACCCCCGGGCCCTTCGTGAGGTCCGGAATCGCGGCACAGTCACCGGCACTCCAGACGTCGGTGGCACCCTCGACACTCAAGAACTCGTTGCCCCGTAGGCGGTTCTTCTCGTCGACCTCGAGCCCGAACCGCGTGAGCACCGGGTTCGCCTTCACCCCCGCCGTCCACACCAGGGTTTCGGCATCGAAACGATCCCCGTCGGAGAGCTGGATGTGGCCGCCCTCGCAGGATTCCAGCCGAGTGTCGAGCTTGACCTCCATCTTTCGATCCCGGAGCCGATCGATCGTGTACCTGCCGAGTGACTCGCTGACCTCGGGGAGGATCCGCGTCGAGGCCTCGACGAGCACCCACCGCATGTCCGAGGGCGTGATCCCGCCGTAGAAGCGGCAGGCGTCGCGGGCCATGTCCTCGAGTTCGGCGAAGGCCTCGATCCCGGCGTAACCGCCACCGACGAAGACGAAGGTGAGTGCCCGTGCGCGCAATGCCGGGTCGATGCTGGAGGCCGCCGCGTCCAGGCGGGACAGGACGTAGTTGCGCAGGTAGACCGCCTCGGTCACGGTCTTGAAGCCGATGCCCATCTCGGCGAGCCCGGGAATCGGCAGCGTCCGGTCGATCGAGCCGGGCGCGACGACGACGTGGTCGTAGGTCAGCTCGAACGGCTTACCTTCGCCGGGCCGAACCTGCGCCGTTTTGGCGACCGGGTCGAGCGCGTCGACCGTGCCGGTCAGAACGCGGCAGTTCTTGAGAACCCGCCGCAGCGGCACCACCACATGACGCGGCTCGAGACTGCCGGCGGCTGCTTCGGGCAGGAACGGCTGGTACGTCATGTACGACTGGGGGGCAACCAGGGTGACGGTCGCCTCACCTTTGCGCAGCTTCAGCGATCGCTGAAGGTGCAGGGCCGTGTACATCCCGACGTACCCGCCGCCGATGACCAGGATCTGCCATGGCTCGCGGGGCCTTCCCATGCCGGAACGCTACTGACCGGACTCGACGGCCGCGAGTTGGGAGGCGCGGCCGAAGACGGCGTCGATCATCGGGACCGTGAGCCGGCCGGTGAACGTGTTCTGCTGACTCGGGTGATAACAGCCCAGTACGTACACCTGTCCCACCCGCGCCTGGGCGCCGTGGCCGAAGGGGATCCGCCTCGGCAGCGATCCGATGCCCGCCGCGGCCAGTGCCCCGAACGCCACCTGCCAGGCGAAGCCGCCGAGCGCGACGACGACCCGCAGCGTCGGGATGAGAGCGGCGATCTCCGCGTGCAGCCAGGGCGCACATGCGTCGCGCTCCGCCGGCGGCTTGTTCGCCGGAGGCGCACAGCGGACGGCCGCGAGTACGCGCGTGCCGGACAGCCGGAGGCCGTCACCGGCATGGGCGGAGCCCGGCTGGCTCGCCAGTCCGGCCCGGTACATCGCGGCGAAGAGCCAGTCACCGGACCGGTCGCCCGTGAACACGCGGCCTGTCCGGTTCGCCCCGTGCGCGGCAGGCGCAAGGCCGAGCACGGCGATGCGTGCACGCTCATCGCCGAAACCGGCCGCGGGTCGTCCCCAATACATGTCCTGCGCGTAGGCCGCCCGCCGCTCGAGGGCGACCTGCTCGCGCCAGGACACCAGCCGCGGGCAGCTGCGGCACACGGTGACCCTGGCCGAGAGCTCGAGCAGGCTTGGGGCAGAGTTCGCAAGCCGGACGACCTGCGCCGGATTGCGCGCGATCGGTGTCGCCGAGGTGGCGGGATCACCGGGCCAGCCGGTCCCCGGAGGTACTGATCCCAGCAACTTCCCAGGATTCCGGAACGTGGTTGCCAGCGCTACCTCACCCCGCTCTCAGTGGCCACGGCGATCGTTGTCCTCGTACTTCCGGAGGGCGCCACGACGCGCCCCGTCGCAAGGAGCCATGAATGAACGACGATGCCACCCCGTTCTCCCCGGCTGATGCGCACGACGGGCTGGAGCCCTTCGACGTGACGCCGACCTACGCCGACACCAGCGTTCCCCCGGGCGGCGACGTGCCGCCACCGCGCCGCGAGCGCCTGTGGCAGCGTAGAGGACTGCAGCGCGCCGCCGGGATCGGAACCGCGATCGTCCTGTCCGCCGCGGTCACCGGGCTGACGGTGCACTCGCTCGACGGAAACGGCGGACAGGCCCGTACAGCGGTCGCGAGCACAGTCGCCTCCGTGAAGGGCACCTCGGGCGTCGCTTCGGCGCTCGCGGCGATCAGTCCGTCGGTCGTCCTCATCAACGACACCGTGACCACCTCGGGCGGCTCAGGGGGATTCGGCGGGCCGGGGTCGTTCGGGTCTTCACGCTCGAGCGCCGCGGGCACCGGGATCATCATCTCCTCGACCGGCAACGTCGTGACCAACGCCCACGTCGTCAACGGCGCCGACAACATCAAGGTGACGCTCCCCGACGGCTCCTCCCACAGCGCGACCGTCGTCGGACTGGACGCCACCGCGGACCTCGCCGTCATCAAGATCTCGGGAGTCTCCGGCCTCACGCCGGCGACGTTTGCAACCTCCGCCGCGGTCGCGGTCGGGGACGACGTCATCGCGGTCGGCAATGCGGAGGGATACGGCGGATCGCCGAGCGTGACCGAGGGCATCGTCTCGGCGAAGAACCGGTCGCTGGCCGACTCGGACGAGAACTTGTCCGGTCTGCTACAGACCGACGCGGCGATCAACCCAGGCAACAGCGGTGGTCCGCTCGTCGACACCAATGGCCACGTGATCGGGATCAACACCGCTGTCGCCACCGGCAGTTCCAGTGAACCGGCGCAGAACATCGGGTTCGCCATTGCAAGCGACACCGTGACGAAGGCGCTTCCGGCCCTGCTCGCCGGCAAGAGTTCCGCGTCGTCCTCCTCATCCAGCAACTCGGGCGCCTTCCTCGGCGTCGCTGTTGCCGACGCCGGCAACGGCGCCGGCGCGGCGGTGCAGTCGGTGGAGTCCGGCAGCCCGGCCGCCAAGGCCGGCGTGCAGAGCGACGACGTCATCACCGCGATCGGTGGCACCCGTATCGGCAGCGCGGACGACCTCGTCCGGGCGGTGCAAGCGGCCAAGCCCGGCGCAACCGTATCGGTCACGCTGACCCGCGGTGAGCAAAGCAGCACCGTGCGGGTGACCTACGGCACCCGTAGCTCGAGCTAGCCGCCCAGGCTCGCCGCGATTCCGTCGAGGATGTCCCGCTCGGAGGCAATCAGTGCCTCGCAGCCGCTCGCATCGAGGACCGCGGCGACGACCAGCGCGCCGCCGCCGATGACATCGACCCGGCCGGGGTGCATGTATGGCAGGGCGGCGCGCTGAGTTCGGGAC
>CAXTUZ010000160.1:0-4193 GCA_964247525.1 uncultured bacterium
AGAGCGTCTCCATGGTAAGGAGAAGGTCTACGGTTCGATTCCGTAAGGGGGCTCGTGCGTCCGCTTTCCCAGGTGCGGGCGACCATGGCGGTGTAGCTCAGCCTGGCAGAGCAAGCGGCTCATAATCGCTGTGTCGCCGGTTCAAGTCCGGCCACCGCTACACTCTTCGAGTTGTCCCTCGGTCGTTGTCCGATTCCGGGCCGCCCGCGTTCCGTCCGTGCTGAGAGCGAGTTCCTGCCGTGGCCGCCACTGATGTCCGCCCGAAGATCACGATGGCGTGCGCCGAATGCAAGAACCGGAACTACATCACGAAGAAGAACCGGCGCAACGACCCGGACCGCATCGAGCTGAAGAAATTCTGCCCGTTCTGCCGCACCCACACCGTGCACCGCGAAACTCGCTAGAGCGTTCACCCCCAGAGTGGCACTCAATCGGGCCTTCCTCGACCGGGAGTATCCGGCGAGCGTGGTGTACGAGGTCGCGCGGGAGAAGATCCGCGACTTCGCGCTCGCGATCGGCGACCCGAATCCGCTCTATCTGGACCCCGCCGCCGCGCAGGCGGCCGGCCACCCGGATGTGGTCGCTCCACCCACGTTCCTCACCACGCTCGCGTTCCGCTTCTTCGACGAAGGCCCCATCCGCGATCCGGACTTCGGGCTCGACTGGTCGCTCGTCGTTCATGGCGAGCAGCGGTTCTTCGCGCACCGGCCGGTGTACGCGGGGGACCGGCTCACGAGCAGCGTCATCATCGAGGCCATGCGCGACGCCGGCCGCAACGAAATCGTCACGTTGCGAAGCGAGGTCGCTACGGAAGCTGGTGATCCCGTCGCGACCGCGCACATGATTCTCGTCATTCGCGGCACCGCCGCCACAGTCGCGAGGGCCACAGCGAGATAATCGTCTGATGGGCCGCCGCAGCTTCGAGGACGTCGAGGTCGGTGAGCAACTGCCCCCGTTGGACGTCCCCGTCACCCGTACGACGCTGGTGCGGTACGCCGGCGCCTCGGGCGACTTCAACGTCATCCACCACAGCGAGCGGCAGGCCAAAGCCGTGGGGCTGCCCAACGTCATCGCCCACGGGATGTTCACCATGGGCGCGACCGGGCGGATCGTGACGGATTGGGCCGGCGACCCCGCCTCGGTCCGTGAGTTCGTCGTCCGGTTCTCCCGGCCGGTCGTCGTACCCGACGACGAGGTCGGGGCCGTGCTGAGCGTGGAGGCGGTCGTGCAAGAACTCGACGCGCAGGCGCGTACCGCCGTGGTGAGCATCACCGCGTCGTTCGGTCCGGACAAGGTGTTGACCGGCGCGCGGGCACTCGTTCAGCTCGCCTGACGTCGGTCGCCTAGCGAGCTTCGGCGAGCAGTTCGGCAAGACGCCCGACCCCGGTGCGCAGGTCCTCGTCGCCCAGGGCATACGAGAGCCGGAAGAAGCCCGGCGTTCCGAAGGCCTCGCCCGGCACCACCGCCACCCCGACCTCGTCAAGTACGAGTTCGGCGAGGTCGGCCGAACTGAGGGGCGTACGTCCCCGCAGGCTCTTTCCGAGAATTCGGCCCACGGCCGGATAGCAGTAGAACGCGCCGAGCGGTTCGGGGCACGTGACGCCCGGAATCGCGGCCAGCGCGGAGTGCATGGCGATGCGTCGCCGGTCGAACGCCGATCGCATCTCGCCGACGGCGAGCAGGTCGCCGCCCACCGCGGCGAGGGCCGCGACCTGCGAAACGTTCGCGACGTTGGAGGTTGCGTGCGACTGCAGGTTCGTCGCGGCCTTGATGACGTCGGCCGGCCCGACCATCCAGCCCACGCGCCAGCCGGTCATGGCATACGTCTTGGCCACTCCGTTGACGACCACGCAGCGGTCGGCCAGGTCCGGCACTTCCACGGGGATCGAGGCGAACTGCGCATCGCCGTACACCAGGTGCTCGTAGATCTCGTCGGCGACGACCCACAGGTCGTGTTCCCGGGCCCACTCGCCGATTTCGCGTACCTCCGCCGGCGTGTGCACCGCGCCGGTCGGATTCGACGGCGAGCAGAACAGCAGAACCTTCGTACGCGCCGTGCGGGCCTGCTCGAGCTGTTCGACGGTGACCTTGTAGCCCGCCTCAGGGGTGGTGTGGACGGGCACCGACACGCCCCCCGCGAGTGAGATGCACTCGGGGTAGGTCGTCCAGTAGGGGGCGGGGAGCAACACCTCGTCGCCGGGATCGAGAAGGGTAGCGAACGTGTGGAACACGGCTTGCTTCCCGCCGTTGGTCACGAGGACCTGATGCGCGCCTACCTGGAGCCCGGAGTCGCGCGCCGTCTTGGCGGCGATCGCGGCGCGAAGCGCTGGGAGGCCGCCCGCCGGCGTGTAGTGATGCATCTTCGGGTCGCGGCACGCTTCCTGGGCCGCGGCGACGATGTGTGCCGGGGTGGGGAAGTCGGGTTCGCCCGCCCCGAACCCGATGACGTCCCGTCCGGCCGCCTTGAGCGCCTTCGCCTTCGCGTCGACGGCAAGGGTGGCCGACTCGGCGATGGCGCCGATCCGACCGGACACCCGCGGTCGTGCGGGCCGGCCGCTTCCGGTGACGCCCGATGCGCTCGCCGACGGTGTACTCGTCACGCTCATTCCTCGATGCTCGCACGGATGGGACAGGCCTTCGCACCGGCGACGCGCGGGCCGGGCGAGCACGTACACTACGAGGTCGGGTCGAGAGACCTTGTCTTCGTCTGCCCGCAGCACGCCGCGTCCGGGATGTGCTGCGTGCCTTCGGGCAGGGAAAACGGCCCGGGTGAAGGGGCGTGGCTCAACTGGTAGAGCACCGGTCTCCAAAACCGGCGGTTGGGGGTTCGAGTCCCTCCGCCCCTGCGAGCACCACCGGAAGAAAGACGTTGAGCGGATACGGCACGCCGACCCCGAGCCCGGAGTCGGCGCACGAGGACGAACCAGGAAGGAGCCGGTGTGAGCCCTGACTCGCGACCCGGCACCATTGCGCACGAAGAGGCCGACGGCGCCTTTCCGTCGGCACGGCCGCAGCCGGCCGGTTCAGGTCGTCGTGGCGGGCGGGGCTCCGTTTTCGGGCGTATCCGTAACTACTACCGGGAGACGGTCGCCGAGCTCCGCAAAGTGATCTATCCCACCCGCTCGGAGCTGCTGAACTACACCGCAGTGGTTCTCGTCTTCGTCTCGGTGATGGTTGCCGCGGTGTTCGGTATGGACATCCTGTTCGCGAAGCTCGACCTCTTCGTGTTCGGTAAGTAGCGCGCGAGGCCCGTAACGTCCCCGTCAGTGATGAGCAGACAAGATTTTCCTCCAGTAGTGAAGAGGTAGAGGTTCGTGTCCGAGAACGACGAGATGGTCGCCGCAGACCCGTCGGTGGCCGAAGGCGGCCCGGCCGCCGAAGCGGTGCTGCCCGCGATCGAACCACTCGACCCGATTGACGAGATGCGCGCCGCCCTCGCCGTCGCGCCGGGCGACTGGTACGTCCTGCACACCTACGCGGGGTACGAGAACCGGGTGAAGCAGAACGTCGAGCAGCGCAGCACCTCGCTCAACATGGAAGACTTCATCTATCAGCTCGAGGTGCCGGTCGAGACCGTCTGGGTCATCAAGAACGGCAAGCGGCAGCAGGTGGAGCAGAAGAAGTTCCCCGGATACGTGTACATCCGGATGGACCTCACCGACGAGTCCTGGTCGCTGGTGAAGAACACGCCCAACGTCACCGGTTTCGTCGGTGAGGTGCGCGGCATCAGCGGTGTCGCGAAGCGCCCCGTGCCGTTGTCCGTCGAGGAGGTCGCGAGCGTTCTCGTGGCTCCGGCCGAACCGAAGCGTGCCGCCGCCGGAACAGCCGAGTCGGCCACCGGTGCCACCGCCGTGAAGGTGGCCGACTTCGAGATCGGCGAGTCCGTGACCGTGATGGACGGACCGTTCGCCACCCTCCCGGCCTCCATCTCCGAGATCAACGTCGACGCCCAAAGACTCAAGGTGCTGGTGTCGATCTTCGGTCGGGAGACGCCCGTCGAACTCCAGTTCAGCCAGGTCGCGAAGATCTGACCTCGTTCCCCTTTCGACCGAAAGAGAAAGACAGACATGCCTCCCAAGAAGAAGCTCTCCGCGATCATCAAACTCCAGATCAACGCGGGCGCCGCGACCCCGGCACCGCCGGTCGGCCCGGCGCTCGGTCAGCACGGCGTCAACATCATGGAGTTCTGCAAG
>CAXTUZ010000161.1:0-216 GCA_964247525.1 uncultured bacterium
CGCATGGTGATGCTCCGGTGGGCTTTGGCGGCGACGGCTACGTCGTGAGTGATCAGCATGATCGTCTGGCCGTCAGCGAAAATATCTTCCAAGACGGACAGAACGTCCGCTGCCGAGCGGCTGTCCAGGTTTCCGGTCGGCTCGTCGCACAGGAGCAAGGCCGGCTCGTTAACCAGGGCCCGGGATATTGCGACTCGTTGCCGCTCGCCTCCGGAC
>CAXTUZ010000161.1:226-4183 GCA_964247525.1 uncultured bacterium
CGCCCTGGACGGGGTGGAGGGCCGCTTGTTCGTGCCGCTCGGGCTGGCGTATGTGGTCGCCATCCTGGCGTCGCTGGCCGTGTCGCTGACGGTCACCCCGGCGCTGAGTTACATGCTCTTGGGTGGCCGAGCCCGAAGCGCTGCAAGACGGCAACGGACCGTCGCCGCCTCTCTTGCACGGGAAGCCCGACGTAGGTCATGGCGAGCATGACGTTTGCGACGGCGGTGCGGGCAGGAAGGAGGTGAAAGGACTGGAAGACGAACCCGATTCGGCGGGCGCGCAGGGCAGTTCTGTCTCGCTCGGTCAGCGTTGACACATCCACGCCGTCAAGTCGGTAGGTTCCGCTTGTGGGGCGGTCGAGAAGGCCCACGATGTTGAGCAAGCTCGACTTGCCCGAGCCTGAGGCTCCCGTGATCGACAGGTATTCCCCCACCGGCACACACAGGTTCAAGTCGTGGAGAGCGAGAAAGGCCGGGGGCCCGGGATATAGGAGACCAAGGCTGTCCATCTCAACGAGCGGCTTGCTCATTGGCCGATGAGCACGCGGTCGCCGCTCTCGCGTGCTCCCTTCAACGCGGTCACTTGTACGTAGCCGTCGCCTGCGGCCCCCGCCCTCACGGGTACGAAGTTTGGCCGCCCTGGCCGTCGTGCTGCTGGCGGCGGGGCTGCGGGCCGACACGAAGGTCACTCGGACGTCCTGTCCGAGCCAGGACGCCGGGAGCGGCGAGGCTGGTTCGATAGTGACAGGAACGATACGATTCGCGCTCGCTGCGTCCGCACCGTCACCTTGGCTGTTGGGGTCCTGTGACGCGGTCGTTGTCACCGGGTCAACCTTGCTGACGGTACCGTTCGCCTGCTCATCGAGGGCTTCGGCAACGAGGGAGGCGGTCGTTCCTTTTCGGATGAGTTGGGCTTCGTCGGGCTGCAGGGAGACGCTGACGTGAAGGAAGCCCGTCTGAAGGGTTAGCAGCGGGGCCTTCACGGCGTCCCCGATCGTTCCGCCGACGTTCGTCACAGTGGCAGGGAACGAAGGGATGTAGGCCACTTCCGCCAGGGGAAGGGAGGGCTTTCCCGCTACGACGACTGGCGTGTACCCGGATCCGACGTATAGGCGGGAGAGCGAAGCCGCGGTCCCGTTACCGAAGGTTCCGGAGGGGTCTTTGCCGGCACCACCGAGAAACTGCAAGGCGGTTTGAAGCTGAGCGACGTCGGGACCTTTAGATCCGAGCGCAAGGTCGCGATAGGCCGGGACCACACCTGCCAAGGCGAACAATGGCCGACCGGAAACCGCGAGGAGAAGTTCCCCCGGGTGGATGGTGTCGCCGGCGGCGACGTCGACAGCGGACAGGTACTGCGCGGATATGCCAGGCTCGATGGGCGGTGTCACACTTCGCAGTTGGTCCCCCATCACGGTTCCCCGCTCGATCACGGTGCTGTCTACTGTGCGGCGCTCGACCGGTGCGGTCAGGACGCAGGGCTCCGGCAAAGTCGTCGCTATGTGCGTGTCGCGTGACGACACGCCGATGATCGTGTAGGGGATGGGGGACACGGCACCGGTCGTGATCATGAGGGTGTCTAACGCCGTCGTGATCTTGAAGGGTGGTGCCGTGTCCGCTTCCCCAGCA
Organism: uncultured bacterium; assembly: GCA_964247525.1. Classification (GTDB taxonomy): domain Bacteria; phylum Actinomycetota; class Actinomycetes; order Mycobacteriales; family CAJCIY01; genus DASYGP01. The sequence goes on from CAXTUZ010000161.1 coordinate 1,853, forward strand.
TGGACCTTGCCGCCCGTGTTGGCCGATCCGGCCACGCGGAAAGCGCTCGGGTCCGAGCTCCCGGATGATCTGTTGAGCGTGTTGGCGGGGATACCCGATCCCCGGCATCGTCGGGGGGTGCGGCACTCGCTGATGGCGGTGCTGGCGATCGGGATCTGCGCCACGTTGGCCGGCGCCCGGTCCTATGTCGCGATCGCGGAGTGGGCGGCGGAGCTGCCGGCCTGGCTGCGGCTGCGGCTGGGCACCGGCCGCCTTGTGCCGTGCGAGGCTACGATCCGCCGGGTTCTGCAGGCGGTCGACCCGGGCGAGTTGGATACGGCGCTGTCGGGCTGGCTGGCCGGGCGGCGCCCCGGCCCGCACCCGGTGGTCGGGCCGGGGCGCACCGGGCAGCCGGTACGGCCGGGACTGTCGGGTCAGGTCGCGATCGACGGGAAGACCTGCCGGGGTGCGCGGCGCGCGGACGGCCCGGCCAGGCATCTGCTCGCTGCCCTCGACGTCAGTTCCGGCGGGGTGCTGGCCCAGGTCCAGGTCGACGGGAAATCCAACGAGATCAGCGCATTTCCCCTGCTGCTGGACCGCCTGGACCTGACCGGGACACTCGTCTCGGCTGACGCGATGCACACCCAACGCGGCCACGCCGACGCGATCGTCTCTCGGGGTGGGCATTACCTGTTCACGGTGAAGGCGAACCAGCCGAGGTTGCACCGGCAGCTGCGCGAGCTGCCCTGGACCCAGGTCCCAGTGGTCGACGCCGTCACCGGGAAAGGGCACGGCCGGATCGAGAAGCGGACGCTGCAGCTGACTCTCGTCGATGCGGGGATCGGCTTCCCGCACGCCCGGCTCGCCGCCAAGGTCACCCGGCGGCGCCGGCCGGTGCGCAGCGCTTGCTGGCAGACCGAGACCGTCTACCTGGTCACCGACCTGGACTACCCGCAGGTCACGGCCGAGCAGTTCGCCGACGCCGCCCGCGGGCACTGGCACATCGAGAACCGGCTGCACTGGGTCCGCGACGTCACCTTCGACGAGGACCGCAGCCAGGTCCGCACCGGCAATGGACCGACCGTGATGGCCTGCCTGCGCAACTTCGCGATCAGCGCCCACCGACGCTCCGGGCAGACCAACATCGCCGCCGCCACCCGCAAGACCAACCGTGACCCGCTCCGCGCACTTCACATGATCAGATAACGGTCAGATCAACTTTGCCGACCCCCTGGGGGTGTGAGCCAGGCGGTGGGGTCGCCGAGGTAGAGGCCGCAGGCGGTGTCGAGGGCTTCGTCGGGGCTGCCGGTGGGCCAGCCGGTGGGGAGCAGGCTGTCTTGGTAGTCGTGGTGGCTGGCCCGGTAGATGGCGAAGCCTCATCGGCTGGCTGAGCCGTTGTAGCGGAGTCGGCACAGGGGCAGAGTGTTGCCGTCGGTCAGGGTCGCGGTGACGTAGGCGAATTGGCCGCGGAAGGTGACCGCGGTGTCGGTGATCTGCGGCCAGCGTGCTCGGGCGTGGGACCGCAGTGTCTGGCCGAGACTGGACGATTCATCGTCTCGCTGTCCGGCGTGTCCGCCCACGGCGGGGGCCGCTGGGCCGGATAACGGTGGTCATGGCGATCACTTCCCCGTTCCGTGTCGCCCTGGCGGTGTCTGAGTGGAAGACGTTGACCAGGGTGGCTGCCGCTCCTACCTCCTCGGTGCGTGACGTGCTCCGCGCGAAGATCGTGTTGGCCGCCTCGGTCGGGACCGCGAACGCCGAGATCGCGCGGCGGCTGCGGGTCACGGTGGACACGGTCCGCAAGTGGCGGTCCCGGTTCGCAGCTGAGGGGATGCAGGGGCTGGCTGATCGTCGGCGTTCGGGTCGGCCCCGGTCTACGCGGCTGCGGTGGTCGCCGAGGTCAAAGGGTTGGCGTGTTCGTTGCCGGCCGAGCATGGCTTGCCGTTGTCACGGTGGTCGGCCGCTAAGATCGCTTACGAGACGGCGGCTCGTGGCATCACCGTGCTCGCGCCGGCTGCGTCCACGGTGCGCCGGTGGCTCTCGGCTGATGCGATCCGGCCGTGGCAGCACCGGTCCTGGGTGTTCCCCGCGACCCGGACTTCGCCGCCAAGGCCGACCGTGTCCTCGATCTCTACCACCGGGTCTGGGATGGCGAGCCGCTTCGGGCGATCCCGAGGCCCGGCAGTACCCGAACAGCCGGAACGGTCCGGCGTGCTGCGCGACGCGGACGGGGCCCGCCGCGACTCTGAGAATCGACCCGAACCGCCGCCGCCAGCAGCCCGGGTCCCTAGCTTTGGGGGGCCGCTTCCCCTCGACCCTGGATCACCGTGCCTTCTCGTCAGCCCGCTGCAC
>CAXTUZ010000162.1:0-4143 GCA_964247525.1 uncultured bacterium
CGGGCAGGGGGTCAAAGTTCAGATGCCGCGCCGGGGTCAGGATTCACGTGCCGTCGACATCAGCACACCGCAAACGCGGCGTAACCCGAACGAAGCCGGCACAAAACCCGGGACGGTTCATACCGCCTACGCACCAGCAAAATAACCGCCCGCGGCAAGCGCGCGAGCTAGCGCTCCTACGCTCCGCGTCATGAACGTCGACCAGCAGAACGGCGAGACCTGGGTGACCCTCACCCGACAAGAAGCCCTACGCCTCTACCAATCCCTCGACGTCTTCTTCGAAGACGACGACGGCACCGAGGACGGTTGGCATCACCACGTCGACGACGGCAACGCACTCACCATCGCCACCGAGAACTGAGCTCCCCCGGGGCCAACATTCGTGACGACTGGTCGAGCCAGGGAACCTGACGAAACCCATCCGGCCGTCGACCGCTCGTGCCGGTCATGACCGAGATGCTCGGTCAGCTCGGATTCGAGCGCTGTTTCCAGGACCTGCTTCGTCAACCCGGTCAGCAGCCCACCCGGTCCAGTCAGATCGACACCGCGGGTCTTCGCAGCGGCGACCAGCTGCCCGGCCAGCCCATCAAGATCAAGGTCACGCTCGATGATCTCAGTGTTCATGCTCAATCGTCTCCAGCCCGCGGCCCCAAGCCGCGGAGGTCACGCCGAACCACACACACACAAAGTTCCTGACAGACCCCGTCCCGGCCGACGACCTCGAGTCCGGAGTCCTCGAGTCCCTGCGCGGCATCTACGCCAACCGCGACCTCTTCCTCACCGGACTCCACAAAGCCATTGCCGCCGCCGAGACCGAGCAGCCTCAGATCGAAGCTGAGATCACGAGCGCCGACCACCAGCTACGGGAAACCGGAGCGGCTCTTGACCGGTACCTACAAGCATTCGAGGCGGGTGCTCTCTCAGCCGAGATGTGCCGCGAACGAATCGACCGACTCACGACTCGACGCGCCGAACTGAGTGCCCACCGCGACGAACTCGCCGAACGTCTCGCTCAGACAAAGCCACAGATTCCAACGGCCAGCAGTCTCGAGGAAGCCGCACGACGGGTCGATGCCGCTCTCGTCAACGGGCCGCCAACCGCAGCTAAGCACCTACTTAGAAAGCTCATCCATCACGTGGAGGTAGACGCGGACTGGCAGGCACACCTGACGTACCTAGTCCCCGAACCACCAGTGGCCGAGCCGCATGCGGCTCGGCCACTAGGGACACCGGTTCGTATTAACGAACGCTTCGTGGAGGTGGCGGGAATCGAACCCGCGTCCTTCGGTACCAGAACAGGGCTTCTCCGGGCGCAGACCGTGTACGAGTTCTCGCCCCGCCGGTCGCCACGGCTCGCCGGCGACGGGTAAAGCCGCTGTGAGGTTTCCGCTACGACCCCGCGACCGGGCCGCACCGTGAGCCTCCTGTCGACGCCAGCATCCCGGCCGGAGGCACTCCGGGGCTGACGGCTACCGACCTAGGTCAGGCAGCGAGCGCGTAATTATCGGCGCTTATTTCTTTTCCAGGGGATGGTTTACGAGCTCGCCCCTGGCATCCTCGGCCCGCTTCCCCTGGCCTGACATCCGAAGTCGAGACCATTCACCCCCTGGGGGTGGGACGCGTTCTGTCCCTCTTCAGTTGTGTCCTCAGTCTCGCACGCCGGTCAAGATCGCGAGAAACGGTAGTGTCTCCGCCCGGAGGCATCCGGCCTCCCGACCGAAAGAGCCGACACATGCCCCGCATTCTTCTTCCGCTGTGCGCTTTCAGCGCCTCGATCGCGATGCTCGCGGGCTGCGGATCGAGCAGCAGTAGCGCGAGTACGACGGCGAGCACGACGGCCAGCTCGACCTCGGTGGCGCCGAGCAGTTCGACCGACTCGTCCTCGAGTAGTTCGAGTGCCACCTCGAGTGCGGCGCCGAGCGGTGAGACGAGTTCGTGCTCGAAGTACAAGAGAGGCGAAGGCGGCGTCATCCGGACCTTCTGCGACGGATCGGCAACCGCGACGATCACTCTCGCCGGCCACGAGAACACCCTCAACGGGGGCACCTGTGCGCAATCCGGCGGATACTTCACCGTGAACATCGGCGTGGTAGCCGGACCGGACTTCACCGGTACGAAGCCTGACTACCTCGGCTTGCTGCTCCCGCCGGCAGGCGGTGCCGTGTCCAGCCAGACGTTCGCGGGTGCCGCGGGCGGCACGCGCTTCCTCGTCACCGGGGGGACGGGGTCCGTGAGCCCGGACTTCAAGACCGTGTCGCTGACCGGCAACAACGCGCTCGCGGGCGGGAGTGCAGTCGCCGTCACGGTGCACTGCTGAGCTCCATGGCACGAATCCTGGTCACCGGCGGCGCCGGCTATATCGGTTCGCACACCGTGCGGGCGCTTCTCCTCGCCGGGCATGACGTCAGCGTGCTCGACGATCTGTCCGCCGGCCATCGCGAAACGGTCTCCGACGACGTCGGCTTCCACTGCACCGACCTCGCCGACGAGCAGGCCACCCGGGAAGCGGTCGACGAGGCGCAACCGGATGCCGTCGTGCACTTCGCCGGCGCCACCGAAGCCGGCCTGTCGATGACCGATCCCACCCGCTTCTACCGGGTGAATGTCCTCGGATCGTTCCACCTCGCAGAAGCGCTGCGGCACAGGGGAAGTCCGCCTGTCGTGTACTCCTCGAGTGCGGCGGTCTACGGCCAGCCGGACGTGGTTCCGATTCCGGAAGAGGCGACGAAAGCGCCCACGAACGTGTACGGCCGAACCAAGCTCGACACCGAAGGACTGTTCGCCGCGTACAGCCACGCGTACGGCCTTCGCTCCATCGCCCTGCGGTATTTCAACGCCGCCGGAGCGAGTGCGGATGCCACCCTGGGCGAAGCACACAAGCATGAAACCCATCTCATCCCACTCGCGATCGCCGCCGCGATGGGTGGCACCGCCATGACGATGTTCGGCACCGACTACGAAACCCCCGACGGCAGCTGCATCCGGGACTACGTGCACGTCGAGGACCTCGCGGATGCGCACGTCCTCGCCGTCGACGCGCTTCTCGCGGGCGCACCCGGTGAGGCGTACAACGTGGGGGTCGGTGCCGGCTTCTCGAATCGCGAGGTGCTCGCCACCGTCGCAAGGGTCATCGGCACCGACCTCGAGATCAACGAGGCCGACCGCCGCGCCGGCGATCCCGCCGAGCTCGTTGCCGACGCGCGCCGGATCCGGGCGGCCCTTGGCTGGTCCCCGCGCTACGCCGACCTCGAGAGCATCGTGCGTACCGCTGCCGCCTGGCACGCCACCCAGGGCCCGAGGAGAAGCGCCGCGGCGTCGAAGAAGCCGTAACCACCGGCCGCGTCCGCGGGCGGGTTACCCATCGGGATGATGCCGGTCGGGCTGTGCGAAGCCCACGCCCAGGTGCCCAGACCGGTCCCGAGGAACTCGAGCCAGGTGACCACGGCGAAGGCGCCGACGTAGACCAGCGGCTGGCGCCCGCGCATCAAAAAATATGCCAGGCACCCGAACCACAGCGCCCCGAGCACGTCGAGCCGCGGGGCCAGCAGCAGGCCCCAGGCCGCGTAGGCGGTCGCCAGCAACAACGCCAGCGGGACCAACCGCTTTGCCTGCCTTCGGACCCACGGGTCACGGCCGAACGAGAGCGCCGCGAGGTAGACGAGGCCGTGCCCGGGAGGTACGAACCACGGCACGCGCGCGAGGAAGGTCTGTTCGTGCAGCCGGTAGTCGTAGACGTGCAGCAGCCCGGAGAACACGAACTCGATGAGCGTCGCATAGGCAACCACGACGGCGACCTGCGCGCGGGTATGCGCACTCTCCGTTCGCAGGAGACCGATCAGGAGAATCCAGGTCGCCACGCCGAGCCCGCACTGGACCGGATACGACGCGCCGCGATCAGCAAGCAGGACCATCGGGACCCAGCCGGCCACCGCTGCCGTCGTCCACACCGGACGAGGCCCGACCGCCGCGCCGACCACCGTGGGCAGCGTCTCTCCAGGCGCGGAGAGGGTCTCGGCGGTCACCGCTCGGAACGCCCCGGGCGGAGCCCGCTCATCCCTTTGGCACGACGGCCGGACGCGACCGCGATCTCTCGTGCCGCGTCGCGGTTGGCCAAGGTTTGCCGCTTGTCGTAGCTCTTCTTCC
>CAXTUZ010000163.1:0-4087 GCA_964247525.1 uncultured bacterium
ACGTGACCGAACAGCCGGGCAGCCGCCGCCTCACGAACGGCGAGCAGCAGCCGGACCTCGTCGTGCGGGACGGCGAGCCCCGCCTCGAACGCGGCGACGTTTGCCGGCACGAGGGCCGCGGTGCCCGCGGGCGCAAGCGGCAACCCGACTTCGGCCGACGTGAGCACGTCGCCGGCGAGCGCGCCGAGTGCCTGCCCGACCTGGGTACCGAACAGCAGGCCGCCCACCTGGCCGAGCATGCCCAGCATCGGTCCGAGCATCGCCTGGAACCCGGCGGCGTCAGCCGGGAGCGAGTGGGCGAGTTCCGGCGGCAGCATGCCTCGCATCTCCGGGGGAAGGCCGCCCTCGAGCATGTCCTCCAGCCCCGTGCGGAGCGTGTCGCCCATTGCCCCGCTCACCTGCTCGGCGACCGGATCGATGAGAGTCCGCCACACCGGCAACGTTGCTTCCACCCAGCGCACGCGAGACCACGCCTCGGCTGCGCCGGCGCCCGCCGAAGGCAGTGCGGTGACATCGTCCAGCCACAGGTCTGCGAGCCGTACCGCCTCCCCGATCTCCCGTGCTTCACCCGGTGACACCGGCGGATCGTCCTCGGCTGCTGCCTTGATCGCGATCTGGCTGGCCAGATCCCAGTTGACCGGGCCGCCCTGCCACGACATGAGCTTCTCGAGCTCGGCAAAGAACGGGAACTTCGCGGTCATGTCGTCAGCGCGACGAGGCTGCGCTCCGTCGTCACCGCTGTCGGAGCCACCGGAGAACCCGAAAGGAACGTCACTCGCCATGTGTCAACCGTAACCGCGAACGTCGCGGCGGATCGCCCGCCCGACGGCGTCCCGGTACCTTGGGCCGGTGTCCAAGATCGCGTCCGGTGAAGCGCCGCGACACCGCCGGGCGATGCGGCACTGCGAGCTGACGAGCGAGCCGATCGACGCCACGGCCGTGCTCGGCGCGGTGGCAGCGCCCGGCGCCGGCGGGCAGGTCCTTTTCGTCGGCACGGTGCGTGACCACGACACCCAAGCCGGCGGGAAGCGGGTGATAGCGCTGGAGTACGAGGCGCATCCCGCGGCGAAGGCAGCGCTGTGGGAGGTAGGCGCGAAGATCGCCGCACGGCATCCGGCCGTCGTCGGGGTCGCGATCGAGCACCGGGTAGGGCGTCTCGCGGTCGGTGACACGGCGGTCGCCGTCGCCGCCTCCGCGGCGCACCGCGCCGAGGCGTTCGCCGCCTGCGAGGCTCTCATCGACATCATCAAGGCCGACGCTCCGATCTGGAAGCGCCAGGTCTACGCCGACGGCACGAGCGACTGGGTGAATTGCGCGTAACTGCAAGCCCACCGGCTAGGGTTTAGGGAATCCTCTCCGCCACCCGGAAGCCTGTGCCTTCGTGATCGTCTTCATCATCCCCGTCGCGGCCCTAGCGCTTGCGTTGTTGTGGAACAGATGGGCGCGTCGCCCCGACAAGCCGCTCGATCCGGCGAGCCAGATCGCGGCACACCAAAAGATGTTGACCGCGCTCGCGAAGCCGGGGCGCGCCCTGCCCGCAGTCGGTTCCGGGCAGCGAGGGCGCGGTCCCCGCCACCGTCCGGAGTGAGCCGCCGCGCGTTGGCGACCTCAGTGGCCGGTATCGCCGTGATAACGCTGGTCATCTTGCTGTTCACCCTTCCCGTTCCGTACGCGGTGCTCTCCCCGGGCCCGGTGTGCAACACCCTCGGCGCCGGTACGCGTGAGTGCCCGTCCACCGGGCAGGGCAACGGGCCGCTGATCACCGTCAGCCCGGCATCGGCGGACCACCCCGTATCGGGCGCGAAGCTCGGGGCCACGACGGTGAGTCAGCTGCGGGGCGAGCCGACGCTGGCGACGGCGCTCGACTCGTGGCTCAGCGCCTCGGACGCGGTCATCCCACGGGAGGTCATCATTCCGCCGGACCAGTCGTCCGCCGACGTTCAGCGGGAGGGGCGCGCGCAGATGCAGCAGGCTCAATCGTCCGCGGTCGACGCCGCCGAAGCCGCGCTCGGGTTGCTCGACGTGAAGGTCGCCGGTGTCCAGGCCGGATCTCCGGCCGCGGCAGCCCTCCGCACCGGTGACCTCGTCACCGCCCTGAACGGCACGCCGATACGAAGCGCTGGACAGCTCCAGGCGCTGAGCGCCGCGGTCACCGACGTCAACGCGCGCTTCACCTTCACCGTGCGCCGAGGCGGCGTACCTATGCAGGTCCAGGTCGGCCGGGTCCGCGGCGGCCAGGACGAGACGCCGCGGTTCGGCATCTCCCTGGCGAATGAGGCGCGGGGCGTGAAGGTTAACGTGACGCTCGATCCGAATGCGGTGGGGGGACCGAGCGCCGGCCTCATGCTTGCGCTCGGGGTGTACGACCGGCTCACCCCCGGTTCGCTCACCGGTACGACCGTCGTCGCCGGCACCGGAACGATCGACGACGCCGGTAACGTGGGGGAGATCGGCGGCATCCAGCAGAAGATGTACGCCGCGCGCCATGCGTTCAAGGCGTCGGTCTTCCTCGCACCGGCCGGAGATTGTGACGAGGCACGCGGTTCGATCCCGAAGGGACTGAACGTGGTGCGAGTCTCGACCCTCGACGACGCGCTCCGCGCCTTGAGCGCCGTACGGGACGGCCATGCCGATTCGTTGCCGCACTGCTGACCGTGTTCTAGGTTCGACGGCTAGCGTGTCCCGGACCGTGCGGCTCGGGCGACGAAGGAGGTGGCAGGCGTGACGTTCACCGCGCCACGCCTGCGACGTGCACCACGGGCCGCGGTGGTGCTGCCCATCCTCGCGCTGTTCATCGTCGTCATCTTGCTGTTGACGGTCGGGCAGAACATCTACATCGATCTCCTGTTCTACCGGTCGGTGCACTTCAGCAACGTGTTCAGCACGATCCTGTGGACCAGGATCGTGCTGTTCGTCGTGGTCGGGTTGATCGGAGCGATCGCGGTCGGGGCGAACGTGGTGCTTGCGTACGTGCTGCGGCCGGCGTACGTGCCGATGTCCCCCGAGCAGCAGCAGCTCGAGGCGTATCGCGTCCTCGTTCAGCCGTTCCGCAAGATCCTGCTGATCGTCGTGGCCGGGGTCTTCGGGATCTTCTTCGGGGCCGCAGCGCAGGGCCGCTGGCAAACCGTTCAGCTGTTCTTGAACGGTCAGTCGTTCGGGGTGAAGGACCCGCAGTTCAAGCGGGACGTGAGCTATTACATGTTCACGCTGCCGTTCGAGCGCATGATCCAGACCTACCTTTTCGCGGCGGTGTTCGTCTCGTTCCTGGTCGCCGCGGCGCTGCACTACGTGTACGGGGGGATTCGCGTACAGACGCGCGGTGAGAAAGTCTCGGCCGCCGCGAAGGCGCACCTGTCCGTGCTCATCGGATTGTTCGTGCTGCTCAAGGCTTTCGCGTACTACCTCGACCGGTACGGCCTGATGTTCGCCGGTCGCGGGAAGGTGACGGGCGCCGGATACGCCGACGTCCACGCCACGCTGCCGGCGAAGACGATTTTGCTGTTCATCGCGATCGTGTGCGCCGGCCTGTTCTTCGCGAACGCCTTCCGACGTGGATTTGCCCTGCCCGCAATCGGATTCGGTCTGCTCGTCCTCGCCTCGATCGTTATCGGCGGCCTGTATCCGTTCCTGGTGCAGCAGTTCCAGGTCGGACCGAACGCGATCAATAAGGAAGCGAAGTACATCGGCCGGAACATCGCCGCGACCCGGGATGCGTACGGGATCCAACCGAAGGATCCGACGACCGGTCAGGGCACCGTTATCACCACCGACTATCCCGCCGCGGTGCCGACGTCGACCGCCGTGAAGGCGGATACCGCGAATGTGCCGAACACCCGGCTGCTCGACCCGGCCAAGCTACAACCTACCTACGAGCAGCTGCAGCAGCTGCGGTCCTACTACGGCTTCGGAACGTCGCTCGACGTCGACCGTTACGCGATCGGCGGCACCGAGCAGACATATCTGGTCGCGGCGCGCGAGGTGGACCTGAACGGGCTCGCGCCGAACCAGAAGAACTGGCCGAACGAGCATCTCGTCTACACCCACGGCCAGGGATTCGTGGCGGCACCGGTGAACACCGTCGACCCGA
>CAXTUZ010000164.1:0-4032 GCA_964247525.1 uncultured bacterium
GGTTCAGGTCCGTGTGTCCGTAAGGACGTGGGGGTTCAACTCCCCCCTCGCCCACTTGGCGCGGGTCTGGCGGATCTGCCCCCGAGTTGCGCGCTGCTGCGCTCCCTTGTGACCCCCCCTCCTGCCCTGCGCCCGGGGCGAGTTGGCCTCTATGAGCGGTTCCGCTTCCATGGCGGCAGCACGTCGCCGGGATACGGCCCCAGCACGTCCAAGCGCCGTTTACCTTCGGGCGTGAGCCGCGGCCGGCCGCTGTCGTCGGGCTCGACGAACCCGTGCCTGGCCAGGTAGTTGAGGGTTTCGGTGACCTCGTATTGCTGTATGAACCAGCGGCGCTCCACCTCGCCCTTGGCGATGGCCTCAAGGTCCCGGTGCAGTGCGTTGCCTACCCCGAGACGGGGCGGAAGGCCCGCCGGGTTGCGGTTCGACGGAGTGGCCTACTGGCCGAGCGCCTTGGTGACCGCAGATGACAGGGCAGTCGGACTATCGACTGTGACCGTGCGCTTCACATCGCGCGGCGCGGGGGCGCTGAGCCCGGAGGGGAGCCCATATGCGCTGTAGGACCGCGATACTGTCTCGGTCACTGTTTGCGAATTCTTGGTGACGCGCTCGATGTCGGTGATGCTGATCGGCAGGCCCGTGGCTGTGAGAAAAAGGTCGGTCGTGACAGTCCCTGCTGCCCCGGCGAGAGCCCCTAATGCGCCACTCCCTGGCGCCGATTCCTCCTGCAACGCGAGCCGAAACTGCTGCAGTGTTTCGACCGTCCGGTAGTGCACGGTCGAGAGGCCGGCGACTGTCTCGGGGCCGACCCGAGTCACCGACATGGCGTATTTCACCAGTGGCAGGATCGCGGTGCCCGGCGCTCTCGGTGCGACATTCGCGAACGCGCTGCCGGTCCGGATGATCTCCGTCCAGGTGCCGCCTGTTGTTCTGAGGTACAGGTCGATCCCGACGGAGACGGTCATGTAGGCAGGAACTCGGCCGCTGGCACTTGCCCGGTCGACGTAACCGCCCGCCGGGATGTCGTAGACGGCCACGTCCGACGTTTTCTGGCTTGGCCCTGCAGTGCTTGCCGTTCGGGTTGTCATCAGCGTGAACGTCGTGACGTCGGGAGCTGACGTGAGTATGTGCATCAACGCCCCTGCGTCGAACGTGGTTGTCGTCACCGCCTGATGGTTGCTGGAGCCGCACGCGACGCACGCGATGGCGACGACCACGGAGAGGACGATAGTGCGGCAACGTTTTGCCTGCTTGCCTCGGCGGGACACCAAAGAAATCTACCGGCCGCACCCTCCAACCGGACCATAATCGGTATATGCATCTGTTGCGCGCGATTGAAGGGAAGCAGCCCGGGCAGCACACGCCCATGCTGTTAGGCGGCCGTCGTGCCCAGGACTGAGCCTGACGCCGCGCCCGCGCGCGGCTTGCCTGAGGACCCGACCAAGATTGCGGCGGGTGGCTGGTCGGCGATCTTGAAGCGTTCGGTACAGCAGATCAAGCATGACGACGTCACCGATCGCGCCGCCGCACTCACGTACTTCGGGGTCCTCGCGTTGTTCCCGGGATTGCTCGTGCTGGTGTCGATTCTCGGTTTCCTCGGTCACGATGCGACGACCAAGCTGGTGAACAACGTCGGTCAGATCAGCCCCGGCGGGGTCAAGTCGTTCCTCAACTCGATCATCAGCCAGACGCAGGGCAAGAAGACGTCTGCGGGCATCGCGGCGATTGCCGGGATAGTGATCGCAACCTGGTCCGCGTCCGGCTACGTCGCGGCCTTCATGCGGGCGATGAACGCCATCTACGATGTCGATGAGGGCCGACCGATATGGAAAACCGCCCCGGTCCGCCTCGGGGTGACCGTCACCGTCATGATCATGCTTGTCCTGAGCGCGGTCATCGTCGTCGTCACCGGCTCCATCGCATCCCAAGTGGGCCAAGCGCTCGGCGTCGGGCACACAGCGGTGCTCGCTTGGGACATTGCGAAATGGCCCGTGCTTCTCATTCTGGTGAGCCTCACGATATCGCTGCTGTACTGGGCGTGCCCCAACGTCGAGCAACCCGGATTCCGGTGGATCACCGGTGGCGGGATAGTCGCTGTCGTTGTCTGGCTGATTGCGTCGGGCGCATTCGCTGTCTACGTGTCATTTTCTGGTTCTTACAACAAGACGTACGGCTCGCTGGCAACCGTCATCGTCTTCCTCGTCTGGTTGTGGATCACCAACATCGCGTTGTTGCTCGGCGCGGAGTTCAACGCCGAAACGGCGCACCAGCGCAGCCTCGACGCGGGAGTTCCGGAAGACGTGGAACCCTTTGTGCAAGTGCGCGACTCGCGCAAACTCCCCGAGGATGAAAAGGAACGCCTCGCTCGGGCCGCAGATCAACGCGCCGCCCACAAGTAACTCGCTTTGTGACCATCACGCAGCGACTCGATGCTCTGATTCCGCCTCATCCCTTTCCACGATCGTCCCGCGACCTGCCGTTTGACGGATCAGAGGGCGGGCACGTTGGGGCCACGGTCTCACGGTGAGTGCCGGAGCGGAGGTTGTCATGCTAGGAACCATCATCGGGCTGCTGATCGTCGGAACGGTGGCCGGCTTCCTGGCCAGGCTTCTCGTACCCGGCAAGGACGACCTGTCGTTCGTGCAGACCGTGGTGCTCGGAGTCGTCGGCTCGTTCATCGGCGGATTCATCGGTTACGCCTTGTTCCACAAGGACGGCCACGACGGCTTCGTCCAGCCGAGTAGCTGGGTCGGCTCGGTGATCGGCGCTGTCATCGCACTGTTGATTTTCAATGCCGTGACCGGACGCAAGCGCAGCCACGCATAAGAAACGGAGACACAGATGGAGATCGGCAAAGACCAAATTCTGCAGCTGTTGAAGGACAAGGGACAACACGATCAGGTCGATCAGGCCTCGCAGGAGCTACCCGACCAGGTTGACCCCGATCAGCACGCGGGCCTGCTGAGCAAGTTCAACCTTGACCCGAAGGAGCTTCTGGGCAAGCTCGGCGGCGGGTTGCACCTCTAGATCCCTGCCGTCGTACCAACGGGCCGCCCGCGAATCGCGCCGGGCGGCCCGTTCGGTCGTTCTACGGATACCGGCTAACTGCGGGTACGTCGCCGCGTGACGGCGATGACGGTGATTCCCGCCCCGAGCAGCGCGGTACCGACCGCAGCGAGAGCTTCGGTGGGGGTTCCCGTTCTGGGCAGCGACTGGGTGTCCTGGGCGCTCGCGGTGAGCCGGGATGAGGACCTCTGCGCCGTCGCCGTCGCCGTCGCGGGAGTCGTCGGCACGGTCGCGATCGGGGTCACCGGCACGGCGGCCGCGGTCACGGTGTGACTCAATGCTGAGGCTGTTGAGGAGTTGGTGAATCCGCCGCTCGCGGTGTATGTCGCGGCATAGAGGTGCCTTCCGACCGTCGGGGTGGGCACGGTGAAACTGGCGGAGCCGCCGGTGAGCGGCTTGCTGCCGAGGACCGTGGTGTTGTCCGTGAAGGTGACCGTGCCGGTCGCGGTTCCGGTCATCGCGGCGACCTTTGCGGTGAGCACGATCGGCGTTCCCGGCGCGGAGCTTGTGGCTGGGCTCGCGGTGAGCGTCGTCGCGGTCGAGGTGGTCGGCGGCGCGCACGTCGAACGGGTGATCGTGTTGGTGTCGAGCGTCACGGCGCCGTCACGCGCGAGGAGCCGTCCCTGGAAGGTCGCCGCCGTGTTCGCGGTGATCGAGGTGTGGGCGAGCACGTCACCGACGAATCGAGTGCCGGTGTTGAAGGTGGCGGAACTGCCGATCTGCCAGGTCACGTGGCAGGCCTGCGCCCCGTTGATGAGCAGCACCCGGCTGTTCGGGGCGGTGATGATCGTCGACCCGGCCTGGAAGATGAACTCGGCCGCTGAGTTGCCCTGCCCGTCGAGGGTGAGGGTGCCGGTGAGACCTAGCGTCGGGTGCGTGTACACGCCGGCATGCAGGGTGGTCCCGCCGAGTTCGACAGGCACGTTCGTCGCCGGGGTGCGCCCGGCGGCATCGCCGTACGCGGTGAGC
>CAXTUZ010000165.1:0-4029 GCA_964247525.1 uncultured bacterium
GCGGCGCTACCGGCTGCTGCACGGCGCCGGACGCCTGGTGCGCCGACACCGGCGGCACGAACGAACGCGGCGCGATGAGGTCCTCGGCCCGGCGCGGGCGGCGTCCCGCCATGGCTCGATCGGGCCCGCGCCTTCGCGGCGTCGCGATCGCCGCGGCGCTGGTGTTCGGCGCCCTCGGCGTCAGGCTCGTGTGGTTGCAGGGCATCTCGGCCACCGCCTACGCCTCGCAGGGTGAGGACCAGCGGTTGCGTACGACCACGGTCAGCGCACAACGCGGCGAGATCCTCGACCGCAACGGCAACGTCCTCGCGCAGGACATCGACGCGCGCGCTGTCTACGCGGATCCGAAACTCGTCACCGATCCCGCCGGCGAGTCGGCCATACTGGCCAACCTCCTCGGCGCTGATCCCGATGCGCTGCAGGCAAAACTCACGGCCAGTGGTCGCTTCGCGTGGCTCGCGCACGGTCTCACCCCGGCCCAGGGCCGAGCGATCCAGGCCGCGCGGCTGCCCGGTATCGGGGTGCTGTCCGAACCCCGCCGGAGCTACCCGGCGGGACCGCTGGGCGCGAGTGTCGTCGGCTTCACGAACATCGACGAGAAGGGGCTTGCCGGGATCGAGCGAGCTTTCGATACGACCTTGCGCGGTTCGGCCGGATCGATCACCGTCGAGGTCGATCCCGGCGGACGGGTGATCCCGGGCGGCTCCCGCAAGATCACCCACGCCGATCCCGGCAAGAACGTCACGCTCACGATCGACGGCGACATTCAGTTCGCGGCTCAGCAGGCCATCGCCGCCCAGGTGGCGGCGACCCGAGCACGGAGCGGCACTGTCATCGTTCTCGATCCGCGCACCGGTCAGGTGCTCGCGGATGCGACCGCGCCCAGCTTCGACGCGAGTAGACCCGGCGCAGTCGCTCCGGCGCTCACCGGAAACCGGACGGTCAGCGACATCTACGAACCGGGCAGTGTCAACAAGATGATCGTCGCCGCCGCGGCGCTGGAGACCGGTGCTCTCGTTCCCGGCAGCGTTCTGGACATTCCTGCCTCGCTGCAGGTCGCGGACGCGAGGTTTCATGACGCCGAATCCCATGGGGACGAAAAGCTCACGCTGACCGGCGTCCTGGCGAAGTCGAGCAATATCGGCGCCATCGAAGTCGCGCAGATGCTCGGGAACGCGCAGGTCGACAAATATTTGCGGCTCTTCGGTTTCGGGCAGCGGACCGGTATCGAATTACCCGGCGAACTCCCTGGAGTGCTCCCCGATGTGAATTCGTGGGGACCTACGACGGCTGCGACGATCCCGTTCGGGCAGGGGATGGACGTCACTGCGCTTCAGGTTGCCGCGGCCTACGGCGCACTGGCCAACAACGGCATGTACGTCGCGCCGCGCATCGTGGCTTCGATCGCGGGGGCGGACGGCCGCCAGCAGGCTCTGGCGCCGGCACCCCGGCGCCAGGTGATCAGCCCGCAGACCGCCGCCACACTGCGCCTGATGATGGAGCAGGTCACCACCGAGAACGGCACCGCCCCGCTGGCGCGAATCGCGGGCTACCGGATCTCCGGTAAGACCGGAACCGCGAACGCGGTGGGGAGCAACGGCCGATACGACGGCGCGTACGTGTCGAGTTTCGTCGGGATGGCTCCCGCCGACGACCCGCAGCTCGTCGTCGAGGTGGTCCTCGACCATCCGCAGTCCGGCTACTACGGCGGAACGGTTGCGGCCCCGGTCTTTCGGGATGTGATGGGCTTCGCATTGAAGACCTTGCGCATCCCGCCGACCGGGACGAGTGCGCCCGCGCTTCCGCTCGACGGCTAGCCTCGTCGACGTGCCTTCGTTACGACCGCGGACGGTGCCCCACGCCGATCTCGCGGGTATCGCCGCCGCCCTCCACACCGAGCTCGACAGCGCTGCCGCCCGGATCGCGGTGAGCGGGGTGACGCTCTCCTCCGCCGACGTGCGTCCCGGGGATCTGTTCGCGGCGCTGCCCGGTGCTTCGCGGCACGGTATCGAGTTCGCCGTCGAGGCGGCGCGATCCGGCGCCGTCGCGGTGCTCACCGACGCCGAGGGCGCCGCGGGCATAAACGTGCCGCTCGGTGTCCCGCTCGTCGTCGTCGCCGATCCGCGCGCGGTTCTCGGCCCGCGCTCGAGCGAGCTCTACGGACGCCCGAGCGCGGCGATGACGCTGGTCGGAGTCACCGGGACGAATGGAAAGACCTCGACCGTGTTCTTCCTCGAAGCCGCCTTCGCTGCTGCGGGTTTCACGACCGCTCTTCTCGGTACAATCGAGACCCGGATCGCGGGAACCCGACTTTCCCAGGCCCGGACCACCCCGGAAGCACCTGAGCTGCAAGCACTTCTTGCGACCGCGGTCGAACGGGGTGTCGGTGCGGGCGCCATGGAAGTCTCCTCGCATGCCCTTGCGTTGGGGCGTATCGCGGGCACAACGTTCAGCGCAGGCATATTCACCAACCTTTCGCCGGAGCACCTCGATTTTCACGGAACCATGCCGGCGTATTTCGAGGCGAAGTCGAAGCTCTTCCAGAAGGGGACCGTACAAACCGCCGTCATCTGCGTCGACGACTCCTGGGGGGAGTCGCTGATGGAGCGCGTCCGTATCCCTTTCGTCACCTACTCGGCGAGCGGCGTCGGTTGGGCGGATTGGTCGGCGGAGGTCCGGCACGCCGGACCGTCGGGGAGCGAGTTCGTCGCGCACGGGCCGGCGGGGGAACAGGTGGATCTGCGCATCGGCATTCCCGGGACGGTCAACGTTGCCAACGCACTGGGTGCGCTCGCCGCAGCTGTTGCGTGCGGTGTCGATGTCGATCGGGCCGCTGCCGGCATCTGTGCGCTCCCCGGCATTCCGGGCCGGCTCGAGTCCGTCGTCGCCGGCCAGCCGTACACGGCCCTGGTCGACTACGCGCACACGCCGGGCGCGGTCCGCGCCGTGCTCGAGACGCTCCGTCCGCTCACGCCCGGGCGCCTCGTGGTCGTCCTCGGGTGTGGCGGCGATCGTGACCGCACCAAACGAGCACCGATGGCTCGGGCCGCCGCCGCGGGAAGCGACCTCGCGGTCCTGACGAGCGACAACCCCAGATCGGAAGATCCGCTCGAGATCCTCGCGGACATGACCGCCGGGCTGGACCTTCCGTACGTGCTGGAGCCCGACCGTGCCCGTGCGATCGCCCGTGCCGTCGACGGGCTCGCCCCGGGTGACACCGTTGTGGTCGCCGGGAAGGGTCACGAGACCGGTCAGGAACGGGGCGGTGTGGTGACGCCTTTCGACGACAGGACTGTGTTGCGGGCCGCGATCGCGAAGCAGCTCGCCGCGTGCTGAGCTCCCTCGCCAAGGTGGCCGCGGTCACCGGCGGTGACCTGCACGGCCAGGACGCCCCCGTACGCGGCGTCAGCATCGACTCGCGTGTCATCGCGCCGCACGACCTGTTCGTCGCCTTCGACGGCACGCGGACGAGCGGTCACGCCTTTGCCGCCGCGGCCCAGGCCGCCGGGGCGGCGGGGACGCTGTCCGAGCGACCGGTCGAGGGACCGCACGTGCTGGTGCCCGAGTGCGTTGCCGCTCTCGGCGCGTTCGCCCGCCACCACCGGTCCTCGCTCGGCGCTCGAGTCATCGGGGTCACCGGATCGGCCGGAAAGACGACCGTGAAGGACCTGCTCGCCGAGGTTCTCGCCGTTCACGGCTCGACGGTCGCGCCGCACGGGTCACTGAACAACGACATCGGGGTGCCGCTGACCGTGCTTCGCACGGACGCGAGCACGGACTTCCTCGTCGTCGAGATGGGGGCTCGTGCGGTCGGTGATATCGCCCGGCTGTGCGCGATCAGCCGGCCGCACGTCGCGCTGGTTCTCAACGTCGGTACGGCCCACCTGGGTGAGTTCGGCAGCCGCGCGGCCATTGCGGCGGCGAAATCCGAACTCGTCGAAGCGGCGACGGACGTCGCCGTCCTGGACGGGGGCGAGCCGCGCGGGGCCGCCAAGGCGCCCCGGGCGCGCGGGGGGGGGCGGGTCGTGG
>CAXTUZ010000166.1:0-4020 GCA_964247525.1 uncultured bacterium
GGTCGGATCGTCCTCCGTGGCGACGACGATCACCGCGCCGTCGCCGGCGTGCCGGACCGCCGCGACATGCAGTCCCGGCGGCGAGAACGGTGCGCCGTCGAGCGCGAGCCGGCGGACGTCCGCCAGCGGGTCGTCGTAGGCCACCAGGAGCCGGCCGTCGTCGAGGAGCGCGGGCACGCCGGGGGTCAGATCGAGGAAGGTGGTCGATGAGTCGGTGCGAATCGGCTCCGCAGCAGCGGTTCGCGGATCGATGCGCAGGATCTGGGCGCTGCGCTGGTCCCGCCCGAGCACCGTGACGACGAGACCGCCGCGCGTCCAGTTGACCGCCGCCAGGTACGGAAATTCGTCGCTCTCCCAGCCGGTCACCGTAAGGGTCTGATCGTCCGGCGCGGCCAGCAGCAACGACACCCGGGCGTTGGGGGTACCCGCCGCCGGATACGCGTGTTCGGTCGGCGCGTGGTCGGGGTGTGCGGGATCGGCGATCCACCAGCGCCGCACCGGCGAGTCGTCGACCACCGCGACCAGCAGCGCCGAACCGTCCGGCGACCACCAGTGACCCCGCATCCGGCCGAGTTCTTCCGCTGCGATGAAGTCCGGGAGTCCGGCGCTCGTACCGGCCGGCCCGCGGATTTCCCGCAGGACGGTCCCGTCCCGGTCGCACACGACGACGGCATCCGCCCTGACCACCGCGAATCGGCCACTACGGTCCGGCGCGGGGCGGGGGTCCGCGACCAGTGCGACGTCCTGCTCCAATGCGGTGCCACCGGCAAGGGCCAGGAGCCGCACCGGCGCGCCGCCCACTAGGTCGGCGACGCCGATCGCCGTGCCCAGCACGAACATCGCGACCGTCGCGTCGGCGTCAGTGGCGTACGTGGTGAGGCCACTGGCGGACTCCCGGGCCCGCTCGCGCCGCCCGCGCTCGAAGGCGCTCAGGTCGGAGCGCTCGATGTCGAGGCGCTTGACGTCGACCACCTGGCGGTCGGTCCCGGCGGCGACGTCGCGAACCCACAGCGACTGGACGGGGTCCCGGCCGCCGCCCGAGCGCAGGAAGACCACTCGGGAGCCGTCCGCGCCGACGGTGAACGATCTCGGTCGCCCGAGCGTGAACCGCTGGGTCCGCGCCGCGAGGCGCGGGAACGAGAGCTGCTCATCTGCGCCGGACACTGCTCGATCGTAGGGTCGGGCCATGACTCGACCCGCTCGCCGCGTTCTCCTCGTTCACGCACACCCGGATGACGAGACGATCGGGACCGGCGCGACGATGGCGAAGTACGCCTCGGAGGGAGCCGGGGTCACGCTCGTCACCTGCACGCTTGGCGAGGAAGGCGAGGTCATCGTTCCCGAGCTGGGGCATCTTGCGTCCGGCAGGGACGACACTCTCGGGCAGTTCCGCATCGCCGAGCTCGCCAGCGCGTGTGCCGAGCTCGGCGTCGGGGACCATCGCTTCCTCGGCGGCCCGGGCAGGTGGCGTGATTCGGGCATGATGGGCAGCCCCGAGAACGCGGTGCCGGGCTGTTTCTGGCGGGCGGACTTCGCCGAGGTCACTGCGGCGCTCGTCGCCGTCGTCCGGGAGGTGCAACCGCACGTCGTCATCACCTATGACGAGAACGGCGCGTACGGCCACCCTGACCACATTCAGGCGAACCGGGTGACCATGTCCGCCGTGGCGGCCGCCGCCGAAGCCGACTACCGACCGGATCTCGGTCCGCCGTGGCGGATCGGAAAGGTCTACTGGACGTGCACTCCACGTTCGGTGCTGGCTGAGGGCCTCGAGCATCTCAAAGCGGTCAACCAGACCTTCCTCCAGGTCGAGTCGGTCGACGAGATCCCGTTCGCCACGCCCGACGAGTTGGTCACGACGGCCATCGACGCCCGTGAGTTCCTTCCGCACAAGCTGGCCGCGATGCGCGCGCACGCCAGCCAGATCAGCACCGACGGCCCGTTCTTCTCCCTCGCGGACGGGGTCGGACAGTGGGCCTTCGCGACCGAGTACTACCGGCGCGTCGCGGCGGTGGGCGCCGGCGAGAACCAGGACCACGATCGCGGCCAGGAGCGGGAGGACGACCTGTTCGCCGGGTTAGATTGAGCGCGGTGGAAGTCCGAGGCGAACAGGAAGGCGCGCCGGGTGAGTTTCGCGCTGAAGGATCTCCTGTCCGCCTCGTCCGGGGATGCGTACGCGTTGCACGACACCTACCTCAACCGGCAGGTGCCCCGGTTGTTGCGCACGCTGGGAACCGACGTCACGTACACCCGGGGGCAGGGTGCGTACCTGTGGGACGGCGAAGGCCGCCGCTTCCTGGACATGCTCGCCGGGTTCGGCGTCTTTGCGGTCGGACGTAACCATCCGGTGGTGCGGCAGGCGCTGCACGACGTCCTCGACGCCGAACTCGCGGACATGGTGCAGTTCGACGCCCCGCTCCTGCCCGGGTTGCTTGCGGAGCGACTGCTCGCGGTCGCGCCAGGAATGGACAGGCTGTTTTGGTGCAACTCGGGCAGCGAGGCTGTCGAATCCGCGTTGAAGTTCGCGCGATGCGCAACCTCGAAATCGCGCGTGCTCTTCTGCGACCACGCCTATCACGGGCTGACCGCGGGGTCGCTCTCGGTCAATGGCAACGCCGAGTTCAGGAAGGGCTTCGGGCCGTTACTTCCCGATACGCGCGTGCCGTTCGGGAACCTGGACGCGCTTGCCCGTGAACTGCGCAAAGGCGACGTCGCCGGCCTGCTCGTCGAGCCGGTACAGGGCAAGGGCGTGCAGGTGGCGCCACCGGGGTTCCTCGTTGCCGCACGGGAGCTCTTGCACGAGCACGGCGCGCTGCTGATCTGCGACGAGGTGCAGTGCGGGCTGGGCCGTACCGGCCGGATGTTCGCCTACGAGCACGACTTCGCCGGCACGGGGGTCGGCCCGGATATCGTCACCGTGGCGAAAGCGCTGTCCGGCGGGTTCATCCCGGTCGGCGCGACGATGGCGCGCGGCGAGGTCTTCGAACGGGTGTACTCCTCCCTCGACCGCGTGTTCGTGCACGCCACGACGTTCATGGGCAACGCCCCGGCGATGGCCGCCGGCCTGGCCACGCTGGCCGTGATCGCCGACGAGGATCTCGTCGGCAACGCCGAGCGCCGCGGTGCGCAACTCGGCGAGCAGCTCCGTGAGCTGATGGCCGAGTACGAGTTGCTCTGCGATGTGCGGGGCCGCGGTCTGATGCTCGCGTTCGAATTCGGCCGGCCCAAGTCGCTGGCGCTGCAGGCGAGCTGGGGAGCTCTGCGTACCGTCCGGAAGGGTTTGTTCGCGCAGATGGTCGTTCAGCCCCTCTTCGCCGACCACCGGGTACTCACGCAGGTCGCCGGAGACCACATGGACGTCATCAAGTTGCTGCCCCCGCTGACCATCGGTGACGACGAACTCGACTGGTTCGTCGGGGCTTTGCGCGCGGTGATGGAGCAGGCACATCGCGGTCGTGGGCTCACCGGGCCCTTTGCTCGGCGGATGGCACAGAGCGCACTGCGGCAACGCCGCGAACAGCGCGGGTGAGGCCGGAGGGCTCAGACCCGCGTGAGCGCGCTCGACGAAGCCGGTAGCGACGCGACGCGGTCCGCGCCGCCGTAACCCGGGGCGATCTGCACCGTCCCACCTCGCTGGGAGACAGAGGTTGCCGCGCCCAACAGAGCGGGCGGACCGATATTCACCCCGGCGATGACGACGGCGGCGGCGACGTGCAACTGCGCGGCGCGGCGGGTCAAGAAGCGCGACAGCGCCCAGACTCCGACGGCAACCGCTGCCCAGCCGCGCAGCGAACGCCGGGCGCGGGACAGCAGCGACTCGACCGCCTTGTACGGCAGGTCCATGCGGCCGGCGATCGACGTGATCCCCTGGCCCTCGCTGCGCAGGCTGACGACCTCGGCCTGCCGCTCGGGCAGGCGCCGGAGCTGACGGGCGAACCAGCGGGCCTCGTCGCGTTCGACGACCTCGTCCTCGGGTCCGGGAATCACCGTGGTCGTCTGCGAACCGGCGCGCACCCGCCG
>CAXTUZ010000167.1:0-3306 GCA_964247525.1 uncultured bacterium
CCTCCTCGTTGATCGAGGAGTCCTTCTCGATGTAGGTGTCGGTCTGCGGGACGTACGCCTCGGGCTGGTAGTAGTCGTAGTAGGAGACGAAGTACTCGACCGCGTTGTGCGGAAGCAGATCGCGGAACTCGTTCGCCAGCTGTGCGGCAAGCGTCTTGTTCGGTGCGAGCACGAGCGTCGGGCGCTGGAGCCGCTCGACCAGCCAGGCGGTGGTGGCCGATTTGCCGGTGCCGGTCGCGCCGAGCAGGACGACGTTCTTGTCGCCCGCACCGATCCGGGCGGCGAGCTGCTCGATTGCCGCCGGCTGATCACCCGCCGGCTCGAAGTTGCTCTCGACCACGAACGGATTCGCCGCGCGCACCACATCCGTTGTCGGTCTCATCTTGACGAAACTACGGCAGACCTCCGACGATTTCGATCCCGGCGATCGCAGGCCAGGCAGCGGCGACCTGCCCAGCGAGTGCGGCGAGATCACCGGCGTTGTCGAGCACGATGTCCGCGAGAGCCCGGCGCGTCTCATCGGACGCCTGTGCGGCAATGCGGCGCCGTGCCTCGGGTTCGGGCAGCCCACGAACCGCAAGCCGCGCCAGCCTGACGTCGAGGGGGGTTTCGACGACGACGACGAGGTCGTACCCGTCCCGCTTGCCCGATTCGGCCAGCAGCGGGACGTCGTAGACGACAATCGCGTCGGCGGGCGCCGCCGCCATGCGCGTGGCGGTGAGTTCACCGATCAGCGGGTGCGTGATCGACTCGAGCGTGCGCCGGGCGCTCGCGTCGCCAAAGACGATCCTCGCGAGCGCGGCGCGATCGAGAACGCCGTCGACGACCACGCCTGGAAACGCCTGCCGTACCGCGGCGAGACCTGCCGTGCCCGGGGCGACCACTTCGCGCGCCAAGGCGTCAGCATCGATCACGACGGCTCCACGCTCGGCGAGCAGCGCGGCCGCCGCCGATTTGCCGGAGCCGATGCCGCCGGTCAGCGCGATCCGCCGCACCCGCCGCTCCCCCGACGTCACGTCTGTGGCGGGTCCCCAGCAGCGGCGTGACAGCACACCTCAAGCTCCATGCCGTCGGGATCGCGGAAGAACAACGACCATTCACCGCCCAACCGGTGGATGTCCCCGATCTCAGCACCGGCCGCAATCAACCTGTCCCGAACGGCCTCGAGGGTGGCGAACGAATCCACGGCGATGCCGTAATGGTCGATCGGCCCCCGGCCACCGGGTCGAGCACGATCACCGACGATGGACTCGGCCGGCACTTCGAACACGTTCAGTGCCGCCCCGCCGCCGAGATCGAGAACGGCCATCCGGGGATGGTCCGGGGCCGCGGGCATCTCGAACGACACCTTCGCGTCGAAGACGTCGGCGTAGAAGGCCTTGATCCGATCAAGGTCAGCCGTGCCCGTCGCCACGTGATTGAAGCCGACGGTCTTGACCACGGCCGCAGATTACTCGGCGCCGCCGAGTTGTTCGCGCAGCTTCTGCAGGCTCTCGTCGTCCACCAGAGCGCCCCCCTCCGCACCGGAGGAATACGACGACGGATTTTCGGCCGCGGCGGCGGCGTCGGCCGCCTGCGCCGAGCGCACCTGCTGCTGGTGCGCCTCGAATCGCACCTGCGCCGCCGCGTACTGACGCTCCCACTCGGCCTGCTGCGTCTCGTAACCGGGCAGCCAGCTCTGCGTCTCGGGATCGAAGCCGTCGGGGTAGATGTAGTTGCCCTGAGCGTCGTACGTTGCCTCCATCCCGTATTGGGTGGGGTCGAACTCGAGGTCACCGGTCGCCGTGTTGCCCTCGTTCGCCTGCTTCAGCGAGAGCGAGATACGGCGGCGCTCCAGATCGATGTCGATGACCTTGACGAGGATGTCGTCGCCGACCTGGACCACCTGCTCGGGAATCTCGACGTGACGCTCGGCCAGCTCCGAGATGTGGACCAGGCCCTCGATACCGTCGTCGACCCGGACGAATGCGCCGAACGGCACGAGTTTGGTGACCTTGCCCGGAACGACCTGACCGATCGCGTGGGTGCGCGCGAACTGCTGCCAGGGGTCTTCCTGGGTCGCCTTCAGTGAGAGGCTCACGCGCTCGCGGTCCATGTCCACATCGAGCACCTCGACCGTGACGTCCTGGCCGACCTCGACGACCTCGCTCGGATGGTCGATGTGCTTCCAGGACAGCTCGGAGACGTGCACGAGACCGTCCACACCGCCGAGGTCGACGAACGCGCCGAAGTTCACGATCGAGGAGACCTGACCCTGGCGAACCTGGCCCTTGGTCAGCTCGGAGAGGAACTGGCCGCGCTTCTCGGACTGCGTCTCCTCGAGGAAGGCCCGGCGGGACAGCACGACGTTGTTGCGGTTCTTGTCGAGTTCGATGATCTTCGCCTCGAGCTCGCGGCCGACGTACGGCTGCAGGTCGCGGACGCGCCGCATCTCGACGAGCGAGGCGGGCAGGAAGCCGCGCAGCCCGATGTCGATGATCAGGCCGCCCTTGACGACCTCGATCACCGAACCCTTGACGGTGTCGTCGGCTTCCTTCTTCGCTTCGATCGTGCCCCATGCGCGTTCGTACTGGGCGCGCTTCTTCGACAGGATCAGCCGGCCCTCCTTGTCCTCCTTCTGAAGAACGAGGGCCTCGACGGCGTCACCCACCTTCACGACCTCGTGCGGATCGACATCGTGCTTGATCGACAACTCGCGCGAGGGGATGACGCCCTCGGTCTTGTAGCCGATGTCGAGCAGCACCTCGTCCCGGTCGACCTTCACGATGGTGCCTTCCACGATGTCGCCATCGTTGAAGTACTTGATGGTGAGATCGATTGCGGCGAGGAAGTCCTCGGCGCTGCCCACGTCGTTCACCGCAACCTGCGGTGTGCTGACGTTCGGGCGGGTGTCGGTAACGGAAGTCAAGGCGGTCGGCTCCGGGCGGGTGATTCGGCGAGCTGCGCGACCGGTCGGACGCGGCAGGCTCGCGCGGACCTTCCTTCGAATCGCCGGGACGGAGGGCTGCCAGCAACCTGATCGGGCTCCGGCGAGGGAGCGATGTCGAGGTGCTGGTCGAACGGTGCCGAATCAACGAGCCGAGCAGGACCGCGCGCCGCGGAGCGGTGCACACGGCCCACGCGTGCAGCCTGAGGATAGGCCCCAGTGCCCCATGACGGCAAGATTGTCGTCGTGACAGACCGAGCCGGGCGCGCGACGGGACCCGTGCGTCCGCTCGATGCGCTCCGGGCGAATCGCGAGTGGTGGGACGGCGATGCCGATGCCTACCAGGCCGAGCAGCGGCGCCGAGCTCCACGCGAAGTCGC
>CAXTUZ010000167.1:3316-3990 GCA_964247525.1 uncultured bacterium
GCCGTCCACGGCTCGTTCCCCGGTGACGCCGCCTTCATCTGGTGCCCCGAGGGGGCGCGCGAGGCGGACCTGTGCCTGCTGGGTGAGCTGCCGGGACGGCGAGTACTCGAGATCGGCTGCGGAGCCGCGCAGTGCGCGCGGTGGCTACGCGCCCAGGGCGCCCGGGTGGCCGCTCTCGACGTGTCCGCCGGCCAGCTGCGCCACGCCCGCCTTCTCAACGACCGCACCGGAATCGCCGTCCCGCTCGTGCTCGCGGACGCTTGCGCGCTTCCGTACGCCTCCGACACGTTCGACCTGGCGTGTTCGGCGTTCGGCGCGGTGCCTTTTGTGGTCGACTCCTCCGCTGTGATGCGCGAGGTGGCCCGGGTCCTGCAGCCGGGCGGCCGCTGGGTGTTCTCGGTGACCCATCCGATGCGGTGGGTCTTCCCCGACGACCCGGGACCGGCCGGCCTCGCCGCGGTGCAGAGCTACTTCGACCGCTCGCCCTATGTCGAACGCGCCGAGGACGGGACCCCGACGTACGTGGAGCAGCATCGAACCCTCGGTGACCGCATCGACGAGATCTCCGCCGCGGGGTTCGCACTCACGCGCCTCGTCGAGCCGGAGTGGCCGGCCGGGCACACCCGGCAATGGGGGCAGTGGAGTCCGCTGCGCGGCCGCCTGTTCCCGGGGAC
>CAXTUZ010000168.1:0-292 GCA_964247525.1 uncultured bacterium
GTTTTACTCACCATGTGTCGCGAGTAACTCCGAACACGGCTCTCTGTGACGAGACGCCATTCGCTAAGAGTGCTCGCGATAGTACTTGTCGTTATCACTGTCGTACTGGTGATGATAAATATTGTCTTACATGAACCACTGATCTTAGCTCTTGCCTTGGCTCTTGCCTTGGCGACTATTATTGTTACCGCGTTTAGCCGGAAGTAGCGTGAGGTGCTCAACGTTCTCATCTTCGCCAGCCTAGAACCATGACGCATTGTGCGGCGACGACATTTGGAGATTGGCACAATGC
>CAXTUZ010000168.1:302-3958 GCA_964247525.1 uncultured bacterium
CACCCCCCCTCAGACGTTTCACCACCCAAGACCCGCTCAACATCCTCAACGACCCCGCCCGCGGCAACCGTTACGCCTACGCCGGCGACAGCCCCATCAACAACATCGATCCGTCTGGCAAGTTCCAAATTTATTTGGACTACAACACGACGCTGCGCATTGCTGGGGGTCTAACCGCCGCTAGCCTGATATCTGCCACCATTCCTGGCGGCCAGATTGCAGCAGCGTTCCTCGGGATAAGTGCAGTCGCTGTCTCAACAGCAATCTTCAATATGCCCAACCTCTGTTTGGAGATTCAGGTGGATACGTTCGAGGGTGTGCCAACCGGCGGACATCCAGAATTCTATTCACCATGTGCCGAGAGTAGTTACGAGCATGGCTCATTATGACCAAGGACCGGTATCTAAAAGGGCTCTTCTCCCTTCTTGCTCTCATTACCTTCGTTTTCGTTGGTCTAGTCTTCATTTGAATGATTCTTTGATGCTGGCTTTGGCTTTGGCCAGTATGTTGGCTGCTATGGTTGTCGCGGGATTCAATCGTAGATAGCTCGGACTGTTGTATGCGGAAGCAAGGTCTGCGGGCAACGCTTCTTGCGTGACCTCGCACAGCGCCTGCCCCAGCTCTCGTTGCAGGCGCATTGGAGGCGGAGCCCCGCGGTGACCACACCCTACGGCTACCACCGGATAGAGGTCAGCAAGCACGTGCGTCAAGATTCTATTTCGAGCTGTAGCCGCTCGGCTACGGCCCATTTTCGCTTCCTAGATCATGATCGCTTGGGTCAGTTCGCAGGCGGCTGAGGCCTCACGGATCTCGCCAAGGCCGGTTCGAGCGACTCCGGGCAGGCGATCGTTCCTGAATGCAGCACCGGATATTAGTACACATTCGCCAGTCCGTTTGACTCCTGACGGGCATGATCCGTAGTACAGGAAGCAAATATTAATGTTGAACGTCGTGGCGGCTGTTGTTCCCGGAATCACCATGCTTATTCTCTTTTCATTTGGCGTTCTTTGGTACGTGCGCGCCGGAAATATTTCGCGCGCCGAGAAACGGCGGAAGGTCTACCTAGGCGTAGTCGTCTACATTTTGATCGGCATTCTTCTCACCGCTATAGTCACCATCGTCGGGATTATTGCCAATGACTGAAGCCATCAATACGTGACCTGTTCCGCTGTTCGCGTTGCACCGCGGCGGCGGGTCGCCGTGCAACTCGGCCAGCGAACCGGTCAGCGATGCCAAATGTGTTCACGGTTCTGACTTGATCGGCGCATAAGAGCGCGGAACTACCTGCCGGCAAGGGCATTTTTGGTTTGCGACGTCTCAAGCTCGAAGGCACTCACGCTCAAGGCGTCGGTGATCCATGAGCGGCTGGTCGCTGAGCACGGGTTCCCCGGCCACTACCAGCGGGTGAAGATGTTGTGCGCCGAAGCCCGTCCCAAGATCGGCGCCGAACTCGCTGAGCAAACCGACAACCCGCTACGGGGTTGCACCGCCGGTTCGAAGTCGTCGCCGGCGCGCAAGCGGAGGGCGACTGGGTCGAGGAGGGTGGGCTGCTCGCCCAGGCTGGTATCCCGAAGGTCTACTCGTTCCACATGGCGTTGTTGTACTCGCGGCAGCCGTTCACCTGTTTCACGACCTCGATGGACGCCGCGACCTGGTGGGAGTGTCACCGCAAGGCGTTCGACCACTTCGGTGGCGTCCCTGGCTCATGCATCTATGACTGGGTCAAGACGATCGTGCGCCGTCACGTAGCGCCGGGCCTGGCGGTGCCGCTTCACCCGACGGCCGCGGCGTTCGCCGCCCATTACGGGTTCACGGTCGATGTGCTTGCTGCCAACCGCCCGACCGGCAAAGGCCAGGTGGAACGGCAAGCGATCATCGTGCGTGACCATGTCCTGTCGGGCCGGTCATACGACTCGATCGCCGCCCTGGACGCGGCGTTTGCTGACTGGCACGCGATCCGGCTCGGGCAGGTTCACCGCACCCACGGGGAGGTGATCGCGGTCCGCGACCGCGCCGCACTCGGCGCGCTGCCGGCGGCGCCGTCTCTGGTTCCGGACTCGCATCTGCGCAGGGTCGGCAAGGACTGCCTGCTGTCGTTCGAGGCGTCGCTGTATTCGTTGCCTGCCAGGCGGATCGGGCCGGGTAGACCGTCGAGGTGCGCGTCGCGCTCGCGACAGTCACCGTCCACGCCCTCGACGGGACCCAGCTGGCCAGCCACCCGCGTGCTGCCGTCACGGGAAGCTGGGTCATCGACAATGACCACGCGACGGGCTGCCTGCCGGTCACACCCGGTCGACCGTCGTCGAGCTGCCTCGCCGCGGCGGCCAAGACAGGTCCGCCTCGACCGGCGAGCCGGGCCCGCTGGCCGCTGCGATCACCCATCCGCGGGCCGCTGACATCAAGGTCGCGACCCGACCGCTGGCCGACTACGCCGGCTTCGAGCGGAGCGTCCGGTGAGCGCGCTGGTCACCACCCGCATCCGCGAACACGCCGGCAAGCTCGGCCTGACCCATCTCGCCGACACCGCAGCCAGCTCGTCGATCGCGCGGAGGCCGACACCATGGGCTACCTCGACTTCGTGGATCTGCCGCTCGAAGAAGAACTCGGGCTGCGCGAAGGCCGCCGGTCCCGCAACGCGCTGAAACTGTCCGGCCTGCCGCACCACAAAACCCTCGACACCTTCGAATTTGTCGGCACCCATTCGCCTGCGTGCAATACAGAATGCACGATGCGAACTCGTTGGCGCCTTCTGTACCAGGTCCGGTACAGGACCACAAAGCTGCACCCAGACTGGGCAACCCACTGCCCCGTCATTCACGCCGAGCAATCAGCGAACTCTTTGACCGCGAGGTTCACGTTGTTAAGCGGTTTCGGGCGACACGGCCGCCGCCGATCTGACCGTCCCAGCGGCGCAGCAGCTCATGCTCCACGCCCATGACGTCGAGGACCTTCCCGGCGACGAAGTCGACGAGGTCCTGCCCGCTGCCCGCCCCGGCGTAGAACCCTGGGCTCGCCGGCGCGACCACCGCTCCGGCGTCGTGCAACGCAAGCAGGTGCACGAGCGTCGACCGGGCGAGCGGCATCTCGCGAGGGACGACGACGAGCCGCCGACGCTCCTTGAGCGTCACGTCGGCCGCGCGTTGCAACAAGTCTTTGGACAAGCCGAGCGCGATTCCCGCGCAACACGCGGTAGACGCCGGTACGACGACCATCCCTTTCGTCCGGTACGAGCCGCTCGACGGACCGGCCGCGAGATCCCCGGGCGACCAGTAGGCGATGTCGCCAATGTCCCCGGTGACCGTTTCCCCCAGCCAGGCCGCGAGATCGTCCTTCCACTGGGCGTCCCGCAGCGCGACGCCGGTCTCGTCGAGCAGGGTCAGCCGGGCCGCCTTCGACACCACCAGGTCGACGGCCTCTCCCGCGGCGAGCAGGCCGCGAAGAACCGCGGCCGCATATGGGGTCCCACTGGCCCCGCTGACACCGACCACCCACGGACACCGGTTCGCGTTCTGCATATCTTGATTGTGCCTAGTGACCCAGGTGTCCGTGGACCACGAGGTCGGTCAACGCGAACGCGAACAGGGCAATCCCGACGAAACCGTTGAGGGTGAAGAACGCACGGTTGAGCCGGGACCAATCCGTGGGCGTCACGATCG
>CAXTUZ010000169.1:0-3926 GCA_964247525.1 uncultured bacterium
GTCCATGAGCGTATCGACAGAAACCAGCAGCGGAGAAGTTGTTCAGGAGCCGCTCGGTAAAACCATGAGTATGGTGGAAGCTCGCGATGTCCGCGGCGTTTCCCCTGATCAAGGATCTCTCGACGGCCAGCCCGCCGCAGGGTGGTCTGGCTGTGGGAGCAATGGGCGCGGTCGTGGTTGTAGAGGTGTTGAAACGTGGCGAGCTGGCGTTGGAGGCCGGCGAGGTCGGGCGCGGGGCCGTGGGAGCGGAGCCAACGGTTGAGGGGGTGGTGGAGGCCGTCAAGGTTGGCTTTGGTCTGGGGCTGGCCGGGGTGCCCGGGGTGGTGGCCATGCGGTACAACGTCTACGTCGTCACAGCCCGTTGTCGGTGAGAGTGCTCTCCGGGTAGCCGTTATCGGCGGTGGTCTGAGGAGAGTGGAGAACACAAGGGGTCCGGTGACACGGCGCACGGCGGTGATGTTCGGTAGGTAGCGGGAATAGACCGTCGATGCGGATCGCCTTGGAAACAGGCGTTACTTCATTCGTAGCAGGCCTTCGGCCCTCGGAGTACATGTGGCAGACCGGCAGAGGCCGGCGAGACCCGGCGGGGGCGTCCGATACGCACGTGTACCCCTTCGGACCACAGGACGCGTGGCTCGCCCCGCGGAGGAGCCAATCCCACGGCGTGAAATAGCCCGTCGTCCACGCTCTCGAGACGGGCGGCGCGCAGCGGCCACGGCTCGTGGTCGACGGGCACCCAGACCGTGCGGCCTCCGTACCACCTGCTGTGCAGTCCCCACCGCGCTGTCAGTGCGTCGTCCACCGCGTCGGCGAGGACAGGCTCCCCGAGGCGAACGGTGAGCTGAGAGGTGGCGCCACGGTCGTTCGGCCATCGCCGCGTCGAGGCGTACGACACTGTGTCGCCCTCGCGCCGCATCGTCATGGCCGCCCACGCGTACGGCAGCCGGTACGAGACCCGCGCGGCGAGGACCGGCAACAAGCGGCTGGCCTCCAGAGTGAGGAACACGACGCTGCGGCGGCCGTCGGGCCCCACGCCGTAGGTACGGATGTTGGTCTCAAGAAACGATGACACCCCCGGCAGCGGGCGTACACCAAGTATCCCGATGCGCTGCATCGTGAACGGAATGAGCCCGACCCAGGCGCTCCCGTCCACGATGTCGGGCCGAACGCCGTGCGGCAGAAAAGGTTCGAGCAAGGCTGGGTCGTAACGCCAATGGACGTACGCCAGCTGCGCCCAGCCCTGGGTGAACACGGCGCGCCGAACGCCGCCGAGCGGCGCGGTTCGGCTCACCGCTTCGACGAATGCCACGGGTGAAGTCTGCTCTGCTCAGCGGAAGAACGCGCGGTACGTTGGGCGTCCAGGTCAGCCAGGACCGCTTTCGCGGTCGAACGGCAGCGGGTGTCGCGATGAGCCAGAGTTCGGCCGTCAACGGCCACCCGCCCCTTGCGCGAACACTCGTCTTGTCCTGCCACCCCGCGCCGACCGTCGGAGTGACGGCGTTCTCCGCCGTCCTCGGGATGCTCGCTGGATGTTCGGTTCCCACGGTGGTCCTGCTGGCCGCAGCGGTGCTCAGCGGACAGTTGTCCATCGGCTGGTCCAACGATCGGATCGACGCTACGCGGGACGCCTCGGTCGGCAGGCGGGACAAGCCGGTGGCCGCGGGATCGGTGCCTGTCCGAATCGTGGACACCGCGATCACGGCCGCCCTGATCGCGACGATCCTGCTGTCGCTGTCTTTAGGCCTCCGCGCGGGCCTGACCCACCTCATGGCAGTCGGTGCCGGCTGGGCCTACAACCTCGGTGCGAAGGGCACACCCCTGTCGTGGTTTCCGTACGTCGTCGCCTTCGGGGCACTGCCCGCAGTGGCCACGCTGGCGGCACCGGGCGGTCGGACCCCTGCGGGGTGGCTCATCGCGGCGGGGGGATGTCTCGGCGTCGTCGCCCACCTGGCGAACGTCCTGCCCGACCTGGTCGAAGACCGGCGCACCGGAGTACGAGGGGCGCCGCACCGACTCGGTGCCGAGCGCTCGGTCCTGCTGTGCAGCGCGTTGCTGCTGGCGGCGATCCTGCTCGTCGTAGTCGGACCACAAGGGAACCCGGGCGCCGCGGCGTATACGGGGCTCGGGTTAGCGCTCACGCTGAGCCTGGCCGGTACGGGCTGGGCGTGGCATCACCCGTCATCCCGCGCGACGTTCCTCGGGCTGTTCGGCTATGTCGCGTTGCTGCTCGCGCTGCTTGCCTCGACCTCGCACCAACTGCGGTGAACGCAGCGCGATGAGTTCCCCCCTCAGCACGATCGCCGCGGTCGCGAAGGCACTGCCGCCTCATCGTTACGCGCAACGGGAAGTCACCGACATGTTCGCCCGGTTGTGTCTACCCGCAGGCAGTTCGCACGCGCTGCTCGGCCGGCTGCACACCAGCGCGCGGGTCGGTTCCCGCCACCTGGTTCTGCCGCTCGAGCGGTACGCGGAGCTCACCGGGTTCACCGAGGCCAATGACATCTTCCTGACCGAAGCCGTCGAACTCGGTGCTCGGGCCGTTGCCGAGGCGCTGGCGTCCGCGGGGCTTCGGGCGGCCGACGTGGACATCGTCGTGTCCACCACCGTGACCGGAATAGCGGTTCCCTCGCTCGACGCCCGGATCGCGGCCCGCCTCGGATTACGCTCCGATGTGAAGCGTGTCCCGCTGATGGGGCTCGGGTGCATGGCCGGTGCGGCGGGGTTGGCCCGCATGCACGACCTTCTTGCCGGATCCCCTGCAGCAGTGGGGGTTTTCGTCGCCGTCGAGCTGTGCTCGCTGACCGTGCAGCGCGACGATCCGAGCGTCGCGAACATGGTCGCGTCCGGTCTTTTCGGTGACGGCGCGGCCGCCGCTGTCGTGCTCGGAGCCGACCACAAGTCGTCGTACGCGGGCCCGTCGATCGTGGACAGTCGTAGCCATCTCTATCCGGGGACCGAACGTGCCATGGGATGGGATGTCGGCAGCACCGGGCTGAAGATCGTGCTCGGCGCCGAGGTCCCCGAACTCGTCGAGACCTATCTCGCCGAGGACGTCCGGGCGTTTCTCGCCGAGCATGAGCTGAAGAACGCCGACATCGCCCGATGGGTGTCTCACCCCGGCGGACCGAAGGTCATCGACGCCATTACGGCCGCCCTGGACCTCGACGACGACGCTCTCGCCTTGACGTGGCGATCGTTGGCCGCGGTGGGCAACATGTCCTCGGTCTCGGTCCTGCATATCCTCGCGGACACCATCGCCGAACGCCCCGCCGGGCCGGGTGATTGGGGACTGCTCCTCGCGATGGGTCCGGGGTTCGCCTCCGAGCTGGTGCTGCTCAGGTGGTGAGCGAAGCGTGGTTCAGCGCGCTGGTCGGAGCGGTTGCCGTGGAGCGCCTCGTCGAACTCGTCGTGGCCAAGCGCAACCTCGCCTGGTCGCGGGCCCGCGGCGCTCACGAGAGCGGCTTCGGTCATTACCCGGCGATGGTCTTCCTGCACACCGGCCTGCTCGCCGGCGCTCTCGTCGAGGTGTGGGCCGGTGGCCGGCCGTTCATCGACGCCGTCGGCTGGCCGATGCTCGTGCTCGTCGTCGCCGCGCAGACCCTGCGGTGGTGGTGCATACGCACCCTCGGACCGCAGTGGAATACCAGGATCATCGTCGTACCAGGCCTTTCCCGGGTGAACAGCGGCCCGTACCGCTGGCTGGCACACCCGAATTACGTCGCCGTCGTGGTCGAGGGCTTCGCGCTGCCGCTGGTCCACGATGCCTGGATCACGGCCCTGGTCTTCAGCGCGGCGAACGCTGCGCTACTCACCGTCCGGATCCGCGCCGAGAACCACGCGCTGAGAGCCATCCATGCTTGATCTGCTGGTCGTCGGCGGCGGACCGGCGGGACTCGCCGTCGCCGTCGGCGGCGCGCACGCCGGGC
>CAXTUZ010000170.1:0-3905 GCA_964247525.1 uncultured bacterium
CTCTACGCACTGCGCGACGTCACCGCGACCGTGGCATCCGTGCCGCTGATGGCGAGCAGCATCATGAGCAAGAAGATCGCGGAGGGTACGAAGGCGCTCGTTCTCGACGTCAAGGTGGGTACGGGGGCGTTCCTGCCGTCGTACGACGCTGCCGCGGAGCTTGCGCAGGCGATGGTCGACCTCGGCGCCGCGCACGGAGTCCGGACGACGGCGCTCCTCACCGCGATGGACCAGCCGCTGGGCCACGCGGTCGGCAACGCGCTCGAGGTGGCGGAGGCGCTGGAGGTGCTCTCCGGTGGTGGGCCGCCAGACGTGGTGGAGCTGACGCTGACCCTCGCGCGGGAAATGCTCGAGCTGGCCGGCCTCCCGGATGCCGACCCGGCGGCGGCGCTGGCCGGCGGCCGGGCGATGGACTCCTGGCGGGCGATGGTCCGCGCCCAGGGCGGCGACCCGAACTCCAGACTCCCCGTGGCGCAGGAGGTTGAGTACGTCCTCGCCGAACGGTCGGGGGTGATCACCCGGCTGGAGGCGCGGGCCATCGGGGTTGCGGCGTGGCGCCTGGGCGCGGGCCGCAGCCGCAAGGAGGACGCCGTGTCCGCAACCGCGGGAATCATCTGCCTGCGGAAGCCCGGGGACCGCGTCGAGGCCGGTGACCGCGTGCTCGCACTGCACGTCGACGACCCGGCCCGCCTTGACGGCGTACGCGAGGCGCTTGTGGGAGCGATCTCGATCCGGCCGGAGGGGGAGCCGCCGGCCGATGCCGGTCCCGTGAGTCTGATCCTGGGCCGGCTCGGGTAGCGTCGAGCCGATGCTGACCGAGTCCGAGCTGCGCGCGGCGCCTAAGGCCGTGCTCCACGACCACCTTGACGGCGGCCTCCGGCCCGCGACGATCGTCGAGCTCGCCGAGGCCGCCGGATACCAGGGTCTGCCGACCCGCGATCCGGTGGAGTTGGAGGCGGGCATCCGGAGCGCCGCCGACGCGGGCTCGCTCGTCGGCTACCTCGCGACGTTCGAGCACACGGTCGCGGTGATGCAGACTGTGGAAGCGATCCGGAGGGTCGCGTACGAGTGCGCAGAGGACCTGGTCAACGACGGTGTCGTGTACGCCGAGATCCGGTTCGCCCCCGAACTCCACGTCGAGGACGGGCTGTCGATGGAGCAGGTTGTCGGGGCCGTCCTCGAGGGATTCGAGGCTGCCGCACTCCTGCGCGGCCCGGTCGGGTTTCCCCTTGTGCTGCAACTCCTGTTGACGGCGATGCGACATGCCGCCCGGTCGGTGGAGGTCGCGGACCTGGCGATCGAGTTCCGCGACCGCGGGGTATGCGGTTTCGACATCGCCGGGGCTGAGGCCGGAAACCCGCCGACGCGGCACCTCGATGCCTTCCAACGGATGCAGCGTGCGAACATGCACTTCACCGTGCACGCGGGTGAGGCGTTCGGGTTGCCGTCCATCTGGGAGGCGTTGCAGTGGTGCAACGCCGACCGGCTCGGCCACGGGGTACGAATCGTTGACGATATCGTCTGCGGCACAGACGGTTCGGCGGAGCTCGGCCAGCTCGCGGGCTGGGTGCGGGACACCCGGGTGCCGTTGGAAATGTGCCCGACGTCAAACGTGCACACCGGGGCGGCACGGTCGGTGGCGGAACATCCGATCGGGCTGCTCCGCCGGCTGGGCTTCCGGGTCACCGTGAATACGGACAACCGCCTCATGAGCGGCGTGAGCATGAGCAGTGAACTGGCTGCGGTGTGCGAGGCCTTCGACTACGGCTGGGCGGACGTGCAGTGGTTCACGATCAACGCGATCAAGTCGGCGTTCCTGCCGTTCGATCAGCGCCTGGAAATCATCAACACGATTGTGAAGCCCTGGTACGCGGAGCGTCTCGCCGCCGGCTGAACAAGCCCGACTACCGTGGCTGGGTAACCGGTATGCCGGCTGTGGCAGCCGCGGCCGCGAGTTCGCCGTCGTAGGTCACCATCTCGTCCGCGCCGACTCGCAGTGCAACCGCTATATGCAGAGCATCGTTCGAGCGAAGGCGCCCAGGTAACGCTCCCGCCGTCAGGAGATCACCGCGGGTGAGATCAATAAGTGAAATGGTGTCGAGCACGAGCGCGACAGAAATGACGTCGACCTCGTCCGGGTGCCGGCGCGCAGCGCAATGCAGCTCCGTATGCAGCAGCCATGACGCCACGACCTGAATGTCATCGGCCTTGGACTGCACATGGGCGACCAGCGCCGAAGACTCGCGTTCTTCGACGAGCATTTTCATCGCCGCGGACGTGTCGAGATAACAGATCACCAGCGGCCGCGCGCATCGGCGACTAGCTCGGTACTTGTGTGCTCAGTGCTGTGTCGGCGGATTTTTGAGAGGTCAGCGATAGGGCGTCGCGCAGGGCGCACCTGACCCTGCGCCCGCAGTGAACTCAGCGCATCGCTTGATGGAGGCGAGATCACGGCAGCGATCTTGCCGCGGTTTGTCACTTGGAAGCTCTCGCCCGCAGCAACGGCCCGCAGAATCTCGCCGCTGTCGTTGCGCATCTCTCGATGCGTCACCGTCTTCACGTAGCACAGCGTAGCGCACAATTCTGCCTGACGTTAAGATGTAGAGTTCTCGGGTCGACCACGAGGCATACGGGTCTGCCCCTACTTTGGTTGAGTCTTCGGGTGTTGGCGTTGAGGCCGCGTAAGCGGCCGGGGGCAGACCCGAGCCTCAAGGGAGGGGGCAGGTTGCTGTTGGTACCGATCGGTCAGTCTCTGTACGGGGCCCAGCGTACGAGCCGAGCAATCCTCGTGTTGCGAGCGTGCTCAAGGGTGGAGGTCAAGTACCTCCCGCCCAGGTATCTGTCAATAAGACAGCCCTCTGCCACGTCCCGCACAAGGGACGTCGCTTTGGCGATAAAGCCCTCCTCGGACTCTGCCTCGAAGAAGAATTGAGCGCGGTCTCCAGCACATGCCGCAATGGCGTCGTCTTCGGCCCACAGATCTATTGGCGCCGCGCCCGCTCGCAGAGGTCGAATGCGGACAACGGCGGTCTGAAGTTTCGACGTTGGCTTGCTAACGGAAACTGTCGCTGCATCTCCGAGATCGGCGGAAGTGACCTCTGCGATATTTAGTAGCAACTGCTGCAGGTCGATCAAAGGTCCCAGCCCCGCATGAGCTGGATATGACCTGCGTCTTCGATGCGGGGTGGTAGACCTTGGAGAATGTTTCATGCCTTCGTTCCAGGGACGAATACTTTAACCAATCCTTTCAGATCCAGTGCGTTCCCTCGAAAGGTGGTGCTGTGGCACCTAGCGTGCGTCGCCTCTCCCAAGTGCCGTCTCCATAACAGACAAATACACTGGACGAAGGAACAAAGAGACCTCCGCACCGGAGACGTTATAGACGAGCATCGGTATCTTATCGAGTCCGCCAGTAGTCCGGTTCACATCGATCTTTTCTCCTTTCGCGGGAAGCGGTATCTCTACGCGGTTCTCACCGGCACGATCGGATGCCATAGACAGAGACCCTAGCCGAAGGAATAAGTATCGCGGCGGGTAAGTCGTTCGGGCGAACGGTGATACTGCGCGGCCCGGGACGGAAACTTCGTGCCCTTTAAGTAGTTGTTGGATCATTCGTCGAGCCCGGCGCTTGAGGAAGAGCCCACCGATTAAATCTACTAAAATAACCTGAAAAATAAGATCTAAAACCATCGTGCGGCTCGTCTTCTCGCCCATCTGAAGGCAAAGCGACTAGGGGTCGCCCCATATCTACTGTAGAAGCCGGCGCTTCCGGCCGGCCCCAGGGCCGATTTGAACATCCAGGCTGAGGCGCTCCGCGCAGATACGTGCTCGTGTAGGGCGGCAGCGGTGCCGAGTTGCGCCGCCGTGCCGTACGTAACACCTAACGCGATGGACGCCATAATCAC
>CAXTUZ010000171.1:0-502 GCA_964247525.1 uncultured bacterium
GTCCGAATGCGACAGGCCGCTCGCGTCGAACAGCTCGAGACCGGTGACCGGGACCCCGAGCGCCCGGGTCGCATCGCTCACCGCACGGGCGGCGCCGGTGAACGTCGCGGGCAGGCCCTGCTTGAGGGCAATCCGCCGGCCGAGTGCCTCGGCCGCGTCGTTGTCGCTGTTCGCCAGCATCTCCTCGACGCTCGCGGCCACGGTCGGGCCGGCCACACTGGCGAGGACCCGGGCATCGGGCGGGGTGCTCCCGGCGGTCGTACCCGGCCCCACCGCGATCCCCACCCGGGCCAGTGCCGCCCGGAACGCGTCGGCCGTGGCGAGCGGCGGGTCGGCACTGCGGTTGCCGTGGTCCACGGCCCGGCCGCCCTCGTCGACGCCGAGACCCGTAACCGGCGCGATCGAGCCCTGGGTCACGTACGACGCGCTCCAGTCGGCGGCCAGCCGGGGCCCGGTGAACAACGAGCCGTCGGCGACGAGACGTCCACTTACCCGGGTGATG
>CAXTUZ010000171.1:551-3817 GCA_964247525.1 uncultured bacterium
CGCAGATCGTCGAACGGGAACTGCCGCTGCAGCAGGTCCGCGCGCTCGGGCCAGGCGGTGGTCGTGCGAGCACCGAGAAGGACGTCACCACCGCCGCGCAACACCAGATCGCCGTCGAGCACGCCCGCGCTGAGCGGTCCGGCGGTTAGGGCGGTGGTCACCGGCCGATCCGCAGGCCCGAGCACGCTCAACGCTGCGGCCGCCGTCAGGAGCTTGGTCGCGCTGGCGGGAGACACCGCGCGGTCGGCCGAGCGGGCCCAGAGCACCTGATCGCTGCGGGCATCGACGACCTCCCCGACCAGGCCGCTCCCGAGCGCGGCCGAGTCCAGCGGAGCCTCGAGAGCCGTTGCGACCGCGGTCGCGGAAGGCACGGGCGCGTTCGACGACAGGGGTTCGAGCGGGCTGCCGGCACTGTCCGCTGCTCGCGCCGATCCACGGGATCCGGAGATCAGGAGGCAGCTCGCGAGCATCACCGCGACCCAGGTGCCCCGCCGACCCGAGCGCCGCGCGCCACTCGGGAGGACGGGGGTCGGGTTGCGAGGCACGGGCCGAGCGTAAGAGACGGCCGTCACTCTGCGAGACTGGGACCGTGGAGTTCGACGTAACGATTGAGATCCCCAAGGGGCAGCGCAACAAGTACGAGGTTGACCACAAGACCGGCCGGCTCAAGCTCGACCGGATGCTGTTCACCTCGACGCGCTATCCCTCCGACTACGGCTTCGTCGACAACACCCTCGGGGGCGACGGCGATCCGCTGGACGCGCTGGTGCTGGTGGAGGAGCCCACCTTCCCCGGCTGCCTCATCCGGTGCCGCACGATCGGAATGTTCCAGATGAGCGACGAGGCGGGGCCCGACGAGAAGCTCATTTGCCTCCCGGCGAACGATCCGCGCCACGAGCACATGCGCGACATCTTTCACGTCCCGGAGTTCGACCGGCTCGAGATCCAGCACTTCTTCGAGGTCTACAAGGACCTCGAGCCCGGCAAGTCGGTCGAAGGTGCCTCCTGGGTCGGCAGGGCCGAGGCGGAGGCCGAGATCCGGCGTTCGTACGAACGCGCCAAGACCGCCGAGCACTGAACGACCCGACGAAGATCGACACGCGCACCGGGGCGCGGCGGTTTCGTCGGAGGCTCGCCGTACGGTCCGGACATGCGCGTCCTGCACACCTCCGACTGGCACCTCGGCCGGTCGCTGCATCGCGCTGATCTCCGCGCGGCCCAGGAGGCGTTCATCGATCACCTCGTCGAGGTGGTGCGGGAGGAACGAGTCGGTGCGGTCCTGGTGGCGGGCGACGTGTACGACCGCGCGATCCCTCCGCTCGACGCGGTCGCGCTCTTCGAGCACGCGCTGCTCGAGCTGACGGCGGCGGGGGCCAGCGTCGTGGTGATCTCCGGGAACCACGACAGTCCGCAACGGCTCGGGATGAACAGCGTTCTGCTCGACCGGGCCGGTGTCCACCTGCGGACGCGGATCGCGCAACTCTCGGCTCCGGTGCTGCTGCCGGATCGGCGCGGTGAGATCGCGGTGTACGCGGTGCCCTACCTCGAACCGGAGGCTGTCCGGCACGACCTCGACGTCCCGTCGGCGAGCAGCCATCCGGGGGTGCTCG
This sequence comes from uncultured bacterium, assembly GCA_964247525.1. GTDB lineage: Bacteria > Actinomycetota > Actinomycetes > Mycobacteriales > CAJCIY01 > DASYGP01. The sequence goes on from CAXTUZ010000171.1 coordinate 2,162, forward strand.
CCGCCGCGCTCGGGCACCTCGCGGCCGATCGCTCGTCCCGCGATCCGCGGCGAACGGTGCTGCTGGCTCACGGCTGGGTGCACGGCGCAGAGCCGAGTGACAGTGAGCGCGACATCAGCGTCGGCGGTGTCGGCGGTGTGCCGGCCTCGTTGTTCGCGGGATTCGGGTACGTCGCGCTCGGGCACCTGCACCGCCCGCAACAGGTCACCGAGTCTCTGAGTTACAGCGGTTCGGCGTTGCCCTACTCGTTCTCCGAGGCGGGGCATTCGAAGGGCGTCTGGATCGCTGACCTGGAAGCCCCGGCCGGAAGCGGCGACGTCCGCTTCGTCCCAACGCCGGAGTTTCGTCGGCTCACCACGTTGACCGGTGATCTCGAGGTTCTGCTGTCGGCAGCGGTCTTCACCCCGTACGAGAGCGACTTCGTCGCTGTCACGCTCACCGACGCGGTGCGCCCGATGGGCGCGATGGAGCGGTTACGAGCCCGGTTCGACGGGATCCTCACACTCGCGTGGGAGCCGCCCGCCGAGTCGCAGCCGGCTCTCGATTACAAGGCGCGCCTTCGGGGACGCGCCGACCGCGACATCGCCGCCGACTTCGTCGCCTATGTGCGAGGCGCGGCAGCCGATCCGCAGGAGCGGACGCTGCTCGACTCCGCCTTCACCGCGGTGCGCCGGGAGAGCGACGCCGCATGAGACCCCATGTCCTGGACATCACCGCCTTCGGGCCGTTCGCCGACTCCGAGCGGCTCGATTTCGACGAGTTGGGGGCCGCGGGGCTCTTCCTCTTGCACGGCGACACGGGGGCAGGCAAGACGACGGTGCTCGATGCGGTGTGCTTTGCGCTGTACGGCTCGGTGCCCGGAGTTCGGGGCAAGTCGCCACGGCTGCGCTCCGATCATGCCCGTCCCGATGTCGCGCCGCGGGTGCGCCTCGAATTCAGCGTCGGTCCAGCCCGCTGGCGGGTAACCCGCCAGCCGGCGTGGCAACGTCCGAAGCGGCGCGGTGCCGGCACTACGAAGGCCGAAGCGTCCGTGCTGCTCGAGCGCCGCGAGCCTGCGGGTTGGCGAACGGTCTCCACCCGTTTCGACGAGGCCGGCCAGGAGATTCGGGATGCCGTCGGGATGAGCGCCGAGCAGTTCTTCCAGGTTGTCCTCCTCCCGCAAGGCGGTTTCGCACGCTTTCTCCAGGCCGAGGCCGACGAGCGTGCCGAGCTGCTCCAGAAACTGTTCGGTACCGAACGTTTCGAACGTGTCGAGCAGTGGTTGCGCATGCATGCCAGAGGCCTCGAGGAACAGTTGGCGGCTCACGAGGCGCAGGTCCGAGCCCTCGAGTCCTCCATCCGCCTGATCGACGGCACCGACGACGCGGGCATCGGCCACATCGATGCCGCGGCCGCACTGGCCCGAGCGCACGAAGAGCTCCGGAAGGTGTGCGCCGCCACGCGCGCCGCCCGACAGATGGCGGCGAAACAGAATGCAGCGCTCCACGCGGTGGAGCAGCGTCTAGAGCGCGCCCGCGCTCGCGATCGTGTCGCGGCCGAGATCGAGCTGCTCGACGCGCGCGCGCCGGAAGCGGCCGCATTAGAAGCGCTCATCACCACTGCTCGGCGGGCGGCCTCCCTCAGGCCGTTGATCGACTCCGTCGCTGCGGGCGCCGC
>CAXTUZ010000172.1:0-3814 GCA_964247525.1 uncultured bacterium
ACCTAATGGGGCTCTATGCCCGCAGCAAGGACGCGGCCGACGCTGCACGAGGGGCTGCACCGCATCCTGGGCCGACTGGTCCGGCCCCCCGGGAAGCCGCGCAGCCCTGTCGTGTAGGACTCCAAGTCCGCGTTTGATGGGCCCGGGAAAGGCGAGGGGCGCTCGCCGTCCACGGACGCCCCAAACTCCGCCCGCGCCTCAGTTGTACTGCAGGCCTTCCTTCGGCGATGGTCCGTACTTGTTGGAGCCGTGGTTGCTGTCCGAGGCAAAGAACACGATAAGGACGATCAAGCCGACGATCGGAATGAGCAAGAGCAGCTGGAGCCAGCCTGATTTCCCGGTGTCGTGGAGTCGACGGCAGCCCACCGCCCATCCGGGTACCAAGAGCGCGAGACCGACGACGATTTCCAACGTCAGGCCGACGGGGAAAGAAATCACGCGGATCACGCCGAGGACGACCGAGAGGATGACCACCGACAGCGTCCAGAACCAGTACTCCGAACGACGTGACCGGCCGCTGAAGGTGGCGTAGTTGGTGAGGACTGCGCGTACTGCCTCTGCCATGGACATATGGATCTCCCGAACATGCGGACCCCCGAAACGGGAGTGTTACGCCGAAGTATCGCGGCTTCGTGCCGATTCCGGGTCGCATTCGGTGCACGTGCCACTCGCTCGAGTGAAGATCGCATTCGGGCAGGGCACCCCGGGACCCGGGCACTTGGCGGCGACGGCATCAGACGAACCCGAATGGGCTATTCAATGCGCCGACGAACCACCCGAGGGGCGGCGGCGCGAGGGCAGCCAGGCGGCGCACACTGAGCGTCCGTCATCGGAACTTCGGGGAGCACATGTGAACAGGCGCTTGATCGCGGCCGCGTCGACAGCGCTGGCAGCGCTTGTCGCTGGTGGCCTGAGTGCTTTGCCTGCCTCGGCGACAGAGAGCACGTGGACCGCTCCGGCGGTGCTGCAGCCATTTTCCAAATACCTCGCGGTCTACGGAAGAGTTCCCGAGCACACGGTCTCGACCTCCGACGGCCGAACAGTCAGCGTGTTTTATGGCGAACAGGGCATCGAAGCCTCAATCCGTCATGCGGGTACGTCATCCTGGAGCACCCCCGTCGTCATTGCTCCGGATGCCTGGGGCGGTCTGGTCCTTGAGCTTGAAACCGACTTTTCGGTCGCTGCAGCGCCCAACGGCGACGTCGTCGCCGCGTGGCCCGGACAGACCGGCGTCACGACCAGAGTGCTTTACGCCGGATCGACAACCTGGTCCCCCGAGCGAACTGTATCCACCGAATTCGGGGCCGAGGTCCATACCGGGTATTCATCTGACGGCACCGCCGCCGTGGTGTGGACGACGAACCCGGACTACAGCGGGCCCGTCCCGCAATACCCACGAATTCAGCTTGCGACCCTGTCGCCGGGAGCACGGGCATGGGCTTCGCCGCAGCTCGTCGCCGTCGAAGGTCCGACCGGACACTCCGAGCCCAACGCGATCGTCGGCGTCGTCGGCGGGCCCAACCGCCAGATCAACATCCTCTGGCGGACCAACAACTACGACTCACTCTTCGACCAGCAGGGCAGCGGCGGTACCGTCGAAAGGCTGAATTCGCGATCGTTCACGCCGTCCACGGGTATCTGGGCCGATCCGGTCGTGCTCTCGAACCCGGATCTCTCTGTGGCGGCGGTCCGCGTGGCGACTGGTTCGGACGGAACCTCGGCCGCATTTTGGACCGACACCGATCCCCGCTGGGGCGTTGCCGAACACGTCGCGACGTTTGGTGCGTCGGGCTGGAGTCCCGCAGTGGACCTCGGGAGCGGGCCGGAACCCGCGATCGCCCTTGCCGGCGGGACCCTGGGAACCTTCGCCGCACTGTGGACCTCTGCCACACCCGACGGGCACGTGACCCGGGCCGTGACCTTCACACCAAACGAGGGATGGTCTGCGCCTCAGCTACTTTCAGACCCTGAGTTCGTGGCCCGTTTTCCCGCCATCGACGCCCGACCGAGCGGTGGGTTCACGGCGGCCTGGATTCAGGCCGACTCTCGTCTCGTAGCGCCGCACTCCTCGGTTGTCACCACTTCTTTCGCCTCGGACTCGTCGGATTGGACGACACCGACGCCCGTGCCCGGCCTGAGCGAAAAGCAGGATTCACTCTCGATGAGCATTGCAGGCGACGATACGGAGACCTTGGTGTATCAGGCGCAAGAGACGTCGGATGACCTCGTCCGCGCACACGGCGAGCACAGCCTGCTGGTTACCTCGATCGTTACCCCGGCCGCCGTGGCTCCAACAGCCCCGGCGCCGCAGGCTCCTGTGGCGCCGGTGTCTCACCCTTCTCCGCCGAGTTCCGGCGGCCGGTACACCGCGGCGTTCTCGTCGAGCGCCGGGATGCTCTCGACCGCCGGGGTCGGCGTTGCGAGTGCGCGGCTCGGCATGAGGGCGGGTACGAGCCCGGCGATCACCGCGCTCCCGGGTGGTGGCCATGAGATGGCGTTCCAGGCCAACACCGGCGCGCTGTGGACCGTTGGCACTGCCGGTACGCGTAACTGGGGCCTCGGCATGAAAGCCGGTACCAGCCCGTCGATCACCGCCGTACCCGGCGGTTATGAAGTCGCCTTCCAGGCGAACACCGGCATTCTCTACACCGTCGGCGCGGCCGGAACGCGTAACTGGGGCCTGGGTATGAGAGCCGGAACGTCCCCTTCGATCATGACCGAGGCCCCGGACGCCTACCAGGTCGCGTTCCAGGCGAACACCGGACAGCTGTGGACAGCCGGAACACTGGGGGCGCACAACTGGGGATACCGGATGGCTGCCGGGACATCTCCGTCGATCACCGCGGTGCTCGGCGGATACCAATTCGCGTTCCAATCCAGCGCCGGAATGCTGTGGACCGCGGGCAGCGAAAACGTCTTCAACTGGGACTTGCCGATGCAGCCCGGCACGAGCCCGGCGATCACCACCGGGCTGCACGGCAGCTTCAGGTTCGCCTACCAAGCCGTGGACGGAACGCTGTGGACCGACGGCGAAGGCGCCCCACACAACTGGGGTCTGGGAATGAAGGCGGGCACCAGCCCCGCGATCGTCACCGTTCCCGGCGGTTTCGAAATGGCGATCCAGGCCAACACCGGCAGCCTATGGACCGTTGGGACCGCCGGCGCGGCGAACTGGTCACTACCCATGTCACCAGGGTCGAGCCCCGCCATAGCCCGCTGACTCGCTCTCGTGACTTCGGGGCGCGCGCGGCCCGCGCGGCTCGATGTTGCCAAGCTCGATCCGCCGGAACCGGGCCCTTTCCTGGCTGACACCCTCGTCGCAGCCCGGGCATCCGAACGCTACTGAACGATCGGTCGGTCATAGTTGGGCGCAGCTGGTCAGGCTGACGGCTGCCTTATGCGGTGTTCATGGTCCCAGCGCCACATCGCAATGAGCGTCACTCCGGCGAGCAACAGGAGAATGAAGCTGATCACGTAAGCGACGGAACCCGCGACGGAACCGGAACCCAATGCGTGGGCGATAAGGTCCGCGACCACGGCTGGCAGGACGCACCCAGGTGCTAACTGCACCCACAACGGCCGGGGCTCGTCGACGGTTCGGGTCCCCACCTTGAACCGGCGGTCCAAAGCGTCCAAGCGCTGTTTGACCGTCATGGCCCGATTGTCCATCTCACGCCACATGCTCGGACTGGGTTCGTATAAATCCGCCACGAATCATTAGTTGCGTGCCCCGACTGGCGGCGCGCCTGTCCCGAGACCAGCGCCGGCTCCGAATCCGCCGCCAAGCCCGCCGCCGACGTTGCCCGTCAGCCGG
>CAXTUZ010000173.1:0-450 GCA_964247525.1 uncultured bacterium
GTGCTGCACCACCGCGAGGCGGCGAGCCGGCGCTGGAGCCCGGAGGACCGCGCCCGGCACACGCGCGAGATCGCGGCGCTGAAAAAGCGATGGGGGCCGCTGCTGGCGCAGGACCCCCATTACCATCCCGGCTTCGACCCGGACCTCTCGACCCACGCGCGGCTGCGCGCAGGCTTTCCGTCGTCCGAGCCGGCCGCGGTGCGCCGCCCGCGCTACTGAACGCGCGTCACTGCACCAGTCTCGGCCCGCCGGTCTGCACCTTCTCGTTCTCGGACATGATGCCGAGCCGTTTGGCCACTTCCGTGTAGGCCTCGATCAGCCCGCCGAGGTCCTTGCGGAAGCGGTCCTTGTCGAGCTTGTCCGACGACTTGATGTCCCAGAGCCGGCATGAATCCGGGGAGATCTCGTCGGCGACGACGATGCGCATCATGTCGCCCTCCCACAGGCGCC
>CAXTUZ010000173.1:460-1118 GCA_964247525.1 uncultured bacterium
CGAGGAAGAGGCGCGAGAGGAAGTCGTTGACGCGGATGGCGAGCGCCATCACGTCGTCGATCTCCTGGGGCGTCGCCCAGCCGAAGGCGGTGATGTGCTCCTCCGACACCATGGGGTCGTTGAGCTGGTCGTTCTTGTAGTAGAACTCGATGATCGAGCGCGGCAGCTGCGTGCCCTCCTCGAGGCCCAGGCGCGTCGCCAGCGAGCCCGCCGCCACGTTGCGCACCACCACCTCGAGGGGAACGATCTCGACCTCGCGGATCAGCTGCTCGCGCATGTTGAGCCGGCGGATGAAGTGCGTCGGCACGCCGATGTCGTTCAGGTGCTGAAAGACGAACTCCGAGATCCGGTTGTTCAACACGCCCTTGCCGTCGATGATCTCGTGCTTCTTCGCGTTGAACGCGGTCGCGTCATCCTTGAAGTGCTGGATGAGCGTCCCGGGCTCGGGCCCCTCGTAGAGGACCTTCGCCTTGCCCTCGTAGATGCGACGGCGGCGATTCATGGGCGTGTACCGTGGTTTGAGGAAATCCATGGGTGGGCCGGGGCTCCTGGATGAGGGTCGGTCCGCGGCTGGCGCGGGCTCGGTCAGGACGTCGCCCTCCCGGCCGCCGCCCACCACCGCGACGTCGCGCCCGCGGAAGAAGAAGCCGTCGCAGGT
>CAXTUZ010000173.1:1128-1896 GCA_964247525.1 uncultured bacterium
GCGATTCATGGGCGTGTACCGTGGTTTGAGGAAGTCCATGGGCCGTGGCTCCTGACGCGCGAAGAGTGGGCGAATCCGCGGCGTGGCGACCGGACGCGAGGTCCGGCAGCCGGGGGTCAAACTAGCCGAACCGGGCTGGCAGCACAACGCGTTAGCCGGGGCGTGGCGGCTGCGCAGCCATGTCCCGGCGTGCCGGCTCCGCGCGGTCAGGCGATCTTCGAGGGATACCGGCACAGGTCGCTGATCGCGCAGGCCGGGCATTCGGGCCGGCGCGCCTTGCACACGTAGCGCCCGTGCAGGATCAGCCAGTGATGGGCATGGAGCTGGTAGGGCTCGGGCACGATCGCCTCCAGCCCGGCCTGGACCTTGTCCGTGGTCGCGGCGGTAAACAGCGGGATCCGGTTCGCGACGCGGAAGATGTGGGTGTCGACGGCGATGCGCGGCACGCCGAAGGCGACGTTGAGCACCACGCTCGCCGTCTTGGCGCCGACGCCGGGCAGGGCCGGGAGCGTCTCCTGGCTGGCCGGCACCGCGCCCCCGTGCCGCTCCACGAGGATGCGCGAGAGGGCGACGACGTTCTTCGCCTTGGTGTTGAACAGCCCGATGGTGCGGATGAGATGGCGCACCCGCTCCTCGCCGAGCGCCAGCATCTTCTCCGGCGTGTCGGCCGCCGCGAAGAGCGGCCCGGTGGCGCGGTTGACGCCGCGGTCGGTCGCCTGCGCCGAGAGCACGACAGCCACGAGCAGCGTGAACGGGTTGACGTAGCGC
>CAXTUZ010000173.1:1906-2484 GCA_964247525.1 uncultured bacterium
GCGTTATATGGGGCGGATGACGAGCGGCAACCCTTCCGTCCATCCGCACGGGCTCGATCCGGCCTCGATCGACCGGCCTGTCTTCTCGGCGACGATCCGGCCGCACCAGTCCCTGAGCTGTCGCGGATTCCGCGTGGTCATGGGGGGCTGCTGTCTCGTCTCGCTCGCCGTCTCGGTCTGGTGCTGGCGCATGGGGTTCTGGCCGGTGGCCGGCTTCTTCGGCCTCGACATGCTGGCGATCTATGCCGCGCTCAAGGTCAGCTTCCGGCGCGGGCGCTCCTTCGAGGAGGTGATGATCTCGCAGATCGAGATCCTGCTCGCCCGCGTCAGCCACCGCGGCGAGCGGCGCGAGTGGCGCTTCAATCCCCTCTGGACCAAGATCGTCGAAGTGGACGACGACGAGTATGGGCTGCAACGTCTCACCCTCGTCTCGCGCCGCCAGCAGGTCGTCGTCGCCCGCGACGCGGGACCGGACGAGCGCCTGCGCATCGCGCGGGGGCTCAGCCATGCGCTGGCGCGGGTGAAGAAGGGGTACTGAGGCGGGGAACCCGGCCGCAGACCCGTCACAGGTGCGGCAC
>CAXTUZ010000173.1:2494-3793 GCA_964247525.1 uncultured bacterium
CGGGTGCTCTCAGAGATCGACGCCGTCATTGATATTTGGCGGGTTTGAAAAATCGCTGTTGACGCTTTGTCGATCTCCCCGTATACCCCTGGTCATCGGCGCTGGCCCGCGGGAGTGGATCGGCTGCTGGCCTGTCTGTTTCCGGTGGTGCGCGGCGTGGTCCGTGCGTTTGGGACGGCGGGCGTTCTCTACGGATCCTGGGCTGTCGTGTACCGTGCGGGTGACCGCGGGGTGTTGCGGGTCTGACGGTCGTGTAGGGTGTGGGGCGGGTGCTTCGGCGTCGGCCGGTGTTCTTTGACAGTGCTATGATTTTGAGGAAGGGAGACGCGGGCGGCGTCGTCCTTGCGGCTCTGGTTTGGCGCATTTCGGTGTGTTGATCTGGGGCGTGAGAGACGAGGCTGTTCGGGTGTTTCTCTTTTTGAGCTCACCGACTGTGTGCTGCGCTGTGAAGCGTGTTGTGCGCGGTCGATTGTGAGGCTCCGTCTGAGAAGTAACTGTGACGGCTGAGATCAGCTCTTTTTAACGTGAGAGTTTGATCCTGGCTCAGAGCGAACGCTGGCGGCAGGCTTAACACATGCAAGTCGAGCGGGCCCTTCGGGGTCAGCGGCGGACGGGTGAGTAACGCGTGGGAACGTGCCCTCTGGTTCGGAACAACTCTGGGAAACTGGAGCTAATACCGGATACGCCCTTGGTCTTTGGTGACTTTGGGGAAAGGCTTGCTGCCGGAGGATCGGCCCGCGTCTGATTAGCTAGTTGGTGGGGTAACGGCCTACCAAGGCGACGATCAGTAGCTGGTCTGAGAGGATGATCAGCCACACTGGGACTGAGACACGGCCCAGACTCCTACGGGAGGCAGCAGTGGGGAATATTGGACAATGGGCGCAAGCCTGATCCAGCCATGCCGCGTGAGTGATGAAGGCCTTAGGGTTGTAAAGCTCTTTTATCCGGGACGATAATGACGGTACCGGAAGAATAAGCCCCGGCTAACTTCGTGCCAGCAGCCGCGGTAATACGAAGGGGGCTAGCGTTGCTCGGAATCACTGGGCGTAAAGGGTGCGTAGGCGGGTCTTTAAGTCAGGGGTGAAATCCTGGAGCTCAACTCCAGAACTGCCTTTGATACTGAAGATCTTGAGTTCGGGAGAGGTGAGTGGAACTGCGAGTGTAGAGGTGAAATTCGTAGATATTCGCAAGAACACCGGTGGCGAAGGCGGCCGACTGGACCATCACTGACGCTGAGGCGCGAAAGCGTGGGGAGCAAACAGGATTAGATACCCTGGTAGTCCACGCCGTAAACGATGA
>CAXTUZ010000174.1:0-3790 GCA_964247525.1 uncultured bacterium
GCGGTGGCGATGACCTGGTCCTGGGTGATGCGCCGCAGGGCCTCGCGGTCGGCCTCGCTCATCGGGAGCGGCGCGATCTCGTCCGCCCGCGCGGCGCGGGCGAGCAGAGTGGTCCTGCCGATCGCCGCGGTGATCTCAGGTGCCTGGACCGCCGTGTAGACCGGCCCCGGAGATATGGTGTTCACGCGGACGCCCCGAGGGCTGTACTCGGCGGCCCAGGATCGGGTGAAGCTGGCCAACGAAGCCTTGGTCGCGCTGTACGCGGCGCCACCAGGCATTCCGACCTGACCGGCCATGCTGCCGACGATGATGATACTGAAAATATCCCTTGACGCCATAACTTTTAATAAAACAGCCACCAAGAAGTACGCGGATCGCACGTTGGCGTCGAACATCCGGTCGAAGCCATCAACGTCAAGCTCCTCTGTCGGTCCGAACCAGGCGATCCCGGCGTTGTTGACGAGAACGTCCACCGATCCGACGCTGTCGGCCAGCGCGGTGATCCCGGATACGGCGCTGAGGTCGGCGCCGATGAAGCTGGCTTTCCCGCCGGCTGCGGTGATCGCGTCTACCGCGGCGGCTCCTCGACGTCTGTCCCGGCCGTGGACGACCACGTCCGCGCCGTGACGAGCCAGCTCGTCGGCGATCGCCTGGCCGATCCCGGAAGTCGCCCCCGTGACGAGCGCGGTCAGACCGGCCAGATCCTGCTCGGTCATGACAAGTTCCTCCACGGATGTGCAGCCGTCGCGTTCCTTCCCGGCCGCGGCCAAGTCTCAGCGTCCGGTTCGGGCGTGTCATGACACGTTCGTGCCGTTCCTAAGCCGAGCAACCGCGATGTGGCGCCGGCGGGTGGTGTGTGGCTCCGGCAAGATGGTGTCCGCTGTACGCGGGAGGAGCGGTGAGTGCCGACTGCGCTGCGTGGACGTCACCGCGAGTTGGCGGTCGCGCAGCAACAGCTCGAACGTCTTCGCGCAGGCTCGGGTTCGGTGTGGTTGATCGACGGGGGCGCCGGGCTCGGCAAGAGCCGCCTCATCGACGAGCTGTCGGGTCTCGCCGTGCGGACGGGGTACGCCGTCGGTCGTGGGGTTGCCGAACCGGCCGACCGCACGGTGCAGCTCGCAGCGTTCCTGGATGCACTGTTCGGTGGGTCCGAGCCGGTACTCGACCCGTCGGCCCTGCGCGACCGGCGCCCGGATGCGGAGCAGCGGTACTGGCTGCTGCAGGACATCCAGTCGTTGCTGGAACAAGCGGCCCTTCGTCGCCCGATCGTGGTGTGCCTGGACGACCTGCAGTGGACCGACAGCGGAACCGTCACAGCGCTGCGAACGTTGCCCGGCCGCCTGAGCAACCTGCCGATCAGCTGGGTCCTTGCCCGCCGTGCAGCCGAATCCGAAGGCAATCTGGACCGAGCGTTCGCGGCGCTGCTGGACGATGGCGCGGACTACACCTCGTTGCGTCCGCTGACCGGTGCCGACGCTGCCCGAGTGAGCGGTGACGTCCTGGGCGCCGAGCCCGCCGAGGACGTCCTGGACGCCGCCGCTGATGCCCACGGCAACCCGTTCCTTCTGATCGAATTGTTGTCGGGCTTACGCGACGAGCGCCTCATCACGGTCAGCGACGGCCGCGCGAACCTCGTCGGGGACCGACTGCCCCGCCGAGTTCGGGACGCGATGCGCCGCCGCTTGGACCGTATGTCGCCTGCAGCCTCGGGAGTCGCTGCGGCTGGCGCGGCCATGGGCCGCAGGTTCACGATCGATGCTCTAGCCGTCATGCTCGCAACCAGTCCCAGCAGGCTGCTCGAGGCGGTCAACGAACTCATCCGCACCGACATCGTGGTGGAGTTCGATCGAGATGGCGACGCCGACCCGACGCTCGGGTTCAGCCATGATCTCGTCCGCGAGGCGGTACGGGCGAGTCAACCGGCGACTGTGATGCACGCCTTGGATCGGCAGGCCGCAGCGGCGCTGATCGCAGGGGGAGCATTACCGGAAGAGGTCGCCACACGACTCGCCTCCAGCGCCAAACCCGGCGACGAGGTTGCCATCACGACTCTGATGAGCGCATCCGACGCCTTGGGCCGTTCCGACCCGGGCCAAGCCGCCGATCTGGCCCGCCGCGCCCTTGACCTCGCTGACGATCGGCATCGCCTTCGAGGCCCACTCGTCGCGCGCATTGCCGTGCTGCTGCACGCCGCCGGACGTACCGAAGAAGCCGAACAGTTCGCCGACACCGCGCTGCACGTCACTCTGCCGGCCGAGCAGGAAGCCGAGGTCTGGTTCGCCATCGCCCGACTGTTCTCACTGTCAGCCGAACGGCGGTCCGAGGCCTGCCGACGCGGGCTGAAGCTCCCCGGCGTTTCACACGATCTCCAGGCTCGCCTACGCGCCCAGCTGATCTACAACCTCACCGTCGGCGTCCGCGTCGATCAGGCCGAACTCGCCCTCGCGGAGGCAGGCCAGTCCGTCGAAGCGAGCCAGGACCGCCTCGCGCGGTTCACCCTCGAACTGGCCCAGAGCTACCTCGAATACACACGCGGTCAGTTCGACGTGGCGATGGCACTGACGGAGTCGGCCGTCCGCAGCGGCGCCGACACCGGTGAACACACCAGCCACCACCTCGCTCGGAACCTGCGCTGCGGGGTGCTTGCCGCGACGGACCGTCTCGACGAAGCCTTCTCCGTCGTGACCGACGGCGTCCGATCAGCGCAACGCCACCGCCACGCCTGGGCGCTCAACACTTACGAGATCCGTCGCGGTTGCCTACTGCTGCAGGTCGGTCGCCTTGCCGACGCCGCCGCTGCCCTGGGCGATCGCTACAACTCCGAAGACGCACACCTCGTCGTCGCCGGGCTCGAGGCCGCCGGGCTCGTCGCACTGGGCCGCGTCGCCATCCATACCGCCGACCGCCGACAACGAAGCATGACCCGGAGCGTCGGCACTGTCATGCTGCACTCGGGCGTTCCGAAGGTCACACAGCACGGGGCATGGCTGCTTGCCCTCCAGGCCAGCGCAGACGGCGACCTTCACCAGGCCCGCCGCTTTCTGGTCGCCTGCGGCGAACACGAACGTCTCTCACTGCTGCCACTGTTTCCCATCGACATCACCGACGACCCTCATCTGGTCCGGATTGCGTTGGCCTGTGGCGACGACGAACTGGCCGTCACAGCAGCCGCCGCCGCGCAAGAGCGCCATCAACGCAACCCCGGCGTTCGCACCATCGAAGCCATCGCGCTGCATGCAAACGGCCTGCTCACTGACGACCGCGACCAGCTCGCCCGATGCGTCGCCCTGCTGATGGAGGGACCACGCAGGATCGCCCTCGCCTCAGCCCTCGAGGATCTCGCCGCCATTGCAACTCGCGAAGCGGAGCCGCCCGCCGCGATTGCCGCCTTGGACAACGCCCTGGTGTGTTATACCGAGTCGGGCGCGACGTGGGACGCAGCCCGGGTGCGCCGCCGGCTACGGCGTCTCGGCGTCCAACGGCGCGTACCCGCCAACCAGCGCGCGAGGCATGGCTGGGACGCCATGACGGACAGCGAACTCGCAGTTGTCCGGCTCGTCGCCGACGGCCTCACCAACCGCGACGTTGCCGAGCGGCTCTACCTCTCACCCCACACCGTCAACGGACATCTTCGCCAGGCCTTCGCCAAACTCGGCGTCAACACCCGCGTGGCCCTTACCCGACTCGCGCTCGAACACCTCAGATGAGCGACGAGCGGGCAGAAAGCCGCGCTCGTACGTGTCGCGTGTGTGCTTGACCTCTTGGCACGGCCACCTCAGAAGAGGTGTCC
>CAXTUZ010000175.1:0-3742 GCA_964247525.1 uncultured bacterium
GACCTGCCGGTCGACCTGCCCAAGCAGGAGGCCTTCCGCCAGCGCGGCGGGCGCCACGCACATGTGCGCGTCCACACGGTCGATCGGTGGACGTATCGGGCGCCAGGCGGGCTCGGCAGCCGGAGGACCGGTCGTGGCGGGCGGGTGCCTGAGCACCAATACGCCCAAGTCTACGGTGCCGCGAGATATTTCTCCGGATTTGTGTCGCGATCGCGACAATCGGGGCGGGGACTAGCCGCCGAAGCCGACCCGGCGGGTTTCGGCCTCGGCGATCTCGACGTACGCGAGCTTGTCCGCCGGGATGAGGACTTTGCGGCCCTTCTCGTCCACCAGCGTAAGTATGCCGAGGTCGGCGCGCAGCGCCTCGCCGACCGCCTTCTCGACCTCGGACGGTGTCTGGCTGCTCTCCACCACCAGCTCCCGCGCCGCGTACTGGATCCCGACCTTGACCTCCATGCAAACCTCCGGGTACGCGCCGCGGCTGGTGCCCGGCTTCGTTCTCTTACCGTAACCACGAAAGCTCGGCGCCAGGGCGTTCCGGATTACGCGTAGGGCGAAGAGCGGGTTATGAAGTGTCGAGCAGCGGCGCGAACAGGTCGCCGTGCCGTGCGACACGGCCGGGAACGTCGTGGGCGGTGAAGACGAGATCCTCCGGCGCGTGCGCCCCCTCCACCTCGTCCCACGTCAACGGGGTCGAGACGGTCGGGCGAGGCCTCCCGCGCAGCGCGTACGGGGCGACCGTGGTCTTCGCGGGGTTGTTCTGCGACCAGTCGAACAGCACCTTCCCGGGCCTGATCGCCTTCGACATCGACGACACGACCAGGTCGGGATGGTCCGCCTCGAGCGAGCGGGCGAGCTCGTGCATGGCCTCGCGGCTGTCCCCGTCCTCCCACTTCGCGTAGAGCTGCATCCCTTTGCTGCCACTGGTCTTGGCCACGACGCTCGGACCGAGCTGGTCACGAATCAGCAGCGCGACCCGGCAGCACTCCACGATCGTCGCCGGCGGACCCGGGTCGAGATCGACGACGACCAGGTCGGGCGGCTTCGCGCCACCGCGCGGCCCCACCCGCCACTGCGGTATGTGCAACTCGAGCGCGGCGAGGTTCGCCGCCCAGATCAGCGTCGACAGGTCGTCGATGAGGACGTAGTCAATTGTCTCGCGATCCTTCGTCGACCCCGGTACCGGAAGGTTGACCGTCCGCACCCACTCCGGGGTGCCGCGCGGCGCGTTCTTGGTGAAGAACGACGGTGCTGCGGTGCCGTTCGGGAAGCGTACGAATGTGGCGGGGCGATCGCGCAGATGCGGCAGCAGCACCGGCGCGATTCGGCCGTAATAGTCGAGCACCTCGCCCTTGGTGAACCCGTCGGGATACAGCGGCTTGTCGAGGTTGGACAGGGAGACCGGTCGCCCGTCGATCTGGACGACCTGCTTGGCGCTTGGCACGCCGCAGATCTTCCCGCGTCGCGGGGTCGACACGCCCGCTTGCGGGGTAGAACATCCGACCATGCGAGCAGTGTGGAAGGGCGCGGTCAGCTTCGGGCTGGTGTCGATCCCGATCAAGCTCTATCGGGCGACCGAGACCAAGGACGTCGGCTTCCACCAGGTTCGGGCCAGCGACGGGTCCCGGATCCGGTATCAGCGGTTCGCCGTGGCCGACGGCGAGGAGGTTTCGTACGCTGAGATCGCCAAGGGCTTCGAGCTTCCCAGCGGCGAGACGGTGGTGCTGACCGACGACGACCTCGCCGATCTGCCGCTCACCTCGAACCGAACCGTCGAGGTCGACCGCTTCGTACCGCTGGAGCAGGTGGACCCGATCTACTTCGACAAGACGTACTACCTCGAACCCGACGGCAAGCAGGCGCTCAAGCCGTATGCGTTGCTACGCGAGGCGCTCGAGAAGTCGGGTCGGGTCGCCGTGGTGAAAGTGGCGCTGCGCCAGCGCGAGCAACTCGCGGCCCTGCGGGTCCGCGAGGGGCTCTTCGTCCTCGAAACGATGATCTGGCCCGACGAGGTGCGCGAGCCGGACTTCTCGTTTCTCGACGAAAAGGTCGAAGTGAAGGACCGTGAACTGGCGATGGCGACCTCGCTGATCGACTCCCTCTCCGGAGATTTCGATCCGCACGAGTACACCGATGCTTACCGTGAGGCGCTTGAGCAGGTCATCGACGCGAAGATCGAGGGTCGCGAGGTGACGGCGGCGCCCGCGTCGAAGGATTCCGGCGGAGATGTCGTCGATTTGATGAGCGCGCTACGGGCGAGTGTCGACGCGGCGAAGAAGCTGCGGGCCGAACGTGACGATGCGGGCAGCGGTGCGGACAGCGGGGCGGGTACCGGTCCTCCCGACGAGGACGCCGGCACGGCCTCTGCTACTGCGAAGAAGGCGCCGGCCAAGAAGGCGCGCGCTCGCAAAAGTGCCTGAGGTCACCCAAGGTATGAGCGACGGCGTGCCATACGGAATGTTGTGTCCGAAGGGCCCGTGTCGCCGCCGCAGCGCGAAGAAGTGCTTGTTGCCTGTCACCACCGCGGGAACTCTAAAGCGGGTGCAGCGGCTCTTCGCGCATCAGAAAGGGAGCCCTTAGAGCCGCCGACTTATTGCCACGGCGATCAAGTTGCAAATTCCAACCAGAGCTGTAAGCGCTCCAAGCAAAAAGATGGCTCCTCCGCCGATATCAGACGGTTGACCGATTTTTCCAACCTCAGCCACGCGAAGGAATACGTACGTCAACATCACGAGCGCACCGATTGCGGAGAGAAGGGCACCCAGCTTGTAATCGGAGTCTCCGACGCTCACCTACCCCTACCTCGTGACAACGCTGTTGCTATTAGTGACCATTTGGCTCGAGTGCCGCGGATGGAACCGACATACGTCGGAGCGGGTGTGCACAAGTTATTTTCCCCCCTATCTGATGGTCGGCGAGGGTAAGCAGTTGCGGACGTCTGCCGCGAGATTCAGTTCTCAGATCGGCGCTGTTGATGGGTTGTCCTCGGCATATACGCCTCAGTAGACGCTAGGATCGCTGACGAACCGTCGCATAAACGGTAACACACCCGATAACGAACGCAATGTAGAGAAGTATCTTCCCGACAATAAAGAGCAGTTCGCTCGGGTGAGCAAGGACAAGAACGAGGCCGGCCGTCGCGACGAAAAGGCCGCCGAAGAACAGGCCGCGGGGAAGAACCATTATGGCTCGTTGCTAGATGACGCGACGCCGTAGCTTAAGCCGCCAACAAGTAGGCTGGGATCGAAGACAAGCACACCTGCTGCAAGAGGACCGGCTCCCGCAACGAGCGCGCCAGCGAAGACGAATTGAGCAGCAGCGAAAGCCGCGTCGATCGCAACCCCGAGAGCGTTCTGGCTCGTGAGGGACGACGCAACAGTGCCTCCAATGTCCTGAGTGACGCCTTTAGCCACGCCCGCTGCCGTTTTCAGAGCGTGAGGTGATGTGGTGGTGCGCGGCGGTGTCGGGTGCAGCCGTAGTGGCCTTTGCTCTCGTCTGGATGAGGCACGATCGCGGTACGCCACGCGCGTTTAGCACCATCTGTACGGCCTCAGCTTTGAACTGCGAGCTGAACTTCCGACGCTTCTCGGGCGTGAACAGATCCTCTCAAGCGAGCGGAAACTTTCCAAGATCGTTGTTAAACCCCGAATCTCCCTTGCAGTGATGCGCTGTGCCAGGCTAACTAAGCCTCGATCCACCGTTCGGCTTGAGGTGAGTGGCGGGTCGTGACGCACGAATGCCC
>CAXTUZ010000176.1:0-3717 GCA_964247525.1 uncultured bacterium
ATCGGCTCCGCGCGCTGCGCGGCGCTGCCTCACCGACACCCGAACCCGCGTGGAGCTCGCCGGCACCAGCAAGCTGGCACCCGCCGGATCTGCCACCGGTTCGGAGCCGCGCGGTCCTGCTCGCGGCGACCGACCCGGCGAATCCCTACGGCGGCGCGTTGCCATGGCCGGACCGCGACGCAGCCGGGAGCCACCGGCCGGGACGGAAAGCCGGCGCGCTGGTCGTCCTCGTTGACGGTGATCTGGTGCTGTACGTCGAGAGAGGCGGGAAGACCCTGCTCACCTACTCCGATGAGCCCGACACGCTCGGGCCGGCGGTGGATGCGCTGGCCCTTGCCGTACGCGACGGTCATCTCGGGAAACTCACGGTCGTGCGGGCCGACGGTGAGGCCATCCTCGCGAAGCACGAGTCCGTCACGCCGCTCGCGGAAGCGCTGCGCGGTGCCGGATTCCAGGCGACACCGCGCGGGCTGCGTCTTCGTACATGACCGGACGCGACGTGCCCGTGCACCGTTCGTGAGTCACGATGCCTGAAGGCGACACCGTCTACCTTGCGGCGGCCCGCCTCCGCACCGCTCTTGTCGGGAAGGTGCTGTCCCGCACTGACTTTCGGGTTCCGCGGCTCGCAACCGTCGACCTCACCGGGCGGTCGGTTCTCGATGTGGTGCCCCGCGGGAAGCACCTGCTGACCCGGGTGCAGGGCGACGTGACCATCCATACCCACTTCAAGATGGACGGCAGCTTCCGACTGTTCCGCCCGGGACAGCGGTGGACCGGCGGTCCCGCTTGGCACATCCGGCTCGTGCTCGGCAACGACACCTGGACGGCCGTGGGCTACCGGCTACCCGTCGTCGAGGTGCTGCCGACAAGCCGCGAGAGCGACGTGGTCGGTCACCTCGGCCCGGACGTGCTCGGGCCGGATTGGGATCGCGACCGCGCGGTCGAGAACCTGTTGCGCGAGCCCGACCGCGAGATCGGGATGGCCCTGCTCGATCAACGCAACCTCGCGGGCGTCGGAAATCTCTACCGAACCGAAGCCCTCTTCCTGCGCGGTGTTTCGCCATGGACACCGGTCGCCCTGGTACCCGACCTCTCGGCGCTCGTCGAACTCTGCCGGCGACTACTGCTGGCCAACAGGGATCGCTGGGAACAGAGCACAACCGGTGCGCTCCAGCGAAACGCGTCCCACCACGTCTTCGAACGGCAGGGCCGGCCGTGCCGGCGCTGCGGCACGAAGATCCGGTCGGCCGACCAGGGGCCGCCCGGAGCGGCGCGACTGTCGTACTGGTGTCCGAACTGCCAGCGGTGAACCGGCGCGTCAGGCGGCGACGTCGACCACGATGCCGCGGTCAGAGTCAGCATCGTCGAGTTCGACGTTCACAAGCTCCGCGTCGAGCAGCTCGCGAAGCGCCAGATCCTCGCCGGTGTCGTGGAGCAACCTCGACAAGGGCACGGACAATGCCCCGCAGATCGACGCGAGAAGTTCGCTGGACGGCTCCTTCTGGCCCCGCTCGACCTCGCTGAGATACCCCAGGGAGACTCGAGCCCGGCTGCTGATGTCGCGCAGGGTACGGCGCTGTTCGACGCGGTGCCGGCGCAACTGCGCGCCGAGCGCGGTACGAACCAGCACGCCAATCACCTCCCACCAGCGGTAACAGCCCCACACGAGCACAGCGGACGTCGTGTTCTGTGGCGCACCGAAACCGTACCCCCCGGCTCCGTCAAACGCTGCGTGCGCCGAACCCGCGACACATAACATCGCGCAGAGCGAACAGCATCCCGCGCACCTACGCGCCCCCGCGCCGCCCGGGTCCACGTCTCGTGCGCGCGTCCTGCAGGAGCGCTAGCCGGAGCATCGCCAGCGCCGACGTCACCGCCAGAATCCTGATCTGTGCCCGTTGCCCGGCAAACGTGAACAGCTTCGTGCTCACCCCCGCCGGTCCGTACACGGCCGCGTAGACGGTGCCCGGCGGCTGCCCCTCCTGCTCGGCCGGACCGGCCACACCGGTCAGCGCCACCCCGTAGGTGCTCTTGCACTCCTCGGCAACGCCGCTCGCCATCGCGGCCGCTGTTTTGGCCGAGACCGCGCCCTGGTCGAACAGTCGCAGCCGAGAGACGCCGAGCAGGTGGCTCTTCAGGTCCGTCGCGTACGCCACGATGCCGCCACGCACCACCGCGCTCGCACCCGCGACGTTGGCCAGCCGGGCGGTGAGCATCCCGGCGGTCAACGACTCGGCGCAGGCCACGGTCGCCCCGGCTCTCCCCAGCAGCGCGCAGATCTCCGCCTCGAGGCTCGGCTGTTCGTACGCCGCCTCCCCGAGGACGTCGAGCGCGTACCGCGCACTCGGCTCGAGCAACGCCCGTGCGGACGCATCGTCCGCACCGGTCGCCGTGAGTACGACGCGGGTCTCCCCACCCGACGCGAGGAAGGCGATCCGCGGGTTGCCGCCGGTCCGCTCGACCTCGGGCGCCATTGCCTGCGCGACCGCGGACTCCCATAGCCCGGCGGTACGGATGGTGCGCTGTGCGATCGCCGGGCGCACCGGGAAGCGCGAGCGCAGGTCCGGCAGGACCTCGGCGCGCCACATCTCTGCCAGCTCCCGTGGCACGCCCGGCAGTGCATACACGGGGGTGTCACCGATGAGGATCAACACTCCCGGCGCGGTGCCTACCGTGTTCGGGAGCGCAAGCGCGCCCTGCGGAACGTCGGCCTGCCGGAAGTTCAGCTCCGGAACCGCCCGGCCCTCCGGCGCCGCCCGCGCCGTGAACCGGTCGCGCAGCGCCGATTCGATCGCGGCATCGCGAACCAGCGGGACCCCGGCGGTGGCCGCAAGGGCCTCCCGGGTGAGATCGTCCTGGGTGGGTCCCAGCCCCCCGCACACGATGACCGCATCTGACCGGGTTACCGCGTCCCGTAACGCAAACGCGATCGCTGGTACGTCATCGCCGACGACCGCATGCCCGACGACCGAGAATCCCGCCGCTGACAACTCCTGCCCCAAAATCGCCGCGTTGCTGTTGACGTGGTCCCCGGAGAGCAGCTCGTCGCCCACGGCGACGAGCATCACCCTAATCACGCGCTTTGAGCGGCGCGGCGAGAAGGCGCTGGGCCCGCATCCGGACGGCCCGTTCGCTGTGCTGGCGCAGGTGCAGGGCGCGGGCGACGTAGTCGACACCGGTCACGACAGTGACGACCACAGCGGCGGTCATCAGTACCGCCCGGAACGTTCCGAGCGGCCCGGCGCCGATAGGCAGCAAGTAGCAGCCGATCGCGAACGCCTGCAGCAGCGTCTTGAGCTTCCCGCCGCGGCTTGCCGGGATCACCCCGTGCCGGATCACCCAGAACCGCAGCAAGGTCACTGCGACCTCGCGCGTGAGTATCACGACGACGACCCACGTCGGGAGGTCACCGAGGATGGCAAGTCCGAGGAGCGACGCGCCCGCGAGCGCCTTGTCGGCGATGGGGTCGATCAACTTGCCGAAAGCGGTGACCTGACCCCGGCGGCGGGCCACCTCGCCGTCGATGCGGTCGGTCACACTCGCCACCGCGAACGCCGACCAGGCGACGATTCGCCAACCACCCTCGTGCCCACCGTTGCGGAACAGCAGCACGAGCACGACCGGAACGAGGGCGACGCGCGAAACGGTGAGCGCATTCGCCAGGTTGAGGGTGGACGCGCCGGGTGCGGGCGGTGCCGCCGCGACGTCGGCTACGCC
>CAXTUZ010000177.1:0-3242 GCA_964247525.1 uncultured bacterium
CTGGTCGCTCTGGTCCAGGACGCGGGCGACGGCGCGGTCGTTCCACAGCCGGCTGCGCCGCGGCCGGAGCCAATTCAGGCGCCGGAGCACGCTCTCGACCGTCGGCGCGAGCCCGACCGCGCTGCCGGCCAGAACCGTCAGCACCTGGGCCCGAAGCTCCCGAACGGCAGGAGATTCGGGCTGCGGCGACAGTGCAGCACGGACCCGGCCCCGCTCGTCCTTGGCCCCGACGAGCCCGACGTCGATCGGCGCACGAAGCCAACCGGTGGCCAGAGCCGTCCACCGGGCCGCGGTGTCCAGCCTGGTCCACGCGTCGTACGCCGCGGTCGGGGCAAACCGGCCGTCGAATGCCGTGGTACGCCCGATGAGTCCTGCCGATCTCGCCACCTCTATCGCCAGCGCGGTGTGTTCCTCGGTGGTGTCGAGTCGGCGAGAGGCGGCTTTGAGATCGCGTTGACCGAGGCCGCCCGACTTCAGCTCCGCCGGCGGGATCTGGCCCCATCCGTCCAGGACGAGCGTGACGAGTCTGACGACGTCGGCAGCGGCAAGAGCACCCGCGGCATCGAGATCGGGCCGCGGCGGTGCGCCACCGGTGAGCGGCGGCGGATCCGGTGCGATCCGTGGCACGGGGTGGTCCCCGCGGAGCAACAGTCCGAGTTCGCGGGGAAGTTCCACCGTGTCGATGCCGATCGGGACGAGGAGACCCGCGGCGAGCAGGCGCCGTACCGGGGACGGATCGTCTCGAGAGGCCACGTCGAAGGCGCGGCTGACAGCTCCGAGCCCGCCGGCCTCATCCACTGCCGCGAGCACCTCGTGCTCCTGCGCGTCAAGGCTTTCGTACGCGGCATGCAATGCCGGGACGAGCCGCGCGGCACTCTCGTCGACCTCCTGCGTGCCCGGCAGGCCGTGCACCTGCAGAAGGCGAAGCGTGCTCGCCGGCTCGAGTCGGCGAAGGAGTACCGCCAGTGGCCGCCCGAGTCCGCCGGGGCGCTCGATGGCCGTCCCGACGCCGCTGACAGCGCGAAGCACCGGTGTGTCCCACACCAGAGCGCGGGCTCGCAGCACGGCCAACGGCCCGCTGACGTCCACGCCCAGCGCGGCGGCCACCTCCCCCTCAGTCACGTCCGGACCCATTAGCAGCAACGCATCGAGCACAGCGAGACATATCGCATCAAGATCGTCCAGCGCCCGCGCCACCCCATAGCGATCCGCGATGCGCGCGGCAAGCGTCGTGCTGTCGGCAGGTGCCGGAACGGTCAGGTCAGGCCGTGCGCGCAGGAGCTGCGACAGTTCGTCATCGGTCCGGCTTCGCACCCAGTCCGCGAGACTGCGGGGGGCGGCTCGGCCAGCTGTCCGGGTGCCCGTCGGTCTGTCCACCATTACGCAAGAGCGTAACGGCCTCGGCGGACCGCCCTACGCTTCAGGCGCTCCCTCGCCCACCTGATGGGCGCCTTTTTCGATCATTTCCTCGTAATGTTCCGCCTGCTCAGGTGTGCTCGACAGACCTTCGGCGGCCGCCGCGTCATCGGCATCGAACGGGCCGCCGTCACGTCCCTTGACGCTTTCGTCCGCGGCGCGGCCGGCTTCGGCGCCCTGGCGGTCATCGTCGGTGCGAAAGTCTTCGGTGCTCATCTGGATCTGCTCCTCACGTCGAACGGCCTGCGTAACACGTTCTCGGCGTTCTTCCCCTCCGCGCCGGGCGCAACCGGAAAGTCCGCAACGCTCCCGGCTTGTCCCGATCGCGTATTCTTCTCGACTCGGGCCCGCGTGCAGCGGCGCCCTTGTGTTCTGAGCAGAATGGCGGGTCCGCGGTGCCTACCGGCAAGGTCAAGTGGTTCGACAAGGAAAAGGGCTTCGGCTTCCTGTCCCGTGACGACGGTGGCGACGTGTTCGTTCCCAAAGGCGCGCTTCCTGAAGGTGTCGAGGAACTGAAGGCGGGATCGCGAGTCGAATTCGGCGTTGCCGCGGGGCGACGCGGCGAGCAGGCGTTGTCCGTCCGGATCGTCGATGCACCGCCCAGCCTCGCTGAGGCCGCCGCCGCCCACGAACGCAAGTCACCCGACGAGTTGCACTCGATGATCGAGGACATGGTCAAAGTTCTTGACGTCGTGGAGCGGGACCTACGCCGCGGCAAGCATCCCGATCGCGCGCGAGCGCGCCAGGTCGCCAAGATCGTGCACGCCGTTGCGTCGGAACTCGAGGCCTGAGCAGGGTCGGTGGGCTTCTCAGCCGACCAGGGTCGGCGGCGTGAGTCCGGCGGCCGCGGCACGGTCGAGCAGCACTCGTACGGCAGCATGTCCCTCATCGCCCAGGTCGGCGGTGAAGGAGTTCACATAGAGGCCGATGTGCTGCCGGCAGACGTCTTCGTCCATCTCCTGCGAGTGCGCGCGGACGTACGCGGTGGTCCTCGTGGGCTCCCGCCAGGCCAGTTCGACCGAGCGGCGGATTGCCGCGTTCACGGCACCGGCGTCGATGTCGCGGCGGGCGAGGATCGCGCCGAGCGGAATCGCGAGACCGGTGTCGCTCTCCCACCAGTCCCCGAGGTCGGCGACCTGCACCAGGCCGTAGGAGGGATAGGTGAACCGCGACTCGTGGATCACGAGGCCGGCGTCGACCTCGCCGTGCGCGACGGCGGTCATGATCTCGTTGAACGGCCGGACCTCGATCCTCAGGTCGATCCCGCGTTGCGAGGCCCACAGGCGAAGCAGGAGATACGCCGTCGTGCGTTCGCCGGGGACCGCGATCGTCGGTAGCGCAGGCATCGTCCCGTCCCGCGAGAGCACCAACGGTCCGCAGCCGTACCCCAGGGCGCTCCCCGCGTCCAGCAGCGCGTAGTCGCCGAGCAGCCACGGCAGCGCCCCGTACGACACCTTGACCACGTCGGGTTCGGCACGCGCCGCCCGCCTGTTCAGCACGTCGATGTCGTCGTACGTCACGGCCACCGGGGGCGCATCGTCGATCAGCCCGTGTACCCAGCCGTAGAACACGAACGTGTCGTTCGGACAGGGGGAGAAAGCCAGCGACAGCATGTTCAGGACCGTTGCCCGAAAAGCTGATACGCGCTGCGCGTCAGCGCTTCCAGCGCTCCGTCGAGATCCCATCTCGTCCGATCGCGCGGGCCGATGGTGTTGCTGACAGCCTTGACGGCGAAACAGGGAACGGTCCGCGGGGTCGCCGTCAGCACGCCCCATGCCTCCATGTCCTCGACGACCGGCCCCGCGGACGGGGCGCGTGCCAGGACC
>CAXTUZ010000177.1:3252-3712 GCA_964247525.1 uncultured bacterium
AGGACCCGTTCGGCCCGTTGCGCCGTGCCGGTCACGGTCGCGACGGTGAGGACGTGCGCCCGCACGGCGCCCGGCATCCTCGCTGCGAGGGCCTCGACCGAAGGGGATGCGACGAGCCTGGTGGAACCACCGATCCCGATGGCTTCGCGCGTCGTCTGTACCGTTCCGTCGCCGAGTTCGATGCCGGTGTCGGCGCGGGTCACCGACATTCCCACCGCCACGGATCGCAGCGCGAGTCCGTATCCGCCCGCAACACCGATCGAATAGACGGCGTCGGCGGGGCGGCGCGCGAGGATCCAGGCGGTCGCGGCGGCCGCCTCGGCCAGACCGATCCCGGCGGCGACCACGGTGGCGCCGCCTGCCACACAGACGTCGTAATGGCCGATCCGGTCTTGCTGCCGGGGTCCGAGGTCGCGGAGGATGGCGTCGGCTTCCCGGCGGGTAGCGTCGAGTCGTGACC
>CAXTUZ010000178.1:0-3480 GCA_964247525.1 uncultured bacterium
CTGCGCGCGTTCGAGTTCGCCGGGGATGCGCGCAGCGACGGCCCACTCGCCGGTCTCGATCAGTTTCCTGAAGTGGTCCGTGATCTGTACGGCGAGCGGGCGGCTGCGCCGGACGGGTGACGTCGCCCGCGGCGCGTCCTCCATGCGTCCCACTAGAGTGAAGGGATGGCCGCGATGATGCGGCACTGGAGTCCGCTAAACCCTTTCAGGCCAGTCCACCCGGTGAAGACGTTGAACGAGCGGTCACTCGCCGAGGCCCAGAGTTGATCGACGTTCGCGATGTTCTCGATGATGTACGTCCCGCGATCTTCCGCTCTCCGGTCGGCCACACCGTGCTCGTCGCCCCGTCGAACGCCGGCCGCATCGATGCCTATGAAGCTGATCTCGCGGGCGATGAGGAAGTCGATGACCTCCCAGGATAGTTGGGGATGACGCTCGAAGTAATCGCGGGTGCCGTAGCTGGTCCTGCCAAGATGGCCGGTCCGGAAGATGACGAAGTCGCCTCGCTCGATCGTCTGCGTGGCCAGCGCGTCGATGCCGACATCGATGCCGGCATCGGCGTACCGCGTCGCGTCAACGACCTTGCCCGGACGAGAGTGGAACTCTGTCGGTATCTCGGTTTGCAGGTAGGAATCGAGATGGGTTCCGACATGCCCGGCGGACATGAAGCTGTTCTGGTCCATGCTCGCCTTGCCGACGACGGGATCGTCCATGGCTATCGAGAGGGTGAGGTCCAGGAACATCGGGTCTCCTAATGTATATTTTCGACATTTACATTAGCACTGATCGCAGGATTGCGACCCACGTCGAGGCACGGACAGGCGCGGTTTCTTCGAGCGGGTCCGAGAGGTCCGGACGCCCGGTTGCCGACTGGCGAGAATGCGGCCCAGCCACGTGCCACCCAAGGGCTCCTCTTACAGTCGTGTCTAGACGATTCTCATGCGGTGGGCGCAGGCGGCCAGCAAAAGCGCGGAGGTCAGTTGCGGGTCGGTGATTGAGTGCCCGAGGAGCGTCTCGATGCGCTCGATGCGCTGATACATCGCCTGCCGGCCGATCTGTAAAGCCTTGGCCGCACGGGTCGCACTGGCACCGCACCGCTCATAGACCTCGAGCGTGTGTACCAGATCGCTGCGGTGTTCGGAGTCCCAGGTGATGAGCCCGCCGAGCATCCGTGCGGTGATGTCTCGCAGCTGGTCGTCGGTTCGGGTGCTGAGCATCAGTTCAGGCAGGCGGGACCGGGCATCCACGACGATCGGCGGCGTGCGTTCGCCTAGCTGGCCGGCTACAAGCGCCGAAAGGGTTCGCGCTTCACGCAGGGATCTGCCGATCCCGCTCAGAGGTGATGCAGATTGGACCGGCAGGCCTATGGCCACGGTCATGTTCCTCGATCCGGCTCGACGCATCGATTCGAGGACGGCCTGCCGGGTACTGCTTAGCGTATCGGCGGCGGAGGACCCATCGACCAGCACGCCCAGCGTGAGCTGACCGACCCGCCCGCGCAGGGCAGTCGAGCCCAGGATGCGCGAGGCAGCGTCGACGATCGCGTTGCCCGCAGCGGGTTCCGACGTCCGGATAGCGACGCCGACCAAGGACCGATCGGGCGGCGGATGGAAACCGGCGATGGTGGCTCGCTGGGCGAGATCGTCGTCGTCGTGCGCGTCGGTGTCGAGCAGATCGGCCAAGAGCGCGGCTGCCTGACGATCGCGTTGGCTCGGTGGAGTGGCGGTGCGCAGGACTGCGAGCGCCACCGCGGTGGCGATGCGCTCCAACGCCAAGTCGAGTTCGGAGGGCGACAGGTGCGAACCGGGACCGGCGACGAGCCGGCCCCAGCGCTCGTCGTGCAACGTAACGGCTGCCTCGGAGACCGACGAGTCGACCAACGTCCATGCTGCATGGTTATCGGGCACGCCTTGCGCGGCGACGAGGGCGTCGGCGGCCGACACGAGGATCAGCGGGCAAGCGGTCACCGAGGAGGCCACTGTCAGCAGCCTACCGACCCCGGCGCCTGCGATCAGCGCCTCGTTCAATGCTCGGGTGACCACCTCGCCGAGGCGCAGCCGATGACCGGAGTAGTCGACGATGACGGTGTTGACCATTTCCGTGATCCGCACGAACGGTACGACCTGGCGCAGCGCGATAAGTGGAAAGTTATGCTTTCGAGCCTCTTCGACCAGCTCGAACGGAACGTCGACGAAGGTTCGTCCCACCTCCATCGCAAGCCCGCACACCCCGTGTTTGGCAAGTTCGCGCACGTAATGCCTTCGCGCACCGGCATCGACTCCTGCCAGGCCGAGGCCTGTCGTTAACAGCAACTCGCCGCCGGACAGCAGCGGGGCAATCTCATAGATCTCGCTTGAGTGCACCCACCGCACGTCCCGGTCAAGGTTATTGCCGCCGCACAGCACCTCAGGCTGCGCGTCGCGCAGGACGTCGAAGCTCAGTAGCTCACCGAGAGTGATCGCCATCCACTCTCCATTCTGCAACAGACTGTCCGCATAGCAGGAGCAATTGACTGACAATCTGTCACTACCCGTGTCACGGCGCAACGGCGACACTGAATCATGATCACCACAGCGGAGTTTGTGGGCCCCTTCTCCACTAAAGATGCCGATCGCATGCTGGCCGTGGCCATCGAGGAAGCGCGTACTGGCCTGGCCGAGGGCGGCGTGCCGATCGGCGCGGCGCTGTTCGCCGCCGACAAAAGTCTTTTGGGCCGAGGCCGCAACCGAGGCGTGCAGGACAACGACCCGTCGGCCCACGGCGAGACGTCGGCCTTCAGGGCGGCCGGGCGCCAAGCCAGCTACCAGGGCACCACCATGGCAACGACTTTGTCGCCGTGTTGGTACTGCAGCGGGCTTATTCGCCAGTTCGGCATCACCAATCTCGTCGTCGGAGAAGCGATCACCTTCGCGGGACAGCATCGCTGGCTGGCCGACGCCGGGGTCACCGTCACAGTGCTGGACGACCCCACATGCGTTGAGCTAATGACTAATTTCGTCGCCTCATCTCCCAGGATCTGGAACGAAGACATCGGAGCAGTCCTATGAGTCAGAGTCCCGATAGCGTCATTGGCCACAGCCGCGCGGATACGTCGTCAGTGCCGGTCATTGATCTCTGGCCTTGGTTTCATGGTTCGGCGGACGATCGTCGAGACGTCGCGCGCGGCGTCGATAAGGCGTTGCGTGAGATCGGCTTCCTCTTGATCATCAATCACGGGATCGCGCCCGGATTGCGCGACGACGTGCGGGTGGCCGCGCGAAAGTTCTTCGCGCTGCCCGCCGACGTCAAGTATCGCTATCGCGCCGAAATTGGCGGTGACTCTTGGCTGCCGCGGGGCTGGACGCCGCCAGTCTCGGAGGCGAACGGCAATTTCCCGCAGGTGTTTGCCGGCCTCAACGAGGCGGCGCCGCCTCACTAAGCGGGATCGGGCGTTTCGCTGCGCGGCCTCGCCCCGCGCGGCACGCCGCGCTCATTGAGGTG
>CAXTUZ010000178.1:3490-3708 GCA_964247525.1 uncultured bacterium
GGTCCGTACGCCACCCGACCTCAACGAGTCCTACACCAATGCTTGCGACCAGCGAACCGGGGACCCCGTCCTGGACCGGGAGTGGTTCAACGACAACGTTTGGCCAGCCGAGGTGCCGGAGTACGAGCGCGTCGTGTCCGAGTACGTGGCCCGAACCAGGGCTCTTGCGGACGAGCTGCTGGTCATCGCCGCCTTGGCCCTGGATCTTCGTCCTAACC
>CAXTUZ010000179.1:0-3634 GCA_964247525.1 uncultured bacterium
GCACCGATCCCGTCCCGACGATGGTGTTCGACGAGGTGGACGCTGGGGTGGGAGGTGCAGCCGCACTCGAGGTGGGCAGCCGGCTCGCACGTCTCGGGCGGGTCCACCAGGTGATCGTCGTGACGCACCTCCCGCAGGTTGCGGCGTACGCGGAGCGCCACATCCGGGTCCGCGCAGGCGACACGGAGGTCCTCGGCGACGACGAGCGGATCGCCGAGCTCGCCCGGATGCTGGGCGGCATGGCGGACAGCGTGTCCGCACGCGAACACGCCGGTGAGCTCCTCGCCCGGGCCGCCGCGCAGCGAGTCGAGCCGTCGCGCACGGCGAGCGGGGTGTTACCGTGAACTCCCGTGGTGCCGGGCCGACTGGGCCTGACGCGGAACCCACGGAAAAGAGCAGAGCGTGCCGCAGGCTCATGTCACCAGGCATGTTTTCGTCACCGGCGGAGTCGCCTCCTCGCTGGGCAAGGGCCTGACAGCCTCCAGCCTCGGCCGCCTGCTCAAAGCCCGCGGTCTGCGGGTCACCATGCAGAAGCTGGATCCGTACCTCAACGTCGATCCGGGCACGATGAACCCCTTCCAGCACGGCGAGGTGTTCGTCACCGAGGACGGCGCCGAGACCGACCTCGACATCGGGCACTACGAGCGCTTCCTGGACACGGCGCTACGAGGACATGCCAACGTCACCACCGGCCAGGTCTACAGCCAGGTCATCGCGAAGGAGCGGCGCGGCGACTACCTCGGGGACACGGTCCAGGTGATCCCGCACATCACCAACGAGATCGTCGACAGGATCCGCTCGATGGGCGGCCCGGAGGTCGACGTCGTGATCACCGAGATCGGCGGGACGGTCGGCGATATCGAGTCGCTGCCGTTCCTCGAAGCTGCTCGCCAGCTTCGCCACCTCATCGGCCGCGACAACTGCTTCTACCTGCACGTGTCACTGGTTCCGTACCTGGCACCGTCCGGGGAACTCAAGACCAAGCCGACCCAGCACTCGGTGGCGGCATTGCGCAGCATCGGTATCCAGCCCGACGCCTTGGTCTGCCGCTCCGACCGGCCACTTCCCGAAGGCCTCAAACGCAAGCTCAGCCTCATGTGCGACGTCGATCCGGAGGCGGTGGTGGCCGCGCCGGACGCCCCGTCGATCTACGACATCCCCAAGGTGCTTCACGGCGAGGGCTTGGACGCCTTCGTGGTCCGGCGTCTGCGGTTGCCGTTCCGCGACGTCGACTGGACCGACTGGAACCTGCTGCTCGAGCGGGTCCACAATCCGTCGGGGCGGGTCGTCATCGCCCTCGTCGGGAAGTACGTCGACCTGCCTGACGCGTACCTCTCCGTCTCCGAGGCGCTCCGCGCCGGCGGCTTCGACCAGGACGTACGGGTGGACATCCGATGGGTGACCTCCGATGCCTGTGCAAGCCCCGCCGGTGCCGCGCGAGCGCTCGACGGCGTCGACGGCGTTCTCGTGCCGGGCGGCTTCGGCATCCGGGGCATCGAGGGGAAGGTCGGCGCGCTTCGGCACGCCCGAGAGGCCCTCCTGCCGACCCTCGGAATCTGCCTGGGCCTGCAGTGCATGGTGATCGAGGCGGCCCGGAACCTCGCCGGGCTCGCCGGCGCGGACTCGGCGGAATTCGCTCCCGATACGCCGCATCCCGTCATCGCGACGATGGCCGACCAGCACGAGGTGATCGCGGGGGAGAAGGACATGGGGGGCACGATGCGGCTCGGTGACTACCCGGCGGTGCTGACCGCCGGCTCGCTCGCCGCCGACTCGTACGGTACGCGCCACATCGTCGAGCGGCACCGCCACCGCTACGAGGTAGCCAACGGTTATCGCGACCGGCTGGCCCGGGCGGGCCTGCAGTTGTCCGGCACCTCTCCCGACGGGCGGCTGGTCGAGATCGCCGAACTCGACCGTTCGCTGCATCCGTTCTACCTCGGCACCCAGTTCCATCCCGAGTTCACCTCGCGGCCGACGAAGGCGAATCCGATCTTCGCCGCGTTCATCGCCGCGGCCCGCACCGTCAACAACCAGCGCACCGGCGCCCTGCCTGTGGACCTGCCCGAGCTCAGCCGGGCATGACCGGCACCGCGCGCGACGTACGGTCCTCACGGCGGCGTTTCGAGGGGCGCGTCATCTCGGTCCGCACCGACGACGTCAGCATGCCGGACGGCTCCTGGGTCGAGCGCGATGTCGTCGAGCACCCCGGCGCTGTCGCGGTCGTCGCGCTCGACGACGACGGCTCGATCGTCCTGGTCGAGCAGTACCGCCACCCGATCGGTGCTCGGCTGTGGGAACTTCCGGCGGGGCTGCTCGACGTCGCGGGGGAATCCGCCCACGAGGCGGCCGCGCGTGAACTCGAGGAGGAGGCAGGGGTACGTGCCGCGGTCTGGCACGTGCTCGTCGACCTGCTGACGAGTCCGGGATCGTCGAACGAAGCCATCCGGGTGTTCCTCGCCGAAGATCTCACCGAGGTCGATCGCCCCGCCGGAGTGCACGAGGAAGCCGACCTGGACGTCGCTCGCATGCCGCTCGACGCGGCCGCGGCGCAGGTGCTGTCCGGGCGCATCCGGAACGCGACGGCATGTGCCGGGATCCTCGCCGCGGCGCACGTCCGAGCCCACGGCAGTTCCCAGCTCCGCGCGGCGTCGTCCCCGTGGCTCGACGGCATGGCCGATCCCTGACCGCCCCCGTTCCCTTCGAGCAGATTGTCCGGCGCTACCTCGACCACCTGGCGGTCGAACGGGGACTTGCCGCGAACTCGCTCGCCGCGTACCGCCGGGACCTCGTCCGGTACGCGGCATTCCTCGCCGAGCGCGGGGTCGAACGCCTCGACGACGTTGCCGAGGTTCACGTGCTGGCCTTCGCGGGCCACCTGCGTACGGGGAGCGAAGGTCGTCCGCCGCTGGCAACCGCGAGCGTCGCCCGCACGATGGTCGCCGCCAGGGGGTTGCATCGGTTCGCCGTGCGCGAGGGTCTGCTGCCGGTGGACGTCTCCACTGCGGTCCGGCCACCCACACCCGGCCGGCGGCTTCCCAAGGCGCTCGAGCTGGCGGACGTCGAGGCGTTGCTCGAGGCCGCCGACCTCGACCAGAGTGCGCTCGGGCTGCGAGATCGGGCACTGCTGGAGCTGCTGTACGCCACCGGGGCCCGGATCTCCGAAGCCGTCGCGCTCGATCGGGACGATCTCGACGTCGCGCTGCGCGAACGTGACCGGCTCGGCGCGGTCCGCGTCGCGGGCGAGGGCGGCGGGCAACGGGTCGTGCCGGTCGGGCGCGCCGCGCTGGCGGCGGTCGACGCGTACGTCGTGCGCGGGCGACCGGTCCTGGCCGAGCGAGGGCGCGGAACGCCCGCGCTCCTGCTGAACTCCCGCGGAACCCGGCTGTCGCGCCAGAGCGCCTGGAGCGTGCTGCGTGCCACGGCGGAGAAGGCCGGCATCCGGCGCGCGGTCTCCCCGCACACGCTGCGGCATTCCTTCGCGACGCATCTTCTCGACGGCGGCGCTGACGTCCGTACGGTGCAGGAGTTGCTCGGGCACGCGTCGGTCGCGACGACACAGATCTATACGCTGGTCACGGTCGCGCGGCTGCGAGAGGTCTATGCAGGAGCACATCCGCGCGCCGGGTACGTC
>CAXTUZ010000180.1:0-3623 GCA_964247525.1 uncultured bacterium
CCGACGCCCAGGGCTGGCAAGAAGTCACAGTCGACCAGCCGGCGGGCGCGCTCGGCCCCCACGGCGATCTCGGCGTGCAGGACACCCACGGCGGCGAGCGCGACGACCACGGCGACGGTGTGCCCGTCGAACTGCCCGGCGCCCCCGCGCCACCCGTCGACGGCGAGCAGGGCCACCGCGAGCAGCTCGACGAGGATCACGGCGCCGAGCAGGCGGGCGGGCAACGTCCATACCGCCCACCGAGTGATCCGGAACGGGCTATGCGGTGACAGCTGCGCACCCCCGTACCTCTCGACCGCGCGGCCGTTCATCCTCGGCTGGTCCCGGTGCGGATCGTAACCGCGTGAGCGCAGTTGTGTCACCGGCGCAGGGACCAGCACGGGGAGGGTGGTGACGGCGAATGCGCGACTGGATCTGGCAGTGATCACTCTACGACGCCGACCCGGCCGCGGGCGAGGGTCATATCGCCGACGTCGCCCCGCCCACCAGGGCTGTTCGGGTGAGCGGCCCGTGTCGGACCGCGGTCGGCGACGCCCTTTCGCCGCCCTCGAGGACAAGGAGAACGCCGTGCGCAATTGGCAGTGGTGAGGAAACGGCACGACCGGAAAGCCGCCGGATCGAACGGATGGCGTCGAACAGAAGGGAGCGGGCCGTGCGCAACTGGCAATGGTGATCCCGCGGAGGACGCGCCCGAACCGGTCGCCAGGGGCGTCACCGTCCCTGGCCGACCCGGGCGGCTCCACGCTCCGGCGCCGCCGGGCCCCGACGAGGTGTCACCGCGGTGTCGGTGCCATCACAATCGATCCCACCTGCGCTCCTCCGGCGGCGGGGACGCGCAGGATCGATCTCGGGGCAACTGGTGAGACGGGCGCCACCGCACGATCACCCGATAGATCCGCCGTCACGCAGGCCGAGCGCAGTAACGTCGGGATGGTCGACATCGAGAGCGTGAGAGGTTGCCTCGGCAGCCCGAAGCTGCGCCGACCGGAGCCTTCGGCGCGACGAGCGGCCGCTTCGGCACGAATTGCGGCCCGGGTCACCCGGGCCGGAGAAATATCGACAGCCGAAATACCAGCCACCATTACTGTGATCTGTACCACATTGGGTGTAACTGAGCGTTGAACCGGGCGTTGCACTGTGTGGACGAGTCTCGGGGGCTTGGTCCTCAGGTAGGGCCTTGACCTGCAGAGATCTTTGCAGGTCGTGTACGGATGCAGACTGCTCAATCACCGTCCGTCACTGACCCCCTGCGTAACAGGCCTCCGGACACCTCCGAAAAGCTGGCGAAGGACCTCACACGGTTCATCCGTTTTTGAAGGGGAAGGGACAAACCACCCATGCAGTCGTCGAGGATCTTCATCGTGGGTTCGGGCGTGGTCGGGACCGCTACCGGGGAGGGCTTCCTCGCTGCCGGGCACGAGGTCACCTTCATCGACGTGTCTCCTGCGCGCGTGCGCGAGCTCGAGAGCCGCGGTTACGACGTGCGCACCGAGATCGACCTGAGCAGCGAGCCGGAGTCGTTCATCTTCCTGACGCTCCCCACGCCGCACGCGGGCTACGAGTACGACCTGCGGGCGTTCACCGCCGGCAGCACGTCGGTGGGCAAGGCCCTCAAGGCCTCGCCGACCCGGCACACTGTGGTGGTGCGCTCCACCGTTCCGCCCGGCACCACCGAGGGCCTGGTCAAGACCGTCCTGGAGGAGAACTCCGGCATGGTCGCGAACGAGGGCTTCGGCCTGGCGAGCAACCCGGAGTTCCTGCGCGCCGTCTCGGCCGCCGAGGACTTCCGCCACCCGTGGATGACCGTCATCGCGAGCCGCGACCCGCAGACGGTCGAGCGCCTGCGCGCGCTGCTGTCGCCGTTCGGCGGTGACCTGCGGACGTTCACGAACCCGGCCGAGGCCGAGTTCGTCAAGTGCTCGCACAACATCTTCAACGCGGCCAAGATCAGCTTCTGGAACGAGATGTGGCTGGTCGCCCAGGAGATCGGGCTGGACCTCGACCCGATCGCCGCGACGGTCGCCAAGTCGGCCGAGGGCTCGATCAACCCGCAGTACGGCATCCGCGGCGGCGCGCCCTACGGCGGCGTCTGCCTGCCCAAGGACACCTGCGGCTTCCTCGGCTTCGCCGACTCCGTGGGCGTCGACATGCCGCTGCTGCGCGCCGTCGTGGACGTCAACGAGCACATGGAGAAGGTCGTCAGCCGCGAGGTCGAGGCCGCCTCCGAGCAGGTTCCGGACGCCGATCGCGCATGACCTTACCCCTCTACTACTACGTGCTGGGCACGCCTCTGGGCGTGCTCGGCCTGTTCCGCTGGTCGATGTGGCTGATCCGCCGCATCCCGGCGGTTCTCTACAAGCCCGTCGTCAACGACTTCCGCACGACGATCAGCATCGCGGTCCCGGTGTACCAGGAGGACCCGGTCATCTTCGAGACCGCGATCCAGTCCTGGCTGGCCAACGGCGTCGAGGAGGTCATCCTCGTGATCGACGCCTCGGACAAGGTCTGCCAGGAGATCGCCTCCCGGTACCCGGTGACCGTCGTGATCACGGACGTCCCCGGCAAGCGGGACGCCCTGGTCAAGGGATGGAACGCGGCGTCGACCGAGCTGGTCGCACTGGTCGACTCCGACACCATCTGGGCGCCGGACGTGGCGGCCGAGGTCTGCAAGCCGTTCCTCGACCCGCGCATCGGCGGCGTCGGGACGCGGCAGAGCGTGTACGGCAGCAAGGGCCTGCTCTCCCGGCTGACCGACATGTTCCTCGACCACCGCTACTTCGACGAGAACGCCAGCCAGACCTTCCTCGGCAGGGCCGTGTCCTGCCTGTCCGGACGCACCGCGGTCTACCGCCGCTCGGTGCTGATGGACATCGAGGAGGACTTCATGGGCGAGACGTTCTGGGGCGTCCCCTGCCTGTCGGGCGACGACAAGCGCCTCACCACGCTCACCCTCGAGCGCGGGCACCTGACCTACATGCAGCGCACGGCGCAGGTGTGGTCGACGTTCCCGGACAGCCCGCGGGTGTTCCAGAAGCAGCGGCTCCGCTGGGCGCGCAACACGTGGCGCTCGGACCTGCGGGCGCTGTCGCGCCGGTGGGTCTGGAGCCACCCGTTCCTCGCCTTCACGATGGTCGACAAGGCGATCAGCGGGTTCACGGTCCTGCTCGGCCCGATCTTCATGATCTGGGCCATCGTGCTGCAGAACTGGATCTTCGTGGGCGTGCTCGCCCTGTGGTGGCAGATCAGCCGGTCGGCGAAGCTGCTCCCACATCTCTACCGGCGCCCCTCGTCGTTCTTCTTCATCCCCGCCTACCTCGTCTTCTCGTGGACGATGGCGATCATCAAGATCCACGCACTGCTCACCATCCGCAAGCAGCGCTGGCTCACCCGCCAGGTGGCTGTCGAGAACGGCGAGGTCGGGCGGACCTCGGCGGCGGACGACGCGACGGCCACGGCCGACCCTCTCACCGAGCCTCTCGGTGAGGGTCAGCCCGTCGAGTACGCCGCCTCCGCGGTCGCCCTGACCGAGCCCGTGTCCACGGCCACCGCCGCGGCACTGGCGACCGCACCGGTCACCAGGACGGACGGGGCCCATCCGCACCCCGGACAACGGCCGTCACCAC
>CAXTUZ010000181.1:0-3623 GCA_964247525.1 uncultured bacterium
GCGGGCGCGGCGCCCCCTTCCGCCGTCTGCGGGGCTGGGCGGTGCGGGGCAGGATGGTGGTCCTGGTGGGATGTCGAGCGCGTCGTCTGGGTCGTCGCCGTCGACCTCCTCGGCAGCGCGACCGCCGGTGTTGGACGTGTACGCCCGGTTGAGTAGGGCGGTCAACGGCGAAACGATCCAGGTTGATGATCAGGTCGAGTTGTGCACCGAAAAGATCGCGGCGCGGGGCGCGGTGGTGGGTGAGGTGTTCAAGGACAACTCTTTGTCGGCGTGGAATCCCAAGGTGGTGCGCCCGAACTGGGACCGACTCATGGCCCGGTTGGAGTCCGGTGCCAGCGACGGGGTGATGGTGTACGACCTGTTCCGGTTCTCCCGCAAGATCATGGAGGGTGAGCGGCTGGTCGAGTTGGCCGCGCGGGGAATCCGGGTGTGGGCCTTGGCGGGTGAGTATGATCTGACCACCGCCGATGGGCGTCGGCACTTTCGGGAGGCGATGGTCGCCGCCGCGGCAGAGTCGGACAAGATCAGTGAGCGGGTGAAACGAGGCAACGTGCGGCGAGCGCGCAAGGGTCGCCCCCACGGTTCGGGGCCGGCTTGGGCAACGCCCCGACTGGAGCCCGTCGGCCCCGACTGGGAGACCGGTGATCTCCGTCGCCGTGTACCGGCAGACGTGATCGAGGCCGAACGGAAGATCGCCGCCGAGTGTGTTGCGCGGCTGTTGGCCGGGGAGTCGGTCCGCTCGGTCGTCCTCGACCTGAACGAGCGGGGTCACCGTGGGGAGCGGGCATGCCTGCCAGTGTCGGGGAAGGACTGGACTCTGCTAACCCTGTCGCGGACGCTGCGGCGACCGGCGATCGCGGGCTTGTTGGCGTTCGACGGTAAGATCGTCGGCTCACTGGCAAATGTAGAGCCGATCGTGTCGCGGGAGGAGTGGGAGCGGTTGTGCGCCTTATTCGACGCCCGCAAGACCGGTCGCCCGCCAGTGGCGCGCCATCTGCTGACGGGGGTGTTGGAGTGCGGGAACTGCGGGCACCCGATGCGCGTATGGTTGCGGTCCAACCGCGGCACCTACCCGGACGGCTCGCCGCGTAAAAGCTATCGGTGTCCTCCCTGGGACGGGGTCGGGGCGCCGCGGTGCGGGCATAACGGCATCGACGGTCAAGTTGCCGAGCGAGCGGTGGTGCTTGCGGTGCGGACCCGGCTCGGGGACCCGCGCCATGCCGCCGCGCTGGCTGCCTACTCTGCGCGGATCGGGTCGGAGCGTCAGAGGCTGGAGACCTCGTTGGCCGGATGGGAGGAGCAGGCCACCCAGCTAGCGGGCAAGACCGTGTCATGGGGCGTGGCGCGGGTGGACGCGGCGATGGCCCCGATCCTGATCGAGATTGACCGGTTACGTGCCGAACTGGCCGAGCTGGCAACCCCGGACGCCACAGTGGCAATGGCGTCGGCTGACGCGGTCGCGATGTGGGACCAGGCGCGCGATTTGGGCGACGTGGTCACCCAGCGGAAGATCATCAGGCGGGCGTTCCCTCGTCTTGCGTTGGCATCGGCCGCCCACCGGGGCGATCAAAGTGTTGGGCGGCTGCTCTGGAACGGGGCTGCCGCCGAACGGACCGAGCACACCGCTTGACCTGACTCGGCCCGGGGGGCTCTCTTTCCTGGCGTGACCGGCCCCGGGAACGAGTGGGCGTCTGGGGTGCGGTGGGGCTGGAAGAGTGATGTTTTTCATCCGGCGCCCACTCGGCTGTGTATGCACTCTGAACTGCGGAAAGTGAAGAAGTGAACAGAGTGCGGCCGCCGCTCTAGAGCCCGGTCGGGGAGCCTGTCAAGTTGTCTGTGTAAGTCGATCTCGGGTTGTCAGATCAGGTAGGGGCCGAGCCGGTCGGGGTAGGTCAAGGCGAGTGCGCCGAGGGCGGCGCGCCAGCCCTGGACTGCGGCGCCTTCGACGAGCTTGGCCGGTGCGCGGCGGTCGTTGGCCGGTAGGCCTTTCTCCTTCGCGCGTTGGCGGGTGCGTTTGTCCTCGATGTCGCGGATGGCCAGCCACAGCAGCTTGATCGCTGCGTCGTCGGTGGGGAAGTGCCCTCGGTTCTTGATGATCTTCCGGAGTTGGAAGTTCAGCGACTCGATCGCGTTCGTGGTGTAGATGATCTTCCGGAGCTCGGGTGGGAAGGCCAGGAACGGGATGAACCGCTCCCATGCGTTCTCCCAGGTCGACACCGTCGCCGGGTACTTGCGCCCGAGGTCGGACTCGGCGAAGGCGAGCAGCTCGGTCTCGGCGGTCTCGACGGTGGGCGCGGTGTAGATCGGGCGCAACGCCGCGGCCACGCGCTTGCGGTCCTGGTAGGGCACGAACCGCATCGCCGCGCGGATCAGGTGCACCGTGCAGGTCTGCACGGTGGTCTGCGGCCAGGTGGCCTCGACGGCCTCGGGGAACCCGGTCAGCCCGTCGCAGCACACGATGAGCACGTCACGCACCCCGCGGTTGCGCAGCTCGGCGCAGACCCCGGCCCAGAACTTGGCACCCTCGCTGGCTTGGACCCAGATCCCCAGGACGTGCTTGATCCCGTCGAGGTCGACCCCGACGGCGATGTGCGCGGCGCGGTTGCGCACGGTATGTCCGTCGCGGATCTTCACGATCAGCGCGTCGAGGTAGAGGATCGGGTAGATCTCCTCCAGCGGGCGCGCCTGCCAGGCCTTGACCTCGTCGAGGACCGCGTCGGTGACCTTCGAGATCGTGTCGTGGGACAGCTCGACGCCCAGGGTGCGCGCCAGGTGGTGGCCGATGTCGCGCACGGTCATCCCGCCCGCGTAGAGCGAGATGATCATCTCGTCGAGGCCGCCGGCGCGGCGGGAGCCCTTCGGGACCAGTCTCGGCTCGAAGCTGCCCGCACGGTCGCGGGGCACGTCCAGGCCCACGGCGCCGACCTCGGTGGCCAGCGTCTTCGGGCTGGTCCCGTTGCGGGAGTTCGGGCTGCCCCGCCCGGCCGGGTCGCCGCGTTCGTAGCCCAGGTGCCCGGTCAGCTCCGCGGCCAGCCCCCGCTCGAGCACGGCTTTGATCATCTCGGGGAGGAAGCCGCCTTCCCCGGTCAGCGCCAGCTCGCCGTCGCCGGCGCGGGCCATCACCTCGTCGAGCAGGCCGGCGTCGAGCATCTCGGTGATTGCCTGGCGGGCCGACCCCGCACGGCCAGGATCGGCCAGCTCGGCCCCCAAGGGATGGCCATCGCGGCGGTCCTCGGTCACGGTCACGTGTGTACTCCTCAGTCAAGAGGATCTTGTTACACAGACCATCTGACACGCTCCCGAGGTGTAGCCCAGGGCGTCCCACCCCACAAGTTTCCCACAACTAATAGCAATCGCTAGAGCTGAACGGAGGAGTTCGTCGACAAGTGTCCCGAGGCAGTACTGCAGGTAGTGGCACAAGCTGCGGAAAGACGCAAGGCGGTGACAAGTATCCGAAGCTAGTCGCAGGGTTACTGGTTCAAGTCCAGTCGGAGGAGCTCTCACCAGCAGGAACTCTTATCAATGTACAGCAATTGATCTTGTGCCCCATAAGTTGCCCGCATGATCGTTCGACGCTGTGATCATCTTCTAAGCGCGTCGACTGCGACCGAGGTGGCGCAGGT
>CAXTUZ010000182.1:0-3226 GCA_964247525.1 uncultured bacterium
TCCACCACAACCAGTTGCCGGCGACGCCGTTCGCGGCAACGAGCCCGGTGCCGCGGCCGAGCCGGCCGGGGGGGACGGATCGCCCGAGCGTGGCCTCGACCCCGGCGCCGCGCCCTTGCCGCCGCATCCCGCGAGCAGCACCGGAGCGACGAGGCCGCCTCCCAGGACCAGGCGACGGGAGGGACACACCGCCGCAGTGTTTCAGGCGCGCGCGGGCCGGACTCAGCCGCCCGCGTCGATCCGCGCGATCTGCTCGGCAATCTCCGCGTCGGCGGCCGCCTGCCGGCGCGCGCGCCTGCCGTCGACGATCCTGGCCAGCCCGATGCAGAGGAAGAACAGCCCCACGAGCGGAATCGCGAGGGCGAGCATGGTGAATCCGTCCTGCGTCGGCGTGGCCACCGCCGCGAACACGGTGATGCCGAGGACGAAGTACCGCCACCATGACAGCATCCGGGCGCTGGTCAACAGGCCCGTCGCGTTGAGCATCATCAACAGCAAGGGGAACTCGAATGCGAGGCCGAACACGAGCACCATCGAGGTGAAGTACGAGAGATAGGCGTTGACGCCGAGCAGCGTCGTGATGCCGTTGCCGCCGACGCCGAGCAGGAACTCCAAGCCCTTGGCCATCACGAGGTACGCCAGTGCGACGCCCGCTGCGAACAACACCAGACTGCTCGCCACGAAGACGACGGTCCACCGTCGCTCGTGCCGGTGCAGACCTGGGGTGATGAAGGCCCAGAGTTGCGTGAGCCAGACCGGTGACGAGCCGAGAATTCCTGTGTACAGCGACACCTTGAGGCGCACCTTGAACTGGTCCAGCACGCCGAACGCGTACTGCTGGCACCTCCCGTCGCCCGGACGCCTGTTGCGGGGGAGGTGACAGTACGGGTGCTCGATCCAGCTGAAGATCGGCGGGAAGAAGATGTACGCGACCACGATGCCGACGAGCAACGCCAGCGCGGAGACCACCAGTCGGCGGCGGAGTTCGGTCAGATGCTCCAGCAGGGGCATCGAACCGTCGGACGCGCGCTGCCGGGACGCGGTCCGGTCCCCGCGGAGGACGGTCACTGCGGGGCGGGCTTTCTCAGCGTCGGTTGCGAATTGCGAGGGTGCGTCGCGGAGCTACGCCGACGGGGGGTTCGCCGGGGAAGCCGGCGGGACGGTGACGGCATGCTCGGGCACATCCTGCCCACGTACAGGAGCGGGATAGGAGAATCCACCGGACTCGAGGCGCGGCTCGGGCGCGGTCTCGGGGGGCGCGATGTCGACGGGAGCCGGCACCGGCACCGCTGCAGGCGCGGCCGGCAGTGTCGCGACCGCGTCATGCGGCTCGACCTTGTCGCCCCGGAGGCCCTTCGTCTCATCCTTGAAGATCTTCAGCGACTGCCCCACGGACTTGGCCGCGCCGGGCAGTCGCTTGGCACCGAACAGCATGACCAGCAACAGGACGACGATGATGATGTGCCAGGGCGCTAGCTCTCCCACGGTTCACTCCTACCCTGCGGCGATCTCGGCAATGTGGTCCAGAGTGCGCTGGACGGGATCAACGGTACGCGAAACTGCCCGCCGGGTCGCCTTTGATGGGCTTCGGGTCCAACGGCCTCCGGCCGTTCAGCGAACCGTTACGGTATGGACACACAACTTCACAGGTGAGGAGGCGGACCTTGCCGGGATCCGAAGCACCATCGGGCCGATCGGCCGACATCCTCACCGCGCTGCTCGCGGGGCCGCTCGCGGCGGCCGGGTTCGATCTCGAAGGCGTGTCGATCCGCAAGGCGGGGCCGCGCTCGGTCATCGCCGTCGCGGTCGACCGCGACGGCGGAGTGGACCTCGATGCCGTCGCCGAGGCCAGCCGCGTGGTCTCCGCGGAGTTCGACCGCGTCGAGTCCGATGTTCCCGAGGACGCGCTGCCCATCCCCCTGCGGTCGGCGTACACGTTGGAAGTGACGAGCCGGGGCGCGGACAGTCCGCTCACCGAGCCCCGGCATTGGCGGCGGGCGATAGGTCGGCTCGTCGAGATCCGCGGACCGCGTGGCGTGGTCACCGGCCGGGTGGAGTCCGCCGATACCGACGGCGCTGATCTGCGCACGAAGACCGGCCTGGTGCGCGTCGAGTACGCGGACATCGGAACCGCGACCGTGCAACTGGAGTTCGATCGACAGGAGGCGGGCACGTGAAGCTCGACATCGCGGTGCTCAAGAGCCTGGTGCGTGAACGCGACGTCACGCTCGATGTCGTCGTCGACACGCTCGAATCGGCACTGCTCACCGCGTATCGGCACACCGAGGGCGCGACCGCACACGCCCGCGTGCAGGTCGACCGTAAGAGCGGCGAGGTCGTCGTGTTCGCCCAGGAGTTCGACGACGAGGGTGCGCTGACGCGCGAATGGGACGACACGCCGGAGGGGTTCGGCCGGATCGCGACGATGACGGCGAAGCAGGTGGTGATGCAGCGACTTCGTGACGTCCGCGACGACTCGGTGCACCAGGAGTACGCCGGGCGCGAAGGTGATCTGGTCGGCGGCATCGTCTCGGCCCACCACGGCCGGCGCAGTGACACCGGGGCGGTGCTCGTGGACCTCGGCAACATCGAGGCCGTGCTGCCTGCGGTGGAGCAGGTGCCCGGTGAGAGCTACGAGCACGGCACTCGACTCAAAGTGCTGGTCACGACCGTCGTACGGGGGGCCCGTGGACCCAACGTGACGGTCTCGCGCTCCCATCCGCAGTTGGTCCGTGCGCTGTTCGCCCTCGAGGTTCCTGAGGTCAGTGACGGGACCGTCGAGATCGTGGGAGTCGCCCGCGAGGCCGGGCACCGAAGCAAGATCGCGGTCCGGGCCACCGTGGCTGGCGTGAACGCGCGGGGCGCATGCATCGGCCCGCTCGGCCAACGCGTCCGTACCGTCGTCTCGGAACTGGGTGGCGAGAAGATCGACATCGTCGACTGGGCCGCGGATCCGGCCGACTACGTGGCCCGAGCGCTGTCCCCGGCGACGGTGCTGTCCGCCGAGGTCGTCGATCCGCTCACACGGCAGGTCCGGGTCCTCGTCCCGGACTACCAGCTCTCGCTCGCGATCGGACGGGAGGGCCAGAATGCCCGCCTCGCCGCGCGGTTGACCGGCCAGAAGATCGACATCCGCAGTGACGCCGTCGCGGCGTCCGCGCGGTAGGCTCAGGAGGTCTCGCCGTCGATGGCGCAACCCCCGCAGCGCACCTGCGTGGGCTGTCGC
>CAXTUZ010000182.1:3236-3606 GCA_964247525.1 uncultured bacterium
AACTGCTCCGCGTCGCCGTGATCGCCGGTGTTCTCACCGTCGATCCGGCTCGCCGGATACCCGGCCGGGGTGCCTACGTGCACCGCGATCCCGCGTGCCTGGCGAGGGCGCAGCGGCGGCGAGCGTGGGCCCGCGCGTTACGGTCCGCGGCGCCGCTCGACGCCGGTTCGCTGGAGTGGGAAGAAGGAGCGTGCGGGTTGCGCTGAGCTGACTCGTACGATGCAGTGCACCGCACCGGGCGGCCCCCGGCACGAACTCGATCAGGAGAGTGTCCTGATGCGCCTGACGACACCGAGCGCGGCATGACGGTCCGCGCGAGCGTCTCGTTCCGATGAGAACGTCCCGGTAACCAGGCTGTGCGGGTCCCGCC
>CAXTUZ010000183.1:0-3595 GCA_964247525.1 uncultured bacterium
GCGATCGCGTCGACGCGGGCACGGTTGGTGAAGATGACTTCGTTCATCGTCAGCAGGGCAAGCGCCACGCGCAACTCGTGGTCGGAGACGTCCGCCGCACCGCTGTCCGCGAGGATCAGATCGACCACCGCGGGACCGATCCCGAGCACGGTGAGGTGGTCTCCCTCGATGGTCCAGAACGGGGTGAGAAGGGTCACCAGGGGGACAAGTGTCGGAAGGTCGGATTCGGCGATCGCGGTACGGAGGATGCCGCTGAGGTTGCCGATCTCGGAACGCACGTCGCGCATGACCGTGACCTGGTCGCGAGCATGAATTCGGGGGCTGAGTTCACGGGCCGTTGCGACGGCCCAGTCGCGGAGCGAGGCGCGAACTGCAGCACCGTCATCGGTGGCCGCGAGCTGCTTGAGGCCGTACTCGCGCACCGTTTCGAGGAAGCGGTAGCGGAGGTATGCGTCCTCGCGGACGACGAGCAGGGACTGGTCGACGAGTTCGGTCAACGCCAGCAACGGGTCGCGCCCCAGTAGCGCCCGCGCGCCGTCCAACGAGAACCCGTCGGGGAACACGGCCAGCGCACGCAGGGCAGCGCGGTCGTCGTCGGACAGGAGGTTCCAGCTCCAGTCGATCACCGCTTCGAGGGTCTGGTGCCGGTCCGGCGTCGAACGGTCCCGGCCGGCCAGCAGCGCGAACCGGTCGTGCAGACGCCGGGTGATCTCAGCGACCGACATCGCCCGTACCTTGGCAGCGGCGAGTTCGATCGCGAGCGGGAGTCCGTCGAGGCGGGTGACGAGCGCGCGTACCTCGACCGGGTCGAGGCGCACCCCCGCCCGGGCCGACCGTGCCCGCTGCCCGAACAATTCGACGGCCTCGTCGTCGTCGAGCTGTGGGAGGAGATACACGTGTTCGGCGGCGATGCCCAGCGGGGTACGGGAAGTGGTGAGCACAGTCGTCTCCGCGGTCGTCGCGATGAGGAAGGCCACCAGGTCGGCTACCGCGGTGACGAGGTGCTCGCAGTTGTCGAGGATCAGCAGCGTCGGCGGCCCGGAAAGCTGCTCGGCGAGCCGAGAGCGCAGGTCGGTGCCGCGCTGTCCCGGGCGGACGGTCGGGGATTCGCGGACGCCCAGCGCGGTGGCCACCTCGGGAAGCACCCCTTCCGCGGTGTTGACGCCGGCGAGTTCCACGAAGTGGACGACGGGCTGCTGGGCAAGTCGCCCGACGAGGTGCGCCGTCCGGGTCTTGCCCAGACCCCCTGCTCCGACGAGGCTTACGACGCGAGCGGCACTCAGCAGCGAACGCAGGTCGGCCACCACGTCGTCCCGGCCGATCATCGGGGACGCGTCGTACTTCAGCCCTTCCCGTACCGGGGCGTCGCGGGCGAGCAACTCGAGGTGCAGACGTCGCAGGGCCTCGCTCGGCTCGGCGCCGACCTCGTCGAGGGTGCGCTGTGCATGGACGGCGTAGCGCGCTAGCGCCGCCGGAACCCCGCGTACCTCGGCCTCCGCACGCAGGACCTCGGCCACCAGCTCCTCGTCGTCCGGATCCTGCGCCGAGGCGATTTCGAGGAGCGAGAGTGCGCCTGAGGCGTCGCCGCGAGCGAGCAGTACCCCGCCGAGGAGCCGGCGGGCCAGGTCCTGGTCGCGGTATGCCGTCGCGACGAGGTCGGCCAGCGGGCCGGTGCCGGCAGCGGACGTGATCG
Organism: uncultured bacterium; assembly: GCA_964247525.1. Lineage (GTDB taxonomy): Bacteria > Actinomycetota > Actinomycetes > Mycobacteriales > CAJCIY01 > DASYGP01. The sequence continues at coordinate 1,694 of CAXTUZ010000183.1, forward strand.
GTACGGCGAGGGCGTCGCTGGCAGCATGCCGGACGACGTCCAGGTCACCTGCCTCCCGAGCCGCCCGAGCGAAGAGTACGAGCCGACGCAGGCGAAGGGCGTCGACCTGGTCCTCGCCCAGGCCGAGGCGATAACCCGAACCCTCGTGCAGCACCGTCTGTGCGGAGGTACGTGAACGGGTCCGGGAAACCAGTACCTGCAAGGCTTTTTCGGGGTACTCGGGCTCGTCGTCAGGCCATACCTGCTCGATGAGCTCGCGTACCCCGACGGCGCGCGGCGCTCTAAGGGCAAGACTGGCAAGCAAGGCGTGGCTGCGTTCGCCGGGGATACGGACTCCGCCCCACCGGACGTCGTCCAGCAGCGTCAGGCCGGCGTCGGTCACGTCGATCACGCTATCCGGCTCAGTCGGACCGGGCTCCGCCCGTCCTCAAGGGTGCAAGCGACCGACGGGAGATCCTTCGGCTTCAATCCCAAAGGTAATGCCCCCGAACAAAGGGTGAGGAAATACCGCTTCGATGCGCGGGCCGTTGGATGACCAGAAGACCTTGTAGGGAGAGTGTCCCGCGATGGGGAGTCGGAGCCGGATGCCTTCGGTCGTTGTAATCGCCGATGACAGCGACCGCGCTAGGGAGGTCGCCTGAAATATGAGTTCGTAGGTGTCCAGTGCCGCGTTGTAAAGCTCGACGTCGTCCCCCTTTTCGAGGGCGTCGAGTTGATCGTCGGCGACTTCGGAGTAGTCGGCGCCGGTCACGCCGTCCGACGCGACCGGGCGCGCCGTACGGTCTGGGTGAGGGCGGCTCGGGAAAGTACGGCCCGCAACTCTGGGTTGGTGTCGTATTCACGCTGTGCGGCAGTGACAACCTCGGCGGGCTGCAACAACATACTGCCATCCTCATTTTCGTGGACGAGGAAGCGTTCGTTGCTGTGGCCGGGGAGGACGACACGGCTACGAGCGTCGGTTTCGACGAGGACAGACATGACTGGAGTCTAAGCCCATTTTCCCACTCAGGGCAAGGCCGTCTGGGGGCAAGGGCAAGGTGCAACTCCGCTGAGACAATTTTCTACGGCAGGTTGTCGTATCGGTGCGTTCCCGTTCGTAGTACGGGAGAAGGCGGTCATCGGGACTGCCTGGACGTGAGGAGACATGATGACCCAGTACCTGTTGAGCGTGCACGGTCCCGCCGAGAGAAATGAGTTCGGCGAGTACGGCTCCAAGGAGGAGATGGAGGAGGCGTTCGCCGCGACCGGCGTCTTCAACGACAAGCTTCAGGCCGAGGGCTATTGGGTCTTCGCCGGAGGGCTTGCGCCGGCATCGACCGCGACCGTCGTCGACGGCCAGGGGCAGACGCCGGTCGTGACCGACGGTCCCTACCTCGAGACCAAGGAGATCATCGGGGGTTTCTGGATCATCGACGCACCCGACCTCGATGTGGCGATCACACTCGCGGCCGAGGGGTCCAAGGCGTGCAAGGGCAAGGTCGAGGTCCGTCCCTTCGACGGGCTCGGCTGAGCCGTCCCCGGCGAACGACGGATCCTGATGCAGCAGGGAACCGCGGCCGTCGAACGGGTTTTCCGCGAGGAGTACGGCCGCCTGATCGCCTCGCTCGTCCGCCGCTTCGGTGATATCGACATTGCCGAGGAGGCGGCGGGCGAGGCGCTGGTGGCAGCGCTGCAGAAGTGGCCGGAGTCCGGCGTACCTTCCAACCCCGGCGGGTGGCTCACCACCACCGCGAGCCACCGCGCGATCGACCGGATCCGCCGCGAGAAGCAGCGCGACGCCAAGCACCAGGCGGCACTCATGAACGACGACCCCACCCCGTACGAGCCCACCGGGCCGATCGAGGACGACCGATTGCGGCTGCTGTTCACCTGCTGCCACCCGGCGCTCGCCATGGAGGCGCG
>CAXTUZ010000184.1:0-235 GCA_964247525.1 uncultured bacterium
GCGTGGACGGCAGCTACCGTCGCGAGGACGAGCACCACGGCAACGTCCTGATCGACACCTCGCTTATGCCGGCGCTTCTGCGTGAACGTGGAGTGACGGCCACGATCGGCGGCTCATTCAATGACGACCATCATCCACTCCCCGCCGGGCTGCATAGCATCATCGGCCGTCGGTGAACTTCGACGTCATCAAGCAATTCCGCTGATAGCAGCTGGGGCGTAGTCGGGTAGCCCCC
>CAXTUZ010000184.1:245-3364 GCA_964247525.1 uncultured bacterium
GACCCACACCGCTCGAGACAGTCGCGCCGCGATCCGGTTGTTCACGCGAAATGCCGAGGCATTTGCGGGCGTAACCTCGACATTCACATGCCATTGCAGATCACTGGTCATCGCAGCCTCCGCCGTCAGCCTATCAGCGGCCACCGATCATCAGCGCACTCGGAGCGGGCGGCGCACCGTTATATTTCGATTATCGCGCATAAATGGACTGTCGCCGCGATGACCTTTATGGAGGTCGACAAGTCTGCGTGATCGGACTTAGTCGGGTAGCCCCGACGCATTGCTGCGTCGGGGCCCCCTCAGAACCGTGCGTGCAACTCGTCGCGGCACACGGCTCAAGCAAGCCGCTGGGGCGATTTCAGGAGTGCAGACGTGCTGGTTCCTGCTGTCCATTGGTGGTCCGACGGAGGCAGGAGGCGTGAACGAGTCGGGTCTCGTCCGGCAGGCCGTTCCCGTAGATGGCGATGATTTGCCTGGTGATCGCCTTGCGGGTGGTGCGATGCCACTGTTCCCACTCGCGTGGGCTTTGTGGCTCGCGGTCGGCGTGCAGCAGTAATTCTCCGCAGATCGGGCAGGACCCGTGCTGCCTGCGGAGCAGGTGCAGGGTTCTGCGGTCGAGCAGCGGTCTGTTCTTGCTGCGCCGTTCGGCCCAGTAGCCGGCCTGGGCGGGGTCGTCCGGAGACGCGTCCCCGCGGACCAGGCTGTGCCGGACGATCTTCGTCCAGGCGAACTTGGGGAGGTAGGCGCCGCTGTTGCGGTCGCCGAACACCCAGCGGTCCTGCCTGTCCGAGTTATACCGGCCGAAGTACCTGTTAACGATCCAGGGCCTCGGCTTGTGGGGATGGCCGTGGCAGGCCCACTTGTAGGCCAGCCGCCACAGGTGCACGTCCAGCGCGGCGAACACGATGGACGATGCGGCCCCTCGGTAATAGTTCGCCCATCCCCGCACGATCGGATTGATCTTCGCGAGGACCGTCGCCGGGTTCGTGCCCCGCAGGGCCCGGAACTCGGCGGAAAGGCGATGCCTGACTCGTTTGACGGCGGCCTTGCTGGGTTTCATCAGGAGCTTGCCGTTGCGGCGGCGGGCAGTGAACCCGAGGAAATCGAACCCGTCATCGAGGTGGACAATTCTTGTCTTGTCCTCGTTGAAGGTCAGTCCCCGGGGTGCCAGCCAGGCGGCGAGCCGCGTTTTGACGTCTTCGGCCTGCTGCTTGGAGTAGCAGAGGGCGACCATGTCATCGGCGTACCTGATCAGCGAAGGGGAGCCACGTCTTGTTCGCTGCGGATCGCTGCGTTCGTGGCGGACTCCTGCCGCCTCTTCCAGCCCATGCAACGCAATATTCAACAGCAAGGGACTGATGACCCCACCCTGCGGAGTTCCCGCATCAGTAGGGGCGAATCCCTTGCCCGCCTCGAACACGCCCGATTTCAACCAGTCTCGGATTTTCATCCGGCCGGGAAAATCCCCGATCGTGGCGAGTAGTCGGTCGTGGTCAATTTTGTCGAATGCTGCGGTGAGGTCCGCGTCCAGCACCCACACGCGTTTAGCTCCTGCACCGCAGGCTGTCACGTGAATGACTTGGATCGCGTCCTGGCAGCTGCGGCCCGGCCGGAACCCGTAACTCTTGGGCTCGAACCGGGCCTCCCATTCGGGTTCCAGTGCGTTACGGTGCCGCGCCTGGTGGACGCGGTCCGAGATGACGGGAATGCCGAGCGGGCGCTGTTTCCCATTGGCTTTCGGAATGTATACCCGCTTGACCGGGAGCGGCATGAACGACTGTGCGGTGCGATGTGTCTGTTCCGCCAGGTTCATGCGTGCCGGGGAGGTCAGCGCGACCTTCCCGTCGATGCCCGCAGTCGCGCGTCCAGCGTTGCGCTGCGCGACCTGGCGCACGCTGACCAGCGTGTTCGACCAGCTCCGCAGCATCAGTTTCTGCAGGTTCCTGACCTGGGGCCAGTCACCGTCCTTCGTCGCCTTGAAGATCCTGCCTCGCAGCCGCCGTACGTTCTCCTCGTGGCGTCGCCAGGCAACGTTGTCCCATGGTGGAGAGTCGCCCTCAGGTCCGTTCACTCCGAGGGCCGCCATCGCAACATCGAAAGCCATAGCCGTCATCGCGTCTAACTTGTCCTTTGGTTCCGGTGGTTCCGCTGCATTGTCGTCAAAGGCTCACCCGCCTCACGTCAGCCTGCTTTCGCAGCCGGGCACCAGGCCCGGTATCCGGCCAGTTATACGACGACGGCCGGTCGGAGGACCGGTCGTAGATGCCGCCGTTTTCCTGTCACCTTTCAGTCGCCGGCATTCGCTTCTTGGGCGTCCTGTTCCCGTCACGGAGTTCAACTCTCCTCACGGTCGGCCCACCACAGGAAATCCTGCGGACCGTAACGGGGTTTCCACGTTCCACACGCGTGAGACACGGCCGGGTCGGGTGCCCTCTTAACCCCGGAGGCGACGGTATCCACACGACCGTCGAAGAGTCCTCGGTCGTCGTCTGCCGACTTCCAGCGGCTAGCCTCTTTGTCTCTCCGGCACTACATATCCGACCCGGAAAGTTGCCGTGACGAGGCATCAACGAGGGTTCACCATATTCACCCTTTCGGCCTTCCCCTCACCTGTAACACCCAGTCGGAATGGGCACCCTTGGGCTTTTCCCTGAGCTTCGCACCCGGCAATTGCTCGCCACGCACGTCAGGGCGGGGACCGGTCTCGGACACTGACCGGGAGCTACGTCTCGGGCACCAAACCCGACCTCCAATCGACGTACTCACTCACTTCGTGCGACCTCGTGTCGCACCTCAACTCGGCAGATCCGCGCATCCACGGCTCAGAGTGGCTTCATGATCGCTTGCACGCAACGTGAGCAGGATTCTGAGAGACCGTTGCATCAGCGGGTGGTCATGATCCGCGAGTGGCGCCGGTTCTCGCACATATTGCGGCAAGCGGTGCCAGCAAAGTGGCGCCGAAAGTCGCGAACATCTGGGCCCCAAAGTCGCGAACGAAGCCACTGAGCTGCTCGACCACCTGCCGGACGCTCCGAACGCTTTGTGGCAGAAGCGCTTCGAACGCCGTCTGCACGACAGTCACTTGCGAACAGCGATCAACCGGCCCAGTTCCCAACCGG
>CAXTUZ010000184.1:3374-3594 GCA_964247525.1 uncultured bacterium
CTAAATTGCCGCGGCGACAGCTGTACCTGAGCACTGTCCTTGGGTACGAAGTAGATAGTGCGGGCAGGGCAGTCCCAAAAAACTGAGTTGTCACCAGCAGTTCCGAGATACAAAAGCTGACGCGGGATTTTTGCCTTGCATTCTTGCGGTGACTTTGGTGAAGGCTGATGACTTGAAGGGGTCGAGGAGGATTTAAGCGCCGAGTCGCATGGCAGCGTCT
>CAXTUZ010000185.1:0-3588 GCA_964247525.1 uncultured bacterium
CACGAAGGGTTATTACAAGGCCGCGGGATTCGACAAGGTGAACCTGATCGCCGGTGGCCCGACCGCGACGCCGATGGAAGCCGACATCCAGACCGGCAAGGCGTTGATCGCGGTTTCTTCGCCCGACATCACCGGAGCCGCGGTGCTCAAGGGCGCCGACATCAAGATCATCGGAGCGGGCTACCAGAAGAACCCGTTCGCCGTCATGTCGAACGCGAGCGCGCCGATCAACACCCCGCAGGACATGATCGGCAAGAAGATCGGCGTCCAGGCGGCGAACGAGTCGGTATGGGCGGCCTTCCTCAAGGCCAACGGCCTGGAGAAGGCGAACATCAAGAAGGTGCCGGTCCAGTTCGACCCGCTGCCCTTGACGCAGGGAGTGGTCGACGGCTGGTTCTCGTTCATCACCAACGAGCCGAACGACCTGCGCAGCAAGGGATTCAAAGTTACGACGTTCCTTCTCGCGGATTTCAAGTACCCGCTCGTGTCCGAGGTGTACATCACCAAGTCGAGCACGATCGCGAACAAGCGGGACCTGCTCAAGGCATTCCTGGTCGCCGAGATCAAGGGCTGGAAGGACGCGATCGCGGACCCCGCCCTCGGTGCGACCCTCGCGGCGAACACCTACGGCAAGGGCAACGGCCTCACCGTTGCCGAGCAGACCCTCGAGGCAAATGACCAGAACAAGCTCGTTCTCACGCCCGAGACCCAGAAGAACGGCCTCTTCACCGTCACCGACGCGCTGCTTGCGGAGAACATCGCGACACTGAAGTTTGCCGGCGTCGATCTGACCGCGGACAAGCTTTTCGATCTGTCCGTTCTCGGCGACGTCTACAAGGAGAACCCGAGCCTGATCTAGTGGTCCGCAAAGCCGTGTCGTGACCGCGAAGGAGTGCCTGTGTCCGTCGTCTCCACATCCCCCGGTGCCGTGACGTCCACGGGTGCCGGTCCTCTCGCGGAGCGGGGGTCGGGTCTTGCGCTTCACGGGCTCGCGAAAGAGTTCAAGCTCGGGCGTAAGACGGTCAACGCGATCGACCGGGTCGACCTGACGACCAAGGAGGGTGAGTTCCTCGCCCTCCTTGGTCCCTCCGGCTGTGGAAAGTCCACCGTTTTACGCATTCTGGCCGGACTTGACACCCCGACCTCCGGATCGGCGCTGATCCACGGCGAGCCACCGGAAACTGCCCGCCGCAACCATCACCTGGGGATCGCGTTCCAGGACAGCGCGTTGCTGCCGTGGCGCTCGGTCACCGCGAACATCCGGCTCCCGCTGGAAGTGAGCGGCGTCTCGGTGAGTCCCACCGCGGTCAGCGATCTGATCGAGTTGGTGGGGCTGCAAGGTTTCGAGAAAGCCCGCCCGGCACAACTCTCCGGCGGCATGAAACAACGCGTGGCGATCGCGCGGTCCCTGGTCGTCGAGCCGAAGGTGCTTCTTTTGGACGAGCCGTTCGGGGCGCTCGATGACATGACGCGCCAGCGCCTGAACCTGGAACTGCAGCGCATCTGGATGGCGCGCGCGACCACAACGTTGCTGGTGACCCACTCGATCCATGAGGCGGTCCTCCTCAGCGATGTGGTCGCGGTGATGTCGCCCCGGCCCGGACGCATCCTCGAGGAGGTGCGGATCGACCTGCCGCGTCCGCGTACGCCCGAAGTGATGCGCACTCCTGAATTCCACGCGCTGGTCGACAGGCTCTCGGATCTGCTTTTCGGCGGTCTCACTCCGTGAGCGTGATGACGCCCGGCTTCGCGGGCGGGCGGCGGATCACGCTGCCGCACTGGGCCACGGCCGTCGTCGGCACCGGGCTCGTCCTCGGGGTGTGGACGCTGATCGCGCTCACCTGGCTGAAGAACAGCCACAGCGTGCCCACTCCCGCAGCAGTGGTCCGCAGCCTGTACGACGACGGGTGGACGTTCTACTGGCAGCACATCAAGCAGACCGGCTGGGAGGCGTTGCGCGGCTATGTGATCGGCAACGTGCTGGCGCTGCTGCTCGCGTTCATCGTGATGCTCGTTCCGCCGATCGAGCGCGTTGCGATGCAACTCGCGGTTGCCTCGTACTGCCTGCCGGTTCTGGCGATCGGACCGATCCTCACCGTGGTGTTCAACGGCGACGCGCCGATCGTCATCATCGCCGCACTCTCGGTGTTCTTCACGACGGTCATCGGCGCCTTGCTGGGGCTGCGCAGCTCCGACCAGACGAGCCTGGACCTGGTCGCCACCTACGGGGGCGGCCGGATGGCGCAGCTGCGGAAGGTGCGGCTCGTCAGTGCGTTGCCGTCCGTCCTCGCGGCGCTGAAGATCGCCGGCCCCGCCGCCGTACTCGGGGCGATCATCGGCGAGTTCCTCGGCCGCGTCGACCACGGGCTCGGCGTGGCGATGATCGTCTCGGAGCAGGCGGTCGACGTCCCGCGTACCTGGGCGATCGCGATGGTCGCCGGGGCGCTGTCGGGTCTGTCGTACGGAGCGATCAGCGTGGTCACCAAGGTCGCGGTTCCGTGGGCGCCGAGTACCACCGCGGGAGGCCTCGCATGACGAGCACGCACCTCGCGACCCCACCGCTCAGCCTGAACGGAGCACTCGGCGAAGGCCTGTCCGGGCGTGGTGTGCAGGCCCGGACGATGCTCATGTCGGGGCTACGCACGTTGCTGTCCGGCCTGCTCGCCGTAGTGGTCGTCGTCGGGCTCTGGATCGCGTTCTTGAAGGTCTTCGACATCGATCCGCTCGTCGCGAAGACCCCCTCCGACGTCTGGCACTACCTCACCACCGGCGGACCCGCCGACGAGCCGGCGTCACAGGTCTGGCACGGGTTGTGGCGCACCCTGAGCGATGCCGGGATCGGGTTCGGCGCGGGGTTGCTCATCGGTGCCCTCGTCGCCGTGCTCTTCGTCCTCGCCAAGCCGGTCGAGCAGGCGCTCATGCCCATGGCCATCGTGGTGCGTTCTGTCCCCCTGGTCGGCATGATCCCGCTGCTGACGCTGATCTTCGGCCGCGACATCCTCGGCACCACGGTGATCACGGGGCTCGTCGTTTTCTTCCCCGCGCTGGTGACGATCAGCTTCGGGCTGCGTTCCACGTCGAAGCAGGCGGCGGACCTCGTCCATGCGTACGGGGGGAACGGGCTGGACGTGACGCGCAAGGTCATGCTCCCGAGTGCGTTGCCGGCAATCTTCGCGTCCGCCCGTATCTCCGTACCCGGCGCGCTCGTCGGTGCGCTGCTCGCGGAGTACCTCGCGACCGGCAAGGGCCTGGGCTACCTGATGCTGTATGACGTCCAGCGGTTCAACTACGACCAGCTTTGGTCCGCCGTCGTCGTGCTGACGGTGATCACCGTGGTGATCTATTACGGGGTCGGCGCGATCGAGGCCGCGGTACTTGCCCGCTTCGGGCCCGCCCCCGGGCGTCGATGAGCGGTCCGCTCGCAGATCTCCTCGTTCGTGATGCGCTGCTCCTTGCGACCTGCGACCCGCAGCGGCGCGAACTCACCGGCGGCTGGGTCGCCGTCACCGACGGGATCATCGTCGGGGTCGGCAGTTCTCTCGACCCGGAGCCGGCCGCCGCGCAGCTCATCTCGGCGTCCGGCTGCCG
>CAXTUZ010000186.1:0-3577 GCA_964247525.1 uncultured bacterium
GTGGTGGCACCGCGGCCGGCGGCGTCGATCGCCGACGTTCGCAGTGACCGCACGCCGGCGGCCCGCGCCGCGGCGCCGAGCGCCGCCTCGCTCGGGTCGGTCAGGAGAACGGACCGGACCGTCGGCGTCACCGGAAGCACCTCGAAGATCCCGATCCGGCCCCGGTAGCCCGTTCCGCCGCAGTTGCCGCAGCCGGTCCCGCGCATCGGGGTGGCGTCCTGGATGTCGGCTTCGGTGAGTCCGAGTCCGGCCAAAGTGCGTGGATCGGGGCTGTAGGCCTGCACGCACTGCGAGCAGGGGCTGCGGACGAGCCGCTGCGCCGCGACGAGGGTGAGGGAGGACGCGACCAGGAAGGGCTCGATGCCCATGTCGACCAGACGCGTGAGTGCTGCGATGGCATCGTTGGTGTGCAGCGTGGTGAGCACGAGGTGGCCGGTCATCGAGGCCTGCAGGGCAAGCTCGGCGGTCTCGGTGTCCCGGACCTCACCGACGAGGACCATGTCCGGGTCCTGCCGCAGGATCGAGCGGAGCCCGCGGGCGAAGGTGAGACCGGCGCGGTCGTTGGTCTGCACCTGGGTGATGCCGGGCATCGCGATTTCGACCGGGTCCTCGAGCGTAACGATGTTGCGGTCCGGCAGGTTCGCCGCGCGCAGGAGTGCATACAGGGTGGACGTCTTGCCGGACCCGGTAGGACCGGTGATCAGGATCAGCCCCTGCGGGGTTTCCATCGCGGTGTCGATGGCCTCGCGCTGGATCTGGCTGAATCCCAGGTCGTCGACGGACCCGACGTCCGCCGCGCGGGCGAGGAGGCGGAGCACGACCTTCTCCCCGTGCAGCGAGGGAAGCGTCGCCACCCGTGCCTCGACATCGCGCCCGTCGATGGTCAGCCGGGCCCGGCCGTCCTGCGGGCGGCGCCGCTCGGCGATGTCGAGGTCGGCCATGATCTTGATGCGGGAAATCATTGCAGCCGCAGCGCTTTTCGGCACGGTCATGACGTCGCGGAGCAGGCCGTCGATACGGAACCGGACGCGCGTGTCGATGTGCCCGGGCTCGACGTGCACGTCGCTGGCGCGCTGGGAGACAGCGTCGGTGATCAGCCGGTCCACGAGACGTACCACCGGCGCCGCGTCGATCTGGCTGTCCGCGGCCTCGATGTCCGCGGCGGTCGGCCCGGCGTCGTCGAGTGACTCGAGCAGCGTGTCGACCTCGCCGGCGTCCGCGCTGAGCGCCCAGATACGTGCGAGCTGGTCGGAGAGTTGCGACTCGGTGGCCACCGACAGGTGAAGGGTTACGGCGCCGGTCCGCAGCTTGAGGTCGTCGAGGGCAAGCACGTTCGTGGGGTCGGTCACCGCAACGTGCAGGGCCCGCGGGTCGGCGAGATCGCGCCGCAAGATGACGATGCCGCTGCGTTCGGCCTGGACCCGGGGCAGCAGCCGCGCAACGTCGTAGTCGATCTGTGCCGCGGCAAGATCGGTGATCGGCAGGCCGAGAGCTCCCGCGAGCGCCGCGGCCATCTCCCGCTCGGTCGCGAGACCGCGCTCGATGACCAGCCGGCCCAGGCGGGGCCGGGACGGACGGGAGGGATCGAGCTGCGCGGCGAGGAGCTCCTCGAGCTGGTCGTTGGTGAGAAGGCCCTTCTCGACCAGAACCTCCCCGAGCCGGCGACGCCGGGGCGGTGCGACGGGCGGCGGGTTCACCCAGTGGGCATCGGCGGATCGGGTGAAGAACTCAACCCTTCCGCGGGAACGAATCCGACATCCGACTCAGCCTGAGCGGAGCTGTGGGATCCGTAGTCCGATCGTTTCGTCCGCTTCTTCTTGTCCTTCCGGGCGTCCCGGTCGGCGTCCCCCTCCTCCAGCAATGCCCGGAGCTCCGATCGGAGGAAATCGCGGGTCACGACGTCACCCAGCGTGAGCCGCACCGAGGCAAGCTCCCGTGCGACGAAGTCGGTGTCGGCGAGCTGCTGCCCCGACAGCCCGCGGTCCTGCTCGAGGTTCACCCGGTCCCGGTCGTCCTGGCGGTTCTGCGCGAGCAGGATCAGCGGCGCGGCGTATGCGGCCTGGAGGGAGAGGATCAGCGTCAGGAACTGGAACGGGTACCCGTCGAAACGGTTACCGGCGGGCAGCGCGACGTTGCCGATGATCCACAGGGCGATGAAAGCGCTCTGGTAGACCAGGAAACGTCCCGTGCCCAAGAACCGCGCGATCCGCTCCGAGAGACGCCCGAACGCGTCGGCGTCGTAGGTGGGCCGCAGCATGACCCGGCGCGGCTCGACCGGCTGGTCGAGGCGGGCTTGGCGTCCGCGACCAGCCGTCCGCTCCTCAGCTCTCGTCATCGGCCCGGCCCCGCCAGTCCTCGGGCAGCGTGTGGTCGAGCACGTCGTCGACGGTCACCGCACCGAGCAGCCGGTTCGCCTCGTCGACCACGGCGGTGGCGACGAGGTTGTACGCGGCGAGCTGGCGGGTGATGCGGCGCAAGGACGCGCTCGGCGGCATCGGATCGATGTCGTTGTCCACGCACCCGCCGATGAGCGTGCCGGGCGGTTCGCGGAGCAGCCGCTGGAAGAAGACCGTGCCCAGATAGCGTCCGGTCGGCGTGTCGTACGGCGCTCTCGCAACGTAGATCTGCGCGGCGAGGGCGGGGGTCAGGTCCGGGTTGCGGATCCGTGCGAGCGCCTCGGCGACGGTCGCGTCCGGCGGCAGTACGACGGGCTCGCTGGTCATGATCCCGCCGGCGGTGTCGTCCGCATAGACGAGCAGGCGTCGTACCGGCTCCGCCTCGCCCGGCTCCATCAGCGCAAGAAGCCGCTCCTGCTCCTCGGCCGGCAACTCACCGAGCAGGTCGGCGGCGTCGTCGGGATCCATCGCTTCGAGCACGTCCGCCGCGCGCTCGCTCTCCAGGCCCGCGAGGATCTAGACTTGGTCCTCCTCCGGCAGTTCTTCCAGCACGTCGGCGAGCGCGTCGTCGTCGAGCGCCGCCGCGACCTCGTCCCGGCGTTTCGCCGACAGGTCGCGCAACACCTCGGCAAGGTCGGCCGGCCGGAGCTTCTCGAACGCGGCGAGCAGGTTCGCGACGCCCTGCTCGCTGGTCGAGACGTTCAGCCCGTCGACGTCGTTGATGTCGTACGTGTGCAGCGTCCCGCGCCGGCGTCCCTGCCGCACCGCCAGCTTCGTGACGTACCAGTCCCGTGACCGGTCCTGCTCCATCGCGGCGTCGACGAGCGTGCCGGTGACGCCGCTGGCCGGGATGGAGACCTGCCGGTCGACGAGGTCCCCGAGGACGAGAACCTCCCCGGGCCGGTGGGTGTAACGGCGCAGGCTCACGGTCCCCGATGCCAGCACGACTTGCCCCACGTCGAGCGCCGTCACGCGACCCATGCCGATGAAGATCGGGCGACGCTGAACCTCGACGATCAACCCGAGCACGCGGGGAGCGCTCCGGCCGGGGGGCGGAGATCGGCGACGCGCTCACCCGCATCGGGCTGGAGGTGGAGCGGATCGATGATCCCGCGGCGAAGCTCGCGGGCTTCACGATCGCGCGCGTGCTCAGCGCCGCGCCGCATCCGCAGGCGGACAAG
>CAXTUZ010000187.1:0-3558 GCA_964247525.1 uncultured bacterium
TCACGCAGGAGTCCTCGTGAACCACGATCTCCGGCGAGAACGTTCCCAGCAACGCGAGTTGCCGAATGTCCTGACCCCGCGCGTGCACGCGGGCGACGCCGTCGGTGATCGGAATCCCGGTCATCGTCGAGCCACCGTAATTGCACAGTTCCGGGAAACCCGTCGAGCACCACCGGCAATGTCCGCATGCGGGGACGAAGGCGAGGACGACGTGGTCGCCCTCCTTCAGCCAGCGCACCTCGGGACCGACCGCCGTGACGATGCCCGCGCCTTCGTGGCCTCCCACCATAGGAAGCATGGCGGGAAGGTCACCCTTGACGAGGTGGTCATCGGAATGGCACAGGCCGGAAGAGGCCAATTTGACCTGAACCTCGCCGGCATGCGGGGCATCGATCTCGACTTCTTCGACTGACCAGGGAGTGTTGACTTCCCACAGAATTGCCGCGGTGGACTTCATGCGTGCTCGGCTCCAAACCTAGGCGGGAGTGAGCTCGGGGTGCCGCTGCTCGTACCGGGCTCGATATTCGGCCTTGCTCGTGATGGTGGTGTCGACGTCCTGTGCGAGCCGGCGAAGGCCTCGGACGGTCGCGTCCTCCCGACTGCGGAACGCGAACGGATCGAATCGGAAGAAACGGCTCGCATTCTGCCAGGTGATCTTGTCGATCTCCTCGGCGGTGCAGTCGGCGGATTGCAGCTCATCCCACAGCTTCTCCGGCGACTGCGGCCACGTCGAGTCGGAGTGCGGATAGTCGCATTCCCACGCGATCGAGTTGATGCCGACCCTGTCGCGGATACGCAATGCCGATTTGTCGGTGATGAAGCAGCCGAGCACGTTGTCGTAGAACACGTCGCTCGGGAGGCGCTTGTCCGAGGAGATCGCCGAGGGAATCCACGTCTGCTCGAGGACCGACTTGTCGGCTCGGTCGAGGTAGAACGGAACCCACCCGATGCCGCCTTCGGAAAGCGCGACCTTCAGGGTGGGGAACCGCTTGAACACACCATTGGTGAGCAGATCGTTGAGCGTCATGGCAGCCATCTGTGCACCCATGATGATGGTGCGGTCCCACTGCAGTCCGTCGGGGTTCGGGATGATGTTGATCGCAATTCCGATGTGCATGCAGATGACCATGTCTTCTTCGCAGACAGCCTTGAAGACCGGGTTCCAGTAATCCGACTGCCAGCTCGGAAGGTCGACGAGATACGGCACCTCGGGCAGCGTGATCGCCGTACAACCCTTCTTCGCAACCCGGTGGATCTCCGCGACCATGCCGTCGACGTCGAACACGGGCGCGATGGCCAGCGGGATGAAACGGCCGGGCGCCGCCGCGCACCATTCGTCGATGTGCCAGTCGTTGTAGGCAGAGACTGCCGCGCGGGCCAGATCATGGTCGGTGATGTTGGCGAGGTAGTGGCCGCTGAACCCGGTCATCGTCGGGAAGCAGAGGGATCCGAGGACGCCGTTCGCGTTCATGTCCCGGATGCGCTCGTCGATGTCGTAGCAACCGGGTCGCATCTCGGCGTGACCGACCGGGTCCATGCCCCATTCCTCTTTGGGCCAGGACGCAACGGCGCCGATGCCGACGGGCCCGGTCGTCTTGCCGGCGAACTCCCACTTGTCCGTACCGTCAGCGAGCTGCTTGAACTTCGGAGCGTCGTCCGCGTACTTCGCCGGCATCCGTCCTTCGAAGACGTTGGCGGGTTCGATGATGTGGTCGTCAGTGCTGACCAGGATCATGTCTTCCATCTGCATCAGGCACCGCTCCCTCGACGTGAACAAGCCCCGACACGCGCGGCCGCTGCGCCCTACACCACGCGCGTTTCGTGCGTATAACCGTGTCGAACACCGTCGCAGTTGGGTCACTCTGTGTCAAGGCAGCCTCAGCCGACGCGCCCGTCCCAGCTGTGTGAATCCCGGATGACCTCGTTGAAAGGCTTGGCCGAGTCGAAACTCGGCTCGCGCGGAAGCCCGAGAACCCGCTCCCCGATGCCGCTGCGCTGCATCTCGTTGGTCCCGCCGGCAATGCCGGTGACCCGCGAGTTCAGATACTCGAAGGCAGGGGCGAGAGCGGCAGGATCGTCGCTCTCCCACAGCAGGGTCTGCGGGCCGCCGATCTGCATGGTGATCCTCGACCGAACCGAGCGAAAGGTGCCTGACGCCAGCTTTCCGTACGCGGCAATGCCGGCATTTCCCCCGCCGGAGGCACGCATCATGGAACCGATACGCGAGCTGAGCTGACTTCTCGCGTAGTCGTTGATGTGAGCGCGAGCGATGAGCTGACGCGCGAGCGGATCCTTGTCGCGTCCCACCCGGCGAGCCAGATTCACCAGATCGGGCGCGAGCTTGCTCGTCAGCGAGGGCACGGGCAGATTCGCGCCGCCGCCGCCGCGTTCGAACACGAGCATCGTCTGCGCGACCCGCCAGCCCTGGTCGATGTCACCGATGACGTCGTCCGGGGACAGCACGAGGTCGTCGAAGTACTCCTGGCAGAACTCCGCGTCCCCGGTGATCTGCACGATCGGCGCGATCGTGAGGCCTTCGGCATCGGTGGGCACCGCGAACCAGGTGAGCCCGCGGTGCTTGGGCACGTCCCAGTTCGTCCGGGCGAGGCACATGCCGTAGTCCGCGTAGTGCGCCCCGCTGCTCCAGATCTTCGCCCCGTTGAGCAACCAGCGGTCACCGTCCCGGGTCGCCCGGGTACGAACACTGGCGAGGTCGGAACCGGCATCGGGTTCGGAGAAGAACTGGGCCCACAGTTCTTCCCCTCGCAGGATCGCCGGGATGTGGCGGTGCAAGAGCTCGGGAGCCGCGTGCGCGAGCATCGTGCGGGCGCAGATCAGGGTGGTCCCGCCGATGATCCCGAAGTCGGGCGTGTGGAAGTCGCGGGCTTCCTCGTTGAAGGCACGTTCGTGCGCGAGCGTCAGCCCCCGCCCGCCGTACTCCGTCGGGAAGGAGATGCCGGCGAAGCCGCCTTCGTACAGCCGGAGCTGGATGGCGCGCTGCGCCACCATGCTCTCGTGCGTCCGGGGCTCCGCGGCCCGCGGGTACGGCGAGGACACCGCGCCGGTCTCGCGCGGGATGAGGTTGGCTTCGAGCCAGGCCCTTGCTTCCGCCCGGAACTCCTCGACGCCGATCGCCGTGTCGCTCATACGCCGGCCAACTGGCAGAGACGCTCACGATGGAACTCCGCGGTGCCGTACAACGCGGCGTCCGTGGTCAGGCGGCGCAGGAACAGGTGCTGATCGTGCTCCCACGTCTGGCCGATCCCGCCGAACACCTGAAAACAGTTCTGCGCGAGCTCGATGCCGGAATCCCCCACGAAGGCCTTCGCCATGCTGGCGACCTCCGCGGCGTCGGCCTGCTGGGTGCCCACTGAGCGGGCCGCGGCGAGTGCCAGCGCCTTGCTCATCTCGAGGGCGAGGCTGGTATCGGCCAGCAGATGCTTGATCGCCTGGAACGAGCCGATCGGCCGGCCGAAGGCGGTCCGGTCCTTCGCGTACTGCACGGCCATGGCGAAGTCGTGCTCCATCGCGCCGATCGACTCCGCCACGGTCAGCACG
>CAXTUZ010000188.1:0-458 GCA_964247525.1 uncultured bacterium
CTGCTGCTGCTGGTGCTGCTCGCGCTCGCCGCCGTACCCGGAAGCCTGCTCCCGCAACGCTCTACCTCGCCGAGCCGGGTCGCCCTCTATTTCCGCAAGCATCCCGACCTCGCGCACCTTTTCGACCGGCTCGGCCTTTTCGACACCTTTCACGCACCCTGGTTCGCGGCGGTCTACGCATTGCTCTTCCTGTCGCTGACCGGTTGCGTGATCCCCCGCCTGCGGCTGCACGGCCGGGCGCTGCTGCGCAAACCGCCCGCTGCCCCGTCGCGGCTGGGCCGGTTGCCGCAGTCTGCGACCTGGGAGACGTCGCTGCCCCCGCAACCCGCGCTCGAGTCCGCTCGGAAGGCGTTGCGCGGCAAGCGTTTTCGGGTCTTCCTCGACGGGAACAGCGTCAGCGCCGAAAAGGGCTATCTCCGCGAGACCGGAAACCTCCTGTTTCACGCGTCGCTGTTGCT
>CAXTUZ010000188.1:468-3544 GCA_964247525.1 uncultured bacterium
GTATCGGATCGTTGTTCGGGTACCAGGGGCAGGTGCTGCTCACCCAGGGCAGGACCTTCGTCAACGCCCCCACCGGATATGACGCGTTCAAGCCCGGCGCGCTGGTGAGTGGCGGAGATCTGTCGCATTTCGACGTCAAGCTCGATCATTTCTCGGCGACCTACCAGCCGAATGGTGAACCTAAGACCTTTGACGCGTTCGTCACGACCACGTCCGGCAGCGGTGCGACGCGCTCTCGCGATCTGCGGGTGAACCATCCCCTGACATTCGGTCACGCGCGGGTGTACCTGATCGGGCACGGTTACGCTCTGCACGTCGTCGTCCGGGACGCGAAGGGCGTCGCGAAGTTCGAGGACGACGTCGCCTGCATCCCGCAGGACCTGACGAACTACCTGAGCAGTTGCGTCGTCAAGGTGCCCGACACCGGGGCCCGGGTCCCGGCGAGCTACACCGATCCGGAGACGGGCAAGGTGTTCACCACCAACGCCGACGGCACGCCGTACACGAAGCCGCTACAACTCGCCGCCCTGATCAACTTCGCCCCGACCGGCGCGTTCAGCGAGAGCCTCGGGCTCACGTCCATCTATCCGGCGCCGAATCTCCCGCGCGCCGTGATCGACGCCTTCAGCGGGGACTTGCAGAACGCGGGCAATGCTTCGTCGATCTTCTCGCTCGACACGCAGGCCCTCACGTCCGTCCCCATCCCGGCCGCGGACTCGGTGATCACCCCGGGAAGCGGGCGGGCGGTCCCCCTGACCGCCGGCTTCACACTCAGCGTCGAGGGCTACTCCCAGTACGCCACCCTGCAGGTGAAGGACGATCCCGCGAAGGGTCTCGCCCTCGTCGCCGCGGTCCTCATCGTGCTGGGCCTGCTCGGGTCGCTGCGAATCCGCCGCCGCCGCCTGTGGTTGCGCGCGACTGCGAGCGCTTCGGGCCGTACATTGATCGAGGTCGGCGGGCTTGCCCGTACCGATGCCGACGACTTCGCCCGCGAGTTCAAGGGCCTGGTCGGCCGGCTCGCCGGTGCGGTCCCCCCAGCCGCCGCCGAGGCCCCGCCGGGCAGCGATCTGGACGAAGGCGCACAGGAGGACGCGGATGGGCGTTGACGTCGGCTTCGCGCACGCGTCCGACCGGCTCTTGTTCGCCGCGGTCCTCGTCTATGCGATCGCGATGCTGGCGTACGCCGGAGCGTTCGCGTTCAGCCGTGCCGGACGCCGAACGGTCGTCGCCGAGATCGCGCCGGTCCGCGAGCGCGCGCTCGTCGGGGCGGGAGCCCCGGTTTTCGGGGACGGCACCGTTCTGAGTTCTGCCCGGCCTCTCATCGCGGCCACTGCCGGATCCGTCGGATCCGATCCGCCAGCCCAACGTTCGGTGGTGCTCGCCGGCCGATCCGCGGCGGCGCTCACCGTGCTCGGCTGGGCGCTGCACGTCTCTTCGGTGGTCTGCCGCGGCCTCGCCGCCCACCGCGCCCCCTGGGGCAACATGTACGAGTTCTCCTCGATGATCGCGCTCATCGCCGTGACCGCCTACCTGGTGGTGCTCACGCGCTACCAGGTACGCGAACTCGGGGTCTTCGTGATGATGGCGGCGGTCGTGTATCTCGGCATCGCCGGTACGGAACTCTACGTACCGGCTGGTCCGCTCGTCCCGGCGCTGCGGTCGTACTGGATCGTCATTCACGTTTTCGCCGCGACGTCGGCCACCGGCATCTTCCTGGTGTCCGCGGTGGCGAACGTCCTGTTCCTCGCGCGGAACCACAGCGACACCCTGGTCGCCGCGGGCGGTACGCCGCGCCTCACCCGCTTCGCGCGGTCATTGCCGCCGGCCACGAGCCTCGACACGCTGTCGTACCGGCTCGCCGCCTTTGCGTTCCCGATCTGGACGTTTGCGATCATCGCCGGAGCGATCTGGGCCGAGTCGGCGTGGGGGCGTTACTGGAACTGGGATCCGAAGGAGACCTGGTCGTTCATCACCTGGGTGGTGTTCGCCGGATATCTGCACGCCCGTGCTACGGCCGGGTGGAAGGGCAAGCGGGCGGCGTACCTGGCTCTGCTCGGGTTCGGCTGTTTCCTGTTCGACTTCTACGGCGTGAACATCTGGATCTCCGGCCTGCATTCGTACGCGGGGCTGTAGGTGCCGTTCGCCGATCTGCAGGCGTTCGTGTCCCGGCTCGAAAAGGCCGGTGAGCTGAGGCGTATCACCGCTCCCGTCGATCCGTATCTCGAAGCTGCCGAGATCACCACGCGGGTGGTGCGCGCGGGCGGCCCGGCACTCCTGTTCGAGAAGCCGACCGGCAGCCGCTTCCCGCTGCTGCTGAACCTGTTCGGCACCGAGCGGCGGATGGCGCTCGCGCTGGGCGTGGACCGTCTCGACGAGCACGGCGAGCGGATCGCGGCTCTGCTGACGCCGACGTTGCCGCACGGCGTGAGCGGCATCCGGGAGGCGCTCGGCAAACTCGGCGACCTGCGCAACGCGCCGCCGAAACGGGTCAGATCGGCGCCGTGCCAGCAGGTCGTGGTCCGCGGCGAGGACGTGGACCTGTTCGCCCTGCCCGCCGTCACCGCATGGCCGCAGGACGGCGGCGCGTTCATGAATCTGGGGCTCACGCACACGAAGCACCCGGAGACCGGGGAACGCAACCTCGGGATGTACCGGCTGCAACGCCACGACCGGAACACCGTCGGGATGCACTGGCAGATCCACAAGGACTCCAACGCGCACCATGCGGTCGCCGAGCGCCGCGGGGAACGGCTGCCCGTCGCGATCGCCTTCGGGCCGGACCCGGCGGTGACCTACGCGGCCAGCGCGCCGCTGCCGGCCGACATCGACGAGTACCTGTTCGCCGGCTTCCTTCGCCGGGAACGCATCGAGATGGTGAACTGTCTGACCGTTCCGCTCCAGGTACCGGCGAACTCCCAGTTCGTCCTCGAAGGCTGGCTCGACCCGGGGCGGCGGCTGCCCGAAGGCCCGTTCGGCGATCACACCGGCTTCTACTCGCCGGTCGCGCCCTTTCCGGCGCTGCCCGTGGACTGCATCACCCGGCGGAGCAAACCGATCTTCCCGGCCATCGTCGTCG
>CAXTUZ010000189.1:0-3531 GCA_964247525.1 uncultured bacterium
GGCCCCACCCGCGCTCCGCGCTGATGCCCCCGCCGAGGGTGTACATGACGGTGTCGAGGTCCGGGCAGATCCGCAGCCCGTGCAGGGTGATGTCGTCGCCCGTGTTGACCACGACGGTGATCGTCGCGTCGGGCTCCGCCGCCCGCAGGCCACGGAGGAACCGTGCGCCCCCGATACCGCCGGCCAGCGCCACGATCCGCATGGGTCATCCTCGCAAACCATGCCCAGGTCGCCGCGGGCGGCGGCCTAGGGTTGCGTCATGGTTGCCGCGCCCCCTCCCAGCGCCTTGCGCCGTGTCCTGCGCCGTGCGCGCGACGGGGTGGGTCTGGACGCCGCGGAGGCGGCGACGCTGCTCTCGGCGCGCGGGGAGGACCTGCTCGATCTCATGGCCAGCGCCGCCCGCGTGCGCGATGCCGGGCTCGAGGCTCTCGGCAGGTCAGGTGAGGTGACGTACTCCCGGAAGGTCTTCATTCCGCTGACCCGCTTGTGCCGGGATCGCTGCCACTACTGCACGTTCGCCACCGCGCCACACGCGCTCGGCGCGCCCTATCTCAGCCTGGACGAGGTCCTCGACATCGCGCGTCGTGGTGCGGCGCTCGGGTGCAAGGAAGCGCTGTTCACCCTCGGCGACAACCCGGAGGACCGCTGGCCGGTGGCGAGGAGGTGGCTCGACTCCGCCGGGTACGACTCGACGCTTGCGTACGTGCGCGCCGCGGCGATCGCCGTACTCGAAGAGACCGGACTGCTTCCGCACCTGAACCCCGGGGTGCTCTCGTGGTCCGATCTTCAGCGACTGAAGCCGGTCGCCCCCAGCATGGGGTTGATGCTGGAGAGTTCGAGCCGCCGCCTGCACGAGACCCCGGGCTCCGTGCATTTCGGGAGCCCCGACAAGGCCCCGGCCGTGCGGCTGCGCACGATCGAGGACGCCGGCCGCAGCGCCGTGCCGTTCACCACCGGCGTGCTCGTCGGGATCGGCGAGACCCGCGAGGAGCTGGCGGACAGCCTGTTCGAGCTCCGCGCCCTGGCCCGGCGGTACGGCCACATCCAAGAGGTCATCGTGCAGAACTTCCGCGCCAAGCCGGATACGGCGGCGCGGGAGCGGGCCGATGCCGGGCGTGAGGAGCATCTGGCCGCGGTCGCGGTGGCGCGAATCGTCCTCGGGCCCGCTGTGCGGGTGCAGGCCCCGCCGAACCTGGTCGACCCCGCCGATGTCGCGGCGCTGCTCCGCGCAGGCGTGGACGATCTGGGCGGGATGTCGCCGCTCACCCCGGACCACGTGAACCCCGAACGCCCGTGGCCGCACCTCGACGACCTCGCGGCGTGGACGGCCGGGGCCGGATTCGCCCTTACCGAACGGCTCGCGGCGCACCCCCGCTACCTTGCCGAGCCGTGGCTCGACCCGCGGCTTCGCCCGCATGTTGCGGCCCTGTCCGACGGCCGCGGACTCGCCCGCGCCGGCGCTTGCGCGACCGGTCTTCCGTGGCAGGAGCCCGACGGCGGGCTACGGAGCGGCGGCCGGATCGACCTGCACGCCACCGTCGACACCACCGGCCGGAGCGAGGACCACCGCTCCGACTTCGCCGATGTCTACGGCGACTGGGACTCCATCGCGGCAGTCGCGGCAGCGCTGCTGCCCACCGCGGCCGCCCCGCACGCCGGGCCGGTGCCACGGTTGGGCTCGGATGTCCTGCACGCGCTGACCGCCGCCGAGGCCGACCCCGCCGGCCTGTCCGACCGTGACGCGCTGGTTCTGCTCAACGCCGACGGACCAGCACTCGAGCAGGTGACTCGCCTCGCCGATGACCTGCGGCGCGAGGTCAACGGCGAGGAGGTCACGTACGTCGTCAACCGGAACATCAACTTCACCAACGTCTGCTACACCGGCTGCCGGTTCTGCGCGTTCGCCCAGCGCAAGTCCGATGCCGACGCCTACTCGCTCTCGGTCGACGAGGTCGCGACGCGCGCCGAGGAGGCATGGCTGCTCGGCGCGAGTGAGGTGTGCATGCAGGGCGGCATCGATCCGGATCTACCCGGCTCGGCGTACCTGGATCTTGCCCGCGCCGTCAAGGCACGCGTACCCGGCATCCACCTGCACGCATTCAGCCCGATGGAGATCGTGAACGGTGCGACCCGGCTCGCGCTGGCCTATCCCGACTTCCTTGCCGCGCTTCGCTCCGCGGGCGTCGACACCATCCCGGGCACCGCGGCAGAGATCCTCGACGACGAGGTCCGCTGGGTGCTCACGAAGGGCAAACTGCCTGCAGCGCAGTGGGTCGAGATCATCACCGCCGCACACCGCGCCGGGCTCCGTTCGTCGGCGACGATGATGTACGGCCACGTCGACGCGCCGCATCATTGGTTGGCGCACCTTCGCGAGCTCGCCCGAATTCAGGACGAGACAGGCGGTTTCACCGAGTTCGTGCCGCTGCCGTTCATCCACACCTCGGCGCCTATCTACCTCGCGGGCATCGCCAGACCCGGGCCGACGATGCGCGACAACAGGGCGGTGCATGCGATGGCGCGGATCCTGCTGCACGGTCGCATCGACCACATCCAGACCTCCTGGGTCAAGCTCGGGGTCGACGGCACCCGCATGATGTTGCGGGGCGGCGCGGACGATCTGGGCGGCACCCTGATGGAAGAGACGATCAGCCGGATGGCGGGCTCACAGCACGGCTCGGCCAAGACGGTGGCGGAACTCGCGGCGATCGCCGCGGGAATCGGCCGGCCGGTCCGGGAGCGGTCCACCGTGTACGGCGCGCCGGGTCCCCGCATTTCCCCGCTTCCGCTCGTAACATCCTGAGGCTATGGCATCCCGTCCTCGGCGCCTCCCGGGCTCCAGGTCCTCGCGACGGGTGCGAGACGAGGGGGAACCACCGGTGGCAGACCGCACCGAGAAGGCCGAGAGCGGTCCGGCCGAGGACGCATGGCGCGACGCGGACCGAGCCCGGACCGATGCCTTGCGAGCCCGGATCGCGGTCCTCGCGGCCGATCCCGGAGAGCCCGCCGGCCGTACCGAGCGGGAATTGCTGCCGACGGTCGAGAGCACCATCTCCAGCGCGATAGCGCAGATCCTGCCGGCCGCGCTGGAGCAGGCCATCGAGCCTCGTCTCGCGGCGCTCGAAGATGCCCTCGAAGGCCTTTCCGGGCGCGTCGAGGCAGTCGCCCGCGGGAGTGCCGGTGAGACGAGCACGCTTCTCGACGACATCAAACGCGAGGTCGCGAGCCGTTCGACGGGGGCAGCGGCCGACCGGACGGCGGACACCGTCGTCCCGTTGATCGTCGAGGAGCTCAACTCGATGCGGGCCGACATCGCCGGTGCCTTCGAGTACGTACAGGACCAGGTCGTCGCGAGCGCCGACGCCGGGTTCGCGCGCGCGCACCAGGTGCTCGCCGCCTTGCAGGCCCGGCCGGAGCCTCGCGTGCCGGAGCCGGTGGATCTCGCGCCGGTGCTTGATGCGCTCGCGCAGGTCGAGGACGAGATCCGGGCGCTGGCCAAGTCCGACCGCGGCCCCGACGCGGCGGCCGCGG
>CAXTUZ010000190.1:0-3506 GCA_964247525.1 uncultured bacterium
CGGGTACGGCCACAGCCCGCAGACGACGATCGAGTTCGCGGCGGCGTTGCGAGCGGTCCGCCCGGGCGTCCGTGTCGTCGGCATTGAGATCGACCGTGAGCGCGTGGCGGCGGCGCAGCACGCAACGGGTGACTCGCTCGAATTCCGGTTCGGCGGCTTTGAGCTGCTCCCGCTCAAGCCGGTGCTCGTCCGGGCCATGAACGTCCTGCGCCAGTACGACGAGGGAAGCGTTGCGGAGAGCTGGGCAGCCATGCGCGCCGCGCTCGCACCGGGCGGGCTGATTGTCGAAGGAACCTGCGACGAAACAGGGCGGCTCGGCTCGTGGGTGACTCTCGACAACACCGGGCCTCGGACGCTGACGTTCGCGGCCGATCTACGAGCGTTGGGCACCCCCGGCGACCTCGCCGCGCGGCTCCCGAAGGCGCTCATCCATCGCAACGTTCGCGGTGAGCGCATCCACGATCTGCTTCGAGCTGCGGATGACGCCTGGGCGCGCGCCGCGCCATACGCCGCGTTCGGACCGCGGCAGCGCTGGTCACAGGCCGCAGGTGTATTGCGTGCCGCCGGCTGGCCTGTTCTCGACCGCCCGCGCCGCTGGCGTTGTGGCGAACTCACCGTCGAGTGGTCGGCGGTATCCCCCTGCAGGTGAGCTTTCGCCACGGGGCGACACCCTTGAGGATGGGTAGTTCCGCCCAAACGAGCACCCCGACGGCTAGGCCTCGCGCCTCTCGCCGTCGACGTAGATGTCGACCTTTTCACCGTCGACAAAGATGTCGACCTTGTCGTTGTAGAAGGCGACCAGGCCCGCGACGGGCTGGAGCTGCCTGGTGGGGAAGTCGTACGCCCATGCGATGTCCTTCGCGTCCTCCGCCATCTGGGATGCGGCCCGCGCCGACCAGTAGCCGCTCGTGTTCCCCTTGTACGGACAGCTCGTCCGGGTCGCGCTGGGTATGAGGTGCTCGAACCGCACCGAGGTTCGCTCGAGGTAGTAGCGCGTCGGCAAACCGGTTTCGAAGACCAGCACACCGCTCGGCGCCTCGGCCAGCACGACACCGTCCCGTTCGACCCGGATGCGCCTGTTCGACCTCAACGCGTCGACGCGCGCGTACGGATTGCGGGGGTGGACGAAGATCTCCTCGTCTTCCTCGTACCAGTGGTCCAGGGCGTCCCACCGAAAGCGCACCATCCCCGTCAGCCCCGGGATGGGCGAGTCCGTGTACGCGATCGCCGCACCATGTCGCAGCTCCCTGCCAACGCGGAGGGCGAAGGACTCCACCGGGCCTCGTGACGTCGACTCGCCGGGTCCTTCGCCGACCAGGCAGTCCTCGTCCACGTCGACGCGGGGGATGACGTACTGCGGGTAGGGCGGCCACTCCCACATGTAAAGGGCGCGACTGGTGTCGAAAACCTGGTGGGCGCCACTCCCATCCGCCCCGGCGTCAACGCAGGCGCGGATCCGGCGAGGCGCTGGTTCGACGTGGTTCTCGGTCACGGGTGGAGCGGGATATCCGGGCATCTGCGTCTCCGAGTGGTGTGGACGGCGTGTGTACGGCGGGAAGGAATCGCCCGATCCGCGGTGTTCACCTCGCGTGCCCCGTACCCTCACTGCTGTGGATCACCCGACCATCGACCCCGCGGTCGCGAGCCCCGCGGCGCTGGTCGAGTTCGCGGCGTACCACAGCGAGCGTCTCGAGCACGCCAGTGCGGAGGAGATCATCGCCTGGGCGCATGCGACCTTCGGCCCACGGCTCGCAGTCACCAGCTCGATGGGCGACGCGCTGCTGCCACACCTGTGCTCCGAGGTGGTCCCGGGCATCGAGGTGCTCTTCATCGACACCGGCTACCACTTCGCCGAGACGATCGGTACGCGCGACGCGGTCGCCGGCACCTGCGGCGCGAAGGTACGCACCATCCTCCCGCTCCTGAGCGTCGCCGAGCAGGACGCCGCGTACGGTCCGCGGCTCTACGAACGCGACCCCGACGCATGCTGCCGGATGCGCAAGGTCGAGCCGCTCCAGCACGCTCTCACCGATTACGACGCCTGGATCTCCGGCGTACGGCGCGACGAGACGGCCGATCGCGCCGACACCCCCGTCGTGGGCTACGACGCGTCGCGCAACTTACTCAAGATCAGCCCGATCGCCACCTGGACCGGCGCGCAGGCCGACCGCTACATGCGGGACAACGGCGTCCTGGTGAACCCTCTCGTCAGCGAGGGATACCTTTCCATCGGCTGCGCGCCCTGCACCCGGGCCGTCGCACCGGGCGAAGACCCCCGCGCCGGCCGCTGGGCCGGCACCGACAAGTCCGAGTGCGGACTGCACGTCTGACCTTCGTGCGGCGCGTGTTCGACGGAGCGTCGCGCATCTGGGACGATGACCACTGATCCTCGCTTGCCAGAAAGGTTCTCCACGATGGCTTCGGTGCTCGACCTCGCCTCGTTCGGCGCATCCCGGCGCGACCAGCCGCTGCCCGATCACGCCGGCGACCTCCCAGATCTGCCCGGCCTCGAAGCAGCGCCGACATTCGCCGACTTCGCCGAGATCGACCGCTACGAACAGCGCGTGCAGGAATACCTGGGCGGGCTCATCGACGCCGATGAGTTCCGCCGCCACCGGCTGTGGCACGGCGTGTACGGCCAGCGCCAGATCAACGACGTGCAGATGATCCGTACGAAGATCGTCGGCGGCGCCCTGTCCGCGGAGGCGCTCGAGGCCTGCGCGGACGTGGCCGAGACCTGGAGCAGGGGCTGGGGGCACCTCACCACCCGGCAGAACGTCCAGTTCCACTTCGTGCGGATCGAGGACACCCCCGCGGTACTGCGCCGGATGGCACAGGCGGGGGTAACGACCCGCGAAGCCTGCGGCGACACCGTGCGAAACGTCACCTCGTGCCACCTCGCGGGCGTCTGCCCGGTCGAGGTGCTCGACGTCAACGCGGCCGCGGAGTCCATCGCACGGCACTTCCTGCGTAACCCCCTGTCCCAGAACCTCCCGCGCAAGTTCAAGATTGCGGCCTCCGGCTGCGCCATCGACTGCGCGTTGACCGGGATCCACGACATCGGGGTGCTCGCCGTCGAGGTGGACGGCGCCAAGGGCTACCGGGTCATGTGCGGCGGCGGACTCGGCACAGCCACGCACGAGGCGATCGCGCTGGAGCCGTTCACCGTTCCTGAGGATCTCATCGTCACGGCCGAGGCCGTGCTCCGGGTCTGGGACCGCGAGATGCCCCGGAAGTCCAAGGCACACGCGCGGATGAAGTTCCTGGTGGCCAAGCTCGGCGCGGATGCATTCCGGGAGCTCGTGCTCAAGGAGCGCGAGCAGCTGCGGTGCAGCGCCGGCTTCCGCAGCCAGTACCCGGAGGCCTTCCTCCCTCCGCGCCGGGACGGGTACGACGCCGCCCCGGCCGCGCCCGAGGCCGTCGACCACACGCCCGCGGATCAGGCCGCGTACGACGCCTGGTCGGCGACGAACGTCGTCGAGCAGCGTCAGCGGGGCCGGTTCTCG
>CAXTUZ010000191.1:0-3506 GCA_964247525.1 uncultured bacterium
GTGCGGCTGGTGTGCTCGAAGCCGGCGGGGTCGCCGTCGCCGTCGCGGCGGCAGGGGACGACGCGGGCGCAGCCAGGGGTGCACTGATCGGGTCAGCCGCGCGCTTCGAACCACCGTTGGTCGCCTGCGCGATGGTGTACGGCACGACTGCCGCCACGGCCAGAAGCACGACCGTGCCGAGAATTGGCATCAAGAGTCCGGATGGTCGCGCACTCGGCAGCCGCCTCGATGGACGACTACCTGAGGGTGGGGCAGGAGGATCAACCATGGGTCCCCTAGCTCTTGTCTGCGTTGTCGCGGGTCACGCTCGCACCAGGATTGTCGCGCGCACGCTCGCATGCAACGCGCAACGCCGAAGCGAACCAGGACAAACTCCGCGGGCGCCTGCCCGGTCGCTACGGCAGATCGGCTCGGGTAAGCCCGAGCGCGTGGTCGATCTCACGTACGGCGGCGGACGGACCGGCTCGGTTCGCCAAGATCATCAACTCGGCGAGCAGCTCGATCTCTTCGAGCTCCGCGTCGTCGGCGAGTTCGAGCGCGCCTACCGGCGCGCCACGCTGCCCGGATCCGGCCTGCATCCGGCGATCGGAGGTCACACCTCAGTGTCGGATCGCGTGGTGGGGGTCGCTATGCCTCGATAGGAGCATCCGCCGGTGACCCAGCCGAACTAGGGCGAACGGCCGAGTCGGCCTCCTTCCGAAGATCCGGAGCACCTGCGGAGTCGTGACTGCCGGTACGCGGCCACGGGGTCTTCGGGAGGCTCTCGTCGTCCGAGACCGGAGCCGGGGTTCTCGACGTGTCCGCGGGGTCGGATGTGGCCGCCTCGCTCTGGAGGATCTCTTGAGAGGGTGGACCGAAGTTCTCCGCGAGGTCGAGCAGCAAGGTCAGAGGGATGTGAGCCGCCAACAGATCCATCGCGAGCTCGCTGGGTTCCGTCGGCCGGGGAACGCCGCGACCCGAAGACGAACGAGTCCGGCGCCGCGAGCCGCTCAAAGGGTCCTCCGGGTACAGGGCCGGCTGTCTTCCGGCTAGCTGCTACTTCGGCTGTTCGGTGCGCCGGCTTCGCAGCCCGATCGGGTGATGCCCGACCTGTATCCGCCTCACCGTCCCGGAAACGCGGCCGGTCGGGTGGCAGGTTCTACTCGAGGTAGTCGCGGAGCTTCTGTGAGCGGCTCGGGTGCCTCAGCTTGGACAGTGTCTTCGACTCGATCTGGCGAATCCGCTCGCGAGTGACACCGAACTCGCGCCCGACCTCTTCCAACGTCCGTGGGTGGCCGTCCGTCAGGCCGAAGCGCAGCTGTACGACCTTCTTCTCGCGGTCGGTCAGCGAATGCAGCACCGACTCGAGCTGCTCCTGCATCATGATGAAGCTCGCTGCGTCGACCGGGACGACCGCGTCGGAGTCTTCGATGAAGTCACCGAGGTGGCTGTCGCCCTCCTCGCCGATCGGGGTCTCGAGCGACACCGGGTCCTGTGCGATCTTCAGAACCTCCTCGACCTTCTCCGGCGGCAGGTCGACCTCCTTACCGATCTCCTCCATCGTCGGTTCGCGGCCGAGATCCTGCAGGAGCTGCCGCTGGACCCGGACGACCTTGTTGATCGTCTCGACCATGTGCACGGGGATACGAATCGTGCGCGCCTGGTCGGCTATCGCGCGGGTGATGGCCTGGCGGATCCACCAGGTCGCGTAGGTGGAGAACTTGTAACCCTTGGTGTAGTCGAACTTCTCCACCGCCCGGATGAGACCCAGGTTGCCTTCCTGGATCACGTCGAGGAACAGCATGCCGCGGCCGACGTAACGCTTGGCGATGGAGACGACGAGGCGCAGGTTGGCCTCGACGAGCTTGTCCTTCGCCGCGGCGCCCTCGCGGATGATCACATCGAGGTCGCGGCGGAGCGCGGGTGAGACCTTCTTCTCCGTCGCGACCTTCTCGGCCGCGAAAAGACCGGCCTCGACCTTCTTCGAGAGGTCGACCTCTTCGATGGCGGTGAGCAGTGGCACCCGGCCGATCGACTTGAGGTACATCTTGACGGGGTCGCCGGTTCCGGCGCTGCGCGCGGCAAGTTCGTCTTCCTTGTGCGCGAGCGCGTCGGACTGGAAGTCCTCCTCTGCGTCGCGCGACGTGTCGACGACCTCGATTCCTTCGTCGTTGACGGCCCCGAGCACGGCCTCCATCTGTTCCTGAGAGAGCTTCGCGGTGCCCAGCGAGCCGGCGATTTCCTCGGTCGTGAGGAAACCGGCCTCCTTCCCGCGGGCAATCAGGTCTTTGACCTCGTCGATCTGGAGGTCCTTCGGCAATGCGGTCGTACTCACAGGGGCGGGCACCTCGGTAGTTCGGGTTCAAGTGGGGCTTCGGGCTGCGAAGCGAGCGTCGCGGGTCAGGTCACCGTCACGGTGACTGTTCAGTGTGACGCATTCGAGTACGTCCAGTGTGACGGGTACAAGGCCCGAACGCCACAGCGCGCTTCTAGCTTCCCGGCCGCCCCATGAGCGGGGCACGCAAGAATGGGGGCACGGTACGGGCCAACGGTGCCGCGGACGAGCGGGGAGGCAGCCGGTGGTCTCGCCCCAGGTCGATCCGGGATTCGTCCCGATTCCGCTCGCCGACATAGTCGATGGAGTCCCGCTCGATCTCGAGGTGTCCTCCGACGGGATGCCGCATCGACCGTTCGTCGTCGTCGATCTGTCCTCCGCCGGCGCGCTCACGCCTGCGGAGGTAAGCAGGGCAGTCACCCGGATCGGTCGGGCCCTCCCCATCGCCATCGGCCTCGAGGCGGACACGGCCGGCGTTCCGGACGCGCTGCTCCGAGCGCTCTCGCTCACCGTGACCAGTCCGGGTCCGCATGTGCCGGTGTGGGCGGTCCCGGTGGATCGCCCCGCCTCGGTGGTCGCCGAACTCGCCGTCCGGATCTGTTCCTCGCCCCGGGCCGCGGTGATACTCGGCCGCCTTCTCCGGCAGACGGCCGTACTCCCCGTCGTCGACGGGTTGGCCGCCGAATCGGCCGCGTACTCGACCCTGCTCGGCGGCCCGGAGTTCCGCCGCTGGCTGGGGGTGCGCGGGCGGCCACGGTCCGAAGTACCCGGCACGTTGGACGTGACACGCACCGAGAACCTGGTCCGGATCGTGCTGGCGCGGCCCGAGCGCCGGAACGCGATCAACGCACCGACCCGGGACGCGCTCGTCGACGCACTCGGGCTTCTCGGTGACCCGGACGTCACCGTCGAGATCTCCGGACTCGGGCCGTCGTTCAGCGCCGGCGGCGATCTCGACGAGTTCGGTTCGGCTCCGGATGTCGCGACAGCGCACGTCGTGCGTCTCGACCGCAGCGTCGGAATGCTCATCGACGCCGCCCGCGACCGGGTCACCGCCCTGGGCCACGGCGCGTGCTTCGGGGCCGGCTGCGAGCTGCCCGCCTTCGCCGGCCGGGTCGTCGCCGCTCCCGACACCCGCCTCGCGCTCCCCGAGCTTGCCCTCGGGCTTGTCCCGGGCGCGGGGGGTACGGTG
>CAXTUZ010000192.1:0-3504 GCA_964247525.1 uncultured bacterium
TACGCGCTCTCGGCATGTTCGGCGTTGTCGATGCCGTCGATCTCGGCCTCCTC
This sequence comes from uncultured bacterium, assembly GCA_964247525.1. Taxonomy (GTDB): domain Bacteria; phylum Actinomycetota; class Actinomycetes; order Mycobacteriales; family CAJCIY01; genus DASYGP01. Next base: position 54 of record CAXTUZ010000192.1, read on the forward strand.
CGAAATGCGGAACCCGATGGTCAGGTCGATCAGCTTGCCGAGGATGAACGCGATCGTGAACGACCACGCGAAGACCGCACCCGCGGCGATCGCCTGTACCCCGAGCTGATGGCCGTTCCCGCCGTAGAACAGGCCCTTGTGGGCAGCTCCGAAGACGCCGGTGACGTCGGAGGTTGCGAACAGACCGACCCACAGGGTGCCGACGATGCCGCCGACCAGGTGGACGCCGACGACGTCGAGCGAGTCGTCGAAGCCGAGCTTGTACTTCATCCCCACGGCCAGTGCGCAGATGATGCCCACCGCGACGCCGAGCAGCACGGCCCCGAGCATGTTCATGGAGCCGCATGACGGGGTGATCGCGACGAGGCCCGCGATGGCACCCGACGCGAAGCCGACCGTCGTCGGCTTTCCGTCCTTGACCCATTCCGTCGCGGCCCAGGCGAGCCCGCCGACGGCGGTCGCGACCTGCGTGTTGAGGAACACCTGGCCGGCGATGCCGTTCGCGACGAGCGCCGAGCCGGCGTTGAAGCCGAACCAGCCGAACCACAGCAGGCCGGCACCGAGGAGCACAGACGGGACGTTGTGCGGGCGCATCGGCGTGGTTGGCCAGCCCTTGCGCTTGCCGAGGACGAGGCAGAGCGCGAGGGCGGCGGCACCGGCGTTGATGTGCACCGCCGTCCCGCCAGCGAAGTCGAACGCCCCCAACCTGTTGACGATCCAGCCCCCCGAGCCGTACTGGTAGGCCGACGCCGCCGCACTTCCCCCGGCGCCGCTGGTCTTTGCCGTGCCGAAGTAGAAGACCCAGTGTGCGACGGGGAAGTACACGATGGTCATCCAGAGCACGGTGAAGACGCACCACGCCGAGAACTTCGCGCGGTCGGCGATCGAGCCACTGATGAGCGCGACGGTGATCATCGCGAACATGAGCTGGAAGGCGACGAAGACGATGTCGGGAACGCCGGTCGCGTAGTTGCCGACCGCACCGAGGAACGTCTTACCGGACGCATCGGCAGGATCTGCCGTGCCGGCGGTTGCATTCGTCGTCAGGTGGTGGAGACCGGCGAAGTGGAAGTTGCCGAACAGGCTGTGAACGGTCGGGCCGAACGACCAGGAGAAGCCGTAACAGACCCAGAGCAGCGAGACGATGCCGATCGAGACGAACGACATCATCATCATGTTCAGAGTGCTCTTGCTACGGGTCAGACCCCCGTAAAAGAAGGCCAGACCGGGCGTCATCAGCAACACGAGCGCTGAAGACGTCAGCAGCCAGGCGGTATTCCCGCTGTCGAGCATCAACCACACCTCCGGTAGTGGGGCGAGACGAGTGCACGGCTAGAGGTGCCGCACGCCGCTAAGGAGTGAAACGAACCGGACTTTGTCCGAGCCGTGTTTCACGTCCGAGTCCCGATTGTTTCCGAGTGGTGAACACCCTCACACCTGCGCACCTCAGCCGAGCAAGGCGTCGACGAACGCGCCGGCGTCGAACGGAGCAAGGTCATCCGGGCCCTCACCCAGCCCGACGAGCTTCACCGGGATGCCGAGCTCGCGCTGCACGGAGACCACGATTCCGCCCTTCGCGGTGCCGTCGAGCTTGGTCAGCACGATTCCGGTCACCTCGACGGCCTCGGTGAAGACCCGGGCCTGGATGACGCCGTTCTGACCGGTCGTCGCGTCCAGGACGAGGAGCGTCTCGGACACCGGTCCCAGCTTCTCGACAACCCGCTTGACCTTGCCGAGTTCGTCCATCAGACCGGCCTTCGTATGCAGCCGGCCGGCGGTGTCGACGAGCACGGTGTCGATCCCGGTGCTCGTTCCCTCGCGGACAGCGTCGAACGCGACGCTCGCGGGGTCTCCGCCTTCGGGCCCGCGTACGGTCCGGGCGCCGACTCGCTCACCCCAGGTCTGCAACTGGTCGGCCGCGGCGGCACGGAACGTGTCGGCGGCACCGAGCAGGACGCTATTGCCGTCGGCGACCAGCACCCGGGCGAGCTTGCCGCAGGTCGTCGTCTTTCCCGTTCCGTTGACGCCGACGACGAGCACGACCCCCGGATGGCCGCCGACCGGGGCGGCGTGCACGGTGCGGTCCATCGTGGTGCCGACCTGGGCCAGCAACTCGTCCCGCAGCAGCGTCCGGAGCTGATCGGGAGTGCGGACACCGAGCACGCGCACCCGTTCGCGCAGGGCCGAGACAATCTCCCCCGAGGCGCTGACGCCCACGTCCGCGGCGAGCAGCGTGTCCCCGACGTCCTCCCAGGCGTCGTCGTCGAGGTGTTCGCGCGACAGGGCCGCCAACAAGCCGCGGCCCAGTGTCGACTGGCTCCGGACAAGCCTGCCTCTCAGCCGGACCAGGCGTCCGGCGGTGGGATCGGGGACGTCCAGCACCGGCCGTTCGCCGGCCAGCGGGATGGGCGGAGCAGCGCGGGATGGGAGGACCTCGGAATCGGTGCGGGTCGGCAGCGGGGACGAGGGGCGAACGGAACGGCGCCGCCGCCGAAGTGGGGCCACGACGAGGCCGGCGAGCACCGTCACCGCAAGCACGGCGATCAGCACGATCACGAGCACGAGTTCCATCAGGCCTCCGGAGCGTCGGTGTCGGGCGGTGCGATCGTGCCAGAGGTGGCCGTGCGGGTCGGACGTTACGCGGTCGCGGGTTCGCGTAGCCGCTGGCTGACGACCGCCGACACCCCGTCGCCGCGCATGCTCACGCCGTACAGCGCGTCGGCGATCTCCATGGTCCGCTTCTGGTGCGTGACGATGATCAGCTGACTGCGCTCTCGCAGGCCTTCGAGGCAGCGCAGCAGCCGTCCGAGGTTCGTGTCGTCGAGCGCGGCCTCCACCTCGTCCAGGACGTAGAACGGGGACGGGCGGGCACGGAAGATCGCCACGAGCAGCGCGATAGCCGCGAGGGAGCGCTCACCTCCGGACAGCAAGGACAGGCGGGACACCTTCTTGCCCGCAGGACTGGCGATCACCTCGATGCCGCTGGCCATCACATCGTCGGGCTCGGTCAGCTCGAGCCGTCCCTTGCCTCCGGGGAAGAGGATTGCGAAGACCTCGCTGAACTCGCGGGCGACGTCCGCGAAGGCGGCGGCGAAGATCTGCTCGATGTGCGCGTCGACGTCGCCCACGATGCCGAGCAGATCCCGGCGGGTGGCCTTGAGGTCCTCGAGCTGGGAGGCGAGGAAGTGGTGCCGCTCGGACAGCGCCTCGTACTCCTCGAGCGCGAGCGGATTGACCCGTCCCAGCGCGGCGAGCTGCCGCTCGGCCCGCAGCGCCCGTTTCTCCTGCGCGGCGCGGTCGTAGGGGACACAAGCGGCGGTGGGCTGATCCTCCGCGGCATCGGGAGTGGTGGCGGAGTCCACCGCGTCGGCGGGCACCGGGACCTGCGGTCCGAATCCGGCGAGCAGCTCGTCCGGGGCCGTGATCTGCTTGGCCTTGACCCTGTCGCGCA
>CAXTUZ010000193.1:0-3482 GCA_964247525.1 uncultured bacterium
CTGTGGGGCGAACCGCTCAAGGAAACGACCGAACAGATCGCCGCCGTCAACAAGTACGCCGACGCGGCGGGTCGGCCACGGCCGAGGATCTGGGTCTCGTTCCGGCCCATCGTCGCCGCTACCGACGAGCTGGCGTGGGAGAAGGCGCACCAGACTCTCGCGACGGTGCAGAAGAACGTAGCGAGCCTGAACTCCCGCTATCGCTTCACCGCCCAGGGCACGTCGCCGCAGAACGTCGGTTCGCAGCGACTGCTCGAGCTCGCCGAACGTGGCGAGCTTCACGACCGTGCGCTGTGGACCCCGCTCGTCACCGCGACCGGGGCGACAGGTAGCACGACCGCGCTCGTCGGCAGTTACGAAACCGTTGCCCGGGCGCTGCTCGACTACGTGGACATCGGCTGTGAGCTGCTGTCCATCCGCGGCTGGGATCCGCTCAACGACGCCATTGACTACGGCCGCTACGTCCTTCCGCTCGTACGACAGGAACTTGCTCGGCGCACGACCAACGCGGCCTGATTCGCTCTGCTCACACCGCCCTCAGCCGGGTGGTACCACCACCTCTCCAGAAAGTGACGTACATGTCCAGAAACCGCCTCGTATCGCGCTCGACGTTCGCGATCCTCGCATGCGCCGCGGCCCTCGGGCTTGCCGCGTGCGGGAGTTCCTCCGCGGGCTCTGCGGCGCAGCCCTCCAGCAGCACTCCCACGACGTCTGGAAGCGCGCCGGGTGCAGACCTCTCCGGCGTCTCGCTTCGAGTAGGACAGACCGGCGTCAACGCGGCCGGGCTCGCGCTCAAGGTGGCCGGTCTGGATAACACCCCTTACAAGGTTTCGTACAGCGTGCTCGCTGGGGGAAACCTCCAGCTGCAGGCACTTCAGGCCGGAGCGTTGGACATTGCGAACGCGAGCGAGATTCCGCCCGTATTCGCTGCCGCGAACACCAAGCCGAAGTGGAAGGCGGTCGCGACCCAGAAGGCGTCGACGCTCCTGCAGGAGGTTGACGTCAAGAAAGGCTCGAACATCGCGAGTATCGCGGATCTCAAGGGCAAGAAAGTCGGGTACGTGCAGGCGACGACCGCGCAGTACTTCCTGTACGAATTACTCCTGCAGAATGGTCTAAAGTGGACCGATATCACCCCGGTTCCGTTGCAGCCGAACGCGGGAGTCGCCGCTCTCAACGGCGGGTCGATCGCCGCGTTCGCCAATTACGGGAACTCGGTAATCACGATTTTGCAGGGCGGTGGCAAGACGGTCGGGTCCGGCGAGGACATTCTGTCGGGCAACTTCGTCTACGCGGCAAGCAATTCAGTGCTTTCGAGTGAGGCGGAAAAAGCCGCCGCCGCCGACCTGTTCGCTCGCCTCAACAAGGCATTCGACGTGATCCGAAGCGATCCGGCGAAGGAGAGCGCGTACGCCGCGGGCTACGCCGAGGCGACGCACCAGACGGCGGCGTCCGCGCTCGCCCAGTTCACCGCGCAGGAAAAGCAGCGCAAGACCCAGTTCCTTCCGGTCACGGACACCGCGATCGCCTCGGAACAGAAGGTCGCGGACGCGTTCACGGCTCTCGGCTCGGTGCCCAAGGTGGACGTGGCGTCGTTCTGGTCGCACGACCTCGACGCGGCGCTGACCGCAGCCTTGGCGAAGTATCCGGTGGCGGCGAGCTGAACCCGGGTTCCGCGCCCGTTCCGACCCACGCCGACCTCACGCCACCGCGACAAGGAGCCGCTATGACTGCCACGACCCACCCCACGGTCGTCCCGTACGACTCCCGGCGTCTCGGTGAGGTCACCGAGGCGCTCGCGAGCACCGCAGCGGAGAACGACCGCACCGCGGCCTTCCCGTGGGCAGGCATCACCGCCGTGCACGAGGCGGGCCTGCTGACCGCGACGGTGGGTAGCCGGTACGGGGGCGCCGGGATCGGCTTCGCGGACCTCGCCCGTGCGCTGCAGGCGATGGGGCAGGGGGATCCGTCCACGGCGCTCATCGCGTCGATGACCTTGTTCCCCCACGCGATGCAGGCGCGGCAGCCACATTGGCCGGAAGATCTCTACGCCCGCGTGCTGGCGGAGTCCACCCAAGGACCGGTGCTCCTGAACAACGCGCGGGTCGAGCCTGACCTGGGTTCACCGGCCCGTGGTGGTTTACCTGCGACGACCGCGCGCCGCACCGCTTCGGGTTGGTTGATCTCGGGTGCAAAGCGCTTTGTGACCGGATCTGAGGGACTGCGCTACTTCCTCGTCTGGGCAGGCACCGACGAGCCCCAACCGCGGGTCGGCACCTTCATCGTTCCCGGCAACACGCCAGGCATCGACATCGTGGACACCTGGCACCAGGTGGGCCTGCGCGCCAGCAGTAGCCACGATGTGGTCTTCACCGACGTGGAGGTCCCCTCCGAGAACGTCATCGGGGCAGCGGAACGCGGGCCGAAGGCAGAGCAGAACAACCTGGAGGGCGGCCCGATCCACCTCCCCCAGGCCGCGCTCTACCTCGGTGTCGCACGAGCGGCGCAGGCATACTTCCATCGCTTCGCCCACGAGCGGATTCCCTCCAATCTTGGGCGCCCCGTTGCCACGACGGATCGCTTCAAGCAGGTGGCGGGCGAGATCGAAGCTCAGCTGAGCACCGCCGAACAGCTGGTCTACTCGCTGACCGAGGCAATCGACCGAGGACGGCCGGTTGTGGCGACAACCGCGTTGGCAGCCAAGGTCATCGCCACGCGCAACGCGGTCGCGGCAGTGCACCTCGCACTACGCACCCTCGGCAACCCCGGCTTATCGCAGGATGCGCCGCTCGAACGTCATTTTCGCGACATCCAGTCCGCCGGGGTACACGCGCCGCAGGAGGACACCGCGCTCCTCGGGATCGGGGCAGCAGTACTCGCGTCGGCGGCATTGTGACCGCAGCCGGACCCACGCTTCCTGATGGGCGGTGGACCACCGACCATCAGGAGATCGCGGCCCGGCGCACGGACCGCTCGGGCTGGGAACCAGCGGGTTCACCCCTAGGAGTCGCACTCGCGGAAAGCGTTCGTGACGTGCAGGAGACACTGCGGTACGCGACGGCCACGAGAACGCCGGTGACCGTACGGGGCGCCGGAACCGGACTGGCGGGAGGAGCCGCCGCCGACGACGCGTCGATCGTGTTGGACCTCACCGGCCTCAACAGGATCCGCGAGATCTCCCTCACCGACGCGGTCGCCGTGGTCGAACCGGGCGTTCTCACCGCCGACCTCGACCGGGCGGCGAATTCGCTCGGGCTGCGTTACGCGCCGGATCCGGCAAGTGCCGCAATCTCCACCATCGGTGGGAACATCGCCACCAACGCGGGAGGCCTGCGGTGCGCAAAGTACGGCGTCACCCGCGATTCTGTCCTCGGCCTCGACGTCGTTCTCGCCAACGGCGATCTCCTCGGCACAGGACGACGCACGATCAAGGGCGTCGCCGGTTATGACTTGACCGGTCTCTTCGTCGGATCCGAGGGAAC
>CAXTUZ010000194.1:0-2551 GCA_964247525.1 uncultured bacterium
TCCCGATCGACGCTGCGATCCCCTCTAACTCCAAGGATTCGGTGAAGCTGATTGACGTGTAGGTGGCCGCGTCGCTGTGATGGACCAGGCCGTCGCCGACCGGATGCCCGTGGTGATCGCGGCGCCATAGTGCCATCCGCAGCGCGGTCGTGACCAACGGAGTCGTTTTAGTGCTCGCGGCGTGCCAACCCACGATCGTGCGGGAGAAACAATCGATGACGAACGCAACGTAGACGAACCCCGACCACGTGCGGCAGTACGTGAAATCGGCGACCCACCGGCTGTTCGGTGCCTGGGCGGTGAAGTCCCGATTAAGCCGGTCGTCGGCCCGGATGCCATCCTTCGGGAATCGTGGTGCGGTGCGAACCACCGCGGAGCACCCCGTTTCGGTGCTCGTCGCGCATCAGACGGCGCACCGTGCACGCGGCGAGCGCTATCCCTTGGCGGCGCAGATGCGCGCGCATCTTGCGCCGGCCATAGAGCCGTTCAGGATGGCCGTCGGTCGCCCGAATCGCATCGAGCACATGCGCGTCGGTGACGGTCCGCCGGGCCGGGGAGCGGGTCTTCCAACTGCGATACGTCCGCGGGGCGATCGGGCACCCAAGCTCGGTGAGCTGGGCACAGATCGACTCGACCCGGTAGCACGGACGGTGCTGATCGATGAACGCCATGATCAACGGTGGTGAGGGTCGAGTTCCCTCGCGAAGAAAATCGAGGCCGCCTTCAAGATCTCGTTCGCCTCTTTCAGGTCTCGGTTCTCCCGCTCCAACTCCCGGATCCGCGTCCGTTCCACGGTCTTCACCCCCGGACACGCATCGGCGTCGATCAGCGCCTGGTTCACCCACCGCCGCAGCGACTCCACCCCGATCCCAACCCGCGGGGCAATCGCCTTACACGCCAAAAACGGCGAGTCGTACTCATCGAGATGATCAACAACCATCCGCACCGCGCGCTCGCGGTGCTCCTTCGGAAACTGCTTCGGCATGATCGCCATCCTCCACACACAAGGAAGCGGCATCAAACCCGGGACGGTTCACCGAGCCATCCAGCCAACCCGAACACCGCATCGCCGACACTGGGATTCCCCCGAAATCGTGGAGGCTTTGGTTATGCCGCTTCCGGTTGGAAAGCGGCGGCCTCATAGGCGTCTGGTGACATCATCGCGGCGGAGCTGTGCCGGCGTCGAACGTTGTAGAACTCGTGGCACCAGGTGAGCACGACCCGCCGGGCTTCGTCCTTGGTCGTGAAGTGATGTCCGGACAGCACCTCGTGTTCGAGGGTGGAGAAGAACGCCTCGGCGGTGGCGTTGTCGAAGCAGGATCCAACCCGGCCCATTGACTGGCGGACACCGAGCCGGGTCTTGCATAGCTTGCGGAAGTCCTTCGAGGTGTAGGTCGACCCGCGGTCAGTGTGGAAGATCACTCCGTCGATGTTCGCCCGGCCGCCGCGCGTGGCGACCGCGATCTTGATCGCGTCCGCGCACAGCTCGGTATCAGGGTGCTCGCTGGTCGGGCACGCCAGCAGCTTGCGCGCGAACAGGTCGATCACCGTCGCCATGAACAACTTGCCTTCATCGGTCGGGATCTCGGTGATATCCCCACACCACTTCAGGTTCGGCTTGGTCGCGGTGAAGTCACGGCGAAGCAGGTCCGGGAACTTCGGGGCCGTCTTGTCCTGGCGGGTCAATCCCTTGCGGGGCTTGGGTTTGCGACCTTGTAGGCCCTGCCGCTGCATCGACTCAGCGACGGTCTTCTCACTGACCCGCCATCCAGCCTCGAGAAGATCTCTGAAGATCCGCGGCGAGCCGTAAGTCCGGTCGGAATCATCGAACCGGCGGGCGACCTCGGCGTCAACCTCGCAACGGCGGGTCTGCCGCGGCGTCGGGGGCCGCTGATGCCACTTGTAGAACCACGACTGGCTCACTCCGAGCAGCCGGCAGCTGAACGCGTGGGGCACCCGGTGGAAGGTCCTCTGGTCGGCGATGAAGCGCGCCACGCTCACCTCGTCGCCTCCTTCACCCACAGGACCACGGATCGCTTGAGGACATCGCGCTCCATCCGCAGCTCGGCGTTCTCCACCCGCAGCTGCTTGAGCTCAGCGATGTCATCGGTGGACAGCCCGTCGCGGCCCTCCCGGGCAGCGCGGTCTTTATCGACCCAGTTCCCCAACGTCCCAGCGTTGACCCCGAGATCGCGGGCGATCTGCGCGATCGGCTTCCCGGTCTCCCGGACGATCCGCACAGCCCCCTCACGAAACTCCGCATCGAACTTCCGTCGTTTCTCTGGCATGACTACTCCTCATAGCGCATGCCTCCACGGTCTCGGGGGATTTCCAGTCAGCAACCCTGCTTGCCGTCGCGGCGCCGGTAGCGGGGGCGGCGACGGCTGTCGCGCAAGACGTCACCGTGCCCGACGCTCCGACGGCTGTCGTCGCGGCACCGGCGAATACCCAAGCGACGGTTACGTGGACGGAGTTTTTTTTTTATGTTTGGGCGTCGATCTAGTTCTACACCGTGACGTCTTCACCCGGTGACGTGACCGCAACTACAACC
>CAXTUZ010000194.1:2561-3476 GCA_964247525.1 uncultured bacterium
GCGGAAACAGCACCGGCGAACGGAGATCAGCGCCGTCGAGATACGCCCCTACCTGGTATTCGACATGGGGCGCCACCCAGCCGCGACGCGCGAGACCATCGTCGAACGCCCCGCCAGTTTTCAACGCAGTTCGGAGCGGCACCCGCTGACCGGTGTCGAGATCTAACAGCCACACAGCAGGACGACGCGAGGAACTAGCCAAGGCCAGCCGAGGGAAAGCCGTCACAACGCCAACCCGAGCCCTCCAGCCAACCCGAACACCGCATCGCCGACACCCAGCGTGAGCACCCCGACGGCGACTCCCGCTAAATTGAAGCACCACTGCCGATACGAATCATTTCCGGTTGGCAACCAGAGAACGAACTCGGGTGATACAAACAGCCAACAGGAGGCCGACTGCTATACCCCCACCCACCGAGGCAGCCGAACGCCAGCCATACGCGATCCAGAGCAGGGTGCCGAAAGGCACGTATACCAGGGTGGGCACGGCTAGATTGAGGATCAATCTAGGAGTTTTGCCGCACCTGCTTTGGTAGTCCATCGAGCTAACCGCCCGCTTCCGCTACTGCGACGGACAGGACCTTGTGGGCAAAAACTTAGAGTTGATACCTTGGCGACTACCTGGGTTTACTTCTCGCACGAGGTTGTCCCTCTCTCAGCGGCCGCAGCGAAGCCCTCCGCAAGACCGCCTCATGCGCCTCCGCACCAAGCGCGTAAGATGATCCGCACGCCAGATCGGCCACGAACCCGACCAACGGTACCGCGGCCAAGAGAACACACCGCGTAGCCGAGCGATGCTGCGTGCCCATAATTGGACTAAGCTCATAGCTGTGGTGATTATTGGTTCGGCCATCGGGGTCGGGGTCTTCGTCCTACTGGGTTGGATAATTGGCAGGCTCGACGTCCGCTCGACTA
>CAXTUZ010000195.1:0-2385 GCA_964247525.1 uncultured bacterium
AGGCGGTGCCGACCCCGGCCAAGGCGGCGCCGACCCCGGCCGCCGCCGGGACCCCGATCCCAATCCCCGCCGCCACGACTCCTACGGCCGCACCGGCTGCCACCCCGGCGCAACTGGCCGCCTGCGTGAAGACGCTGTCGGCCGCCGCACCGAAGGGCGCGCCCGACGAGACCACGCCCAGCCCCTGTGAAACCCAGCTGTTCGACGCACTCGACTGCTCCAAGAACGGCGGCCGCCCGAACTTCGTCGACGACAACTCTCGCCACTTCGTCGCCGCCTGTGACCGCACGCAGGGCCTCAAGTTCCTGCTCAAACCAGCGCAGATCCTCGGCACCGACGTCAGCAGCGTCAACGCCGCGCTCCAGCAGTCCAGCCAGGGAACCACCACCGGCGCGTGGGTCGTCGACCTGACCTTCAAGGACAGCGCGGTCAGCAAGGTCGAGACGATCACCGGCCGGTTGTTCGCCGCCAATCAGGCACAGCTCGCGATCACCCTGGACGGCATTGTGCAGTCGGCGCCGTCGACGAACGGCACGCTCGGCAAGAACGTCGAGATCTCCGGCGGTCAACCTCCGTTCCGCCAGAAGGACGCGAAGAACCTCGCGAACGTGCTCAAGTACGGCTCGCTGCCGGTGCCTTTCTCGCAGTCCTCCGCCGAGTCGATCTCCGCCACCCTGGGAACCGCTTCCCTGCACGCGGGACTGCTCGCCGGTGGGATCGGACTCGTGCTCGTCCTGATCTACGTATTCCTCTACTACCGGGCACTCGGGCTCGTCACGGTCGCTTCGCTCGCCGTCTCGGCCGCGCTCGTCTACGCGAGCGTCACCCTGCTCGGGCAGGCCATCAACTTCACCTTGACGCTCGCCGGCATCGCGGGGCTGATCATCTCGATCGGCATCACCGCCGACTCGTTCGTCGTGTTCTTCGAACGACTCAAGGACGAGTTGCACGACGGCCGCTCACCGCGGCAGGCGGTGGAGTACGGCTGGACCCGCGCGATCCGCACGATCTTCTCCGCCGACCTCGTCTCCTTCGGTGCGGCGCTCGTCCTCTACCTCGTCTCGGTCGGAGCGGTGAAGGGCTTCGCGTTCACACTCGGGCTTTCGACCCTGCTGGACCTCGCGGTGGTCATCTTGTTCACGAAACCGCTCATGACCTTGTTGATCCGGTACCGGCTGTTCTCCACCAGCAGGTGGAGCGGGCTCTCGACAGTGCGGTCGAGCCCGCCCCCGGGGACGGCTGCGCGCCCGGTCGCGCGGCCCGCGGCGCGGAAGGTCTGACATGTCGATCGCCCACCGCCTCTACGCGGGTGAACTGTCCTTCAACGTCGTCGGTCGCCGGAAGGTGTGGTACGCGTTCTCGGCGGTCGTCGTCGCGATCGGGATCATCGCGCTCGTCGTCCGTGGCCTGAACCTCGGCATCGACTTCAAGGGTGGTGACGCCTTCCAGTTCAAGTCCGGTACGCACACCGTTGCCGATGCGCGCAAGGTGCTCTCGCAGCAGGGCGTGCAGGACCCCATCGTGCAGAAGATCGGCGACGGCCAGATCCGGGTGCAGACGAAGCCCTTGCACTCGGACAGCGATCCGGCCAAGGACGAGGTGACGCAGGTTCAGAACGCCCTGGCGAAGGAGTTCGGCCTCCCGGCGAGCGACGTCAGCCCGCAGAGCGTCGGCGCGTCGTGGGGTTCGCAGATCACCAAGCGGGCGATCGAGGGCCTGGTGATCTTCCTGATCCTGGTCGTGCTGTATCTGGCGGTCGCGTTCGAGGCGAGGATGGCGTTCGCCGCGATCGTTGCGTTGGTCCACGACCTCGTCATCACGGCCGGCATCTACGCGCTGGTCGGGTTCGAGGTCACGCCCAACACGGTGATCGCCGTGCTCACCATTCTCGGGTTCTCGCTCTACGACACCGTGGTCGTGTTCGACAAGGTCCGGGAGAACACCGCGAAGCTGGGGCCGCGCAGCACCGCGACGTACTCGCAGACCGCGAACCATGCGCTGAACCAGACGTTGATGCGCTCGATCAACACCTCGATCATCGCGCTGCTGCCCGTCGCCGCGCTGCTGTTCGTCGGTGCCGGGCTCCTCGGCGCCGGGACGTTGAAAGAGCTTGCGCTGGCGCAGTTCATCGGTCTCGCCGCCGGTACGTACTCGTCGATCTTCATCGCCACGCCGATCCTCGCTCAGCTCCGGGAGCGGGAACCGGCGATGGCCGAACTCCGCCAACGGGTGGCGTTCCTCGCGGCGCACAAGCCGCAGGCGGTGGGCGGCCTCGTACCGGCTACCGCGGGTGCGCCGACGCGGCAGGCCTCCGCCGCGGGCGTGGAGATGTTGCGCGACGACACCGTGCCGCCGGAAGCACCGTCGGATTTCGATCCGCCGCCG
>CAXTUZ010000195.1:2395-3164 GCA_964247525.1 uncultured bacterium
GACACGCGCGGGCCGATGGTCCGCTCGGACGGACGACCTCGTCGCGGCAACCGGGGCCGGCCGAGCGGCAAGCGCAGGCGATGAGCGGCGCCACCGCCGAACTCGCAGGTCGCATCGCGCCACTCGTCCTCGACGTCGCGGACTTCCCGCGGGTCGGCGTGGGCTTCAAGGACCTGACCCCCCTGTTCGCCGATCCGGTCGCGTTCGCGGCGGTGATCGAATGGTTCGCGGTCGTCGGACGCGCCGCAGGCGTGGACACGGTGGTGGGTATCGAGTCGCGCGGCTTCCTCCTCGGAGCGCCCACGGCCCTCAGCCTCGCGATGCCGTTCGTCCCGATCCGGAAGGCGGGCAAGCTTCCGCGCACCGTGCTGGAGGAAGCGTACGACCTCGAGTACGGGAGCGCGACCCTCGCGATCCATGCCGACGCGCTCCTGCCGGGAGCGCGGGTTCTGCTCGTCGACGATGTGCTGGCCACCGGGGGGACGGCGCGGGCCGCGCGGGCCTTGGGCGCGCGGGCCGGCGGCGGCGGCCTCGCCGTGGCCGGCCGGCGCGCGCGCGGCGCAGCTGGCCGTAGAGATCGTCGGCCTTCCACTTGGCGAGGATCGCCGGCTCCTTTTGTGCGAGGCCCGCCTTCATCGGGAAGTCGGTCTTGGGCAGGAAGACGGTGTCGCGCCAGTCGCGGGGGCTATCGGGCTTGTCGGGCATGGCGACCGGCGCTTAAGCGAGCGCGGGCGAGGCGGCAAGGATGCGGCGGGCCTCGGCGCAATCC
>CAXTUZ010000195.1:3174-3440 GCA_964247525.1 uncultured bacterium
CGGCGTCGTCATCGCCGTGGCCGTCCTGCTCGAGCTCGGGTTCCTCGCCGGTCGGGCGGCACTGGAACCGCTGCCGTTACACACCCTGCTCAGCTCGTAGGCGCCGCTGCGGCGCGAACGGGGCATGACCCGGCGGGTTGTACCGTTGAACGGGAGACCGGGGATGCGTGCACGCTCCCGGGGACCTCGGGAAGGAGGCTCCGATGAGCGCGGATGCGCCGCCGACCTCCGCGGAACCGACGTCCGAGACACCGGCTCCCGTGACA
>CAXTUZ010000196.1:0-3364 GCA_964247525.1 uncultured bacterium
GCCTGCCTCGAGGCGATGCGCTCGGGCGCCGTCGTCGGCATCCAGGACATGGGCGCTGCGGGGCTCACCTGCTCGACCTGCGAGATGGGCTTCCGCGGCGGCACCGGAGTCGAGATCGAGCTCGACCTCGATCACCTGCAGGTCGGTAACGGGGTCCCGGCCGGGCTCCAGCGTTGCCGCGTCGAGAACGTGTACGAGCACCGAGCAGCGCTCGACGTGGCGGAGGAACTCCAGGCCGAGCCCCTTCCCCTGGGAGGCGCCGGGGATCAGGCCGGGTACGTCGGCAACGGTGAACACCACCTCGTCGGCATCGACGACGCCGAGATTCGGTGCGAGCGTGGTGAACGGGTAGTCGGCGATCTTCGGCCTCGCCGCGGACAGGACGCTCACCAGGGAGGACTTCCCGGCGCTCGGGAATCCGACGAGCGCGACGTCCGCGACCGACTTCAGCTCGAGGGTGACGTCCGCACTCTCGCCCGGTTCACCGAGCAACGCGAACCCGGGAGCCCGGCGCCGGGTGGAGGAGAGCGCCGCATTGCCCAGCCCACCGCGGCCACCGCGCGCGACGACGAACCGCTGGCCGACGCCGACCAGATCGGCGAGTTCGGTGCCGTCGGTGGCAACCACGACCGTGCCGTTCGGTACGGCCAGGACGACGTCGCGTCCGGCGGCGCCGTGCTTGTTGCTGCCCTGTCCCAACGATCCGCTCGACGCGCGTTGGTGAGGATGGAAGTGGAAGTCGAGCAGGGTCGTGACGCTCGGATCGACTTCGAGGACGACATCGCCGCCGCGGCCGCCGTTCCCGCCGTCGGGGCCGCCGAGTGGGACGAATTTCTCGCGCCTGATGGAGGCGCAGCCGTTTCCCCCGTTACCCGCGCTGGCATGGACGACGACGCGATCGATGAAATGCGCCATGACCGCCCGTCGTACGGAGCTCAGACCTGCTCGGGGACGATGCTCACGGTCTTGCGTCCACGCTTGGTCCCGAACAGCACCGCGCCCGCGGCGAGCGCGAACAAGGTGTCGTCGCCGCCGCGACCGACCAGGTCACCGGGGTGGAAGTGCGTGCCGCGCTGGCGTACGAGGATCTCCCCCGCGTTGACCTGCTGACCGCCGAAACGCTTGACGCCGAGGCGCTGGGAGTTCGAGTCCCGGCCGTTGCGCGAGGAGCTCGCACCCTTCTTGTGCGCCATGTCAGCTCGCACCCTTCTGAATGTCCGTCACCGTCACCTGAAGAAGTTTCTGCCGGTGGCCCTGGCGGCTGCGATAGCCGGTCTTGTTCTTGTGCTTGATGATCCGGATCTTCGGACCCTTCGTCTCCGCGACGATCTGGGCGGTGACGCTGACGCGGGCGAGCTCGGCCGCATCCGTGGTCACCGCTCCGTCGTCGACCAGGAGCACCGCCGGAAGCAGGACCTCGCTGCCCACCGCACCCAGACCGCGCTCGACGGAGAGCGTGTCGCCGACGGCCACCCGGTGTTGCTTGCCGCCTGTCTTGACGATGGCGTACACGTCCTGCTCCTTGCCGGTCAACGAAGAAAACCCGAAGCGCTCAGCGGAGGTGCGAGCGCGAAAGAAAAAGCACGCCGAGGGCGCGACCCGTCGACGATACCCGATGGGCGACCGCCGCTGCTACTTCCGTACTGCTCAGAGTGCGGACGCGCTTTCCGCCGACGCGGCGCTGACCGTGCCCCCACTGGTCGCGCGACGGCGACGACGCGGGGCGGCCACGGGCTCGATGACCGGCTCCACGGCATCCTCGACGACCGGCGGCTGCGCGACCTCGGGCCGTGTCGTGCCGGGCTCCGCAGCAGGGTGCGTCCCGGCGAGCTGCTCGCCGGTCGGACGGCGTTGAGGCGGCCGAGGGATGGGCCGCGCGGGCATCACCGGCGCCGGCGGTGCCGCCGGGTGCTGGTGCGCCGGCGGCCCGGCGAAGTGGATGAGGACACCGCGGCCGTTGCAGGTGAGGCAGGGCTCCGAGTACGCCTCCAGCAGGCCCGAGCCGACCCGCTTCCGGGTCATCTGGACCAGCCCGAGCGAGGTAACCTCGGCGACCTGATGACGGGTGCGGTCCCGGCCGAGGCACTCGGTGAGACGGCGGAGGACCAATTCCCGGTTCGACTCGAGCACCATGTCGATGAAGTCGATCACGATGATCCCGCCGACGTCCCGCAGCCGGAGCTGACGCACGATCTCCTCGGCCGCCTCGAGGTTGTTCCGGGTGACGGTCTCCTCGAGGTTGCCGCCCTGCCCCGTGAACTTCCCGGTGTTCACGTCCACGACAGTCATCGCTTCGGTACGGTCGATGACCAGCGATCCCCCGCTCGGGAGATGAACCTTGCGGTCGAGAGCCTTGATGAGCTGCTCGTCCACCCGGTTCTCGCTGAAGACGTCCTGCGCGCCGGTCCAGCGCGATACGCGGCTCATCAGCTCGGGCGCGACCGCGAACACGTACGCCTCGATCTGCGCCCACTCGTCGTCGCCCTGAACCGTCAAGGAGGCGAAGTCCTCGTTGAACACGTCCCGGATGACTCGCACGACGAGATTGGGCTCGGCGTGTACGAGTGCGGGCGCCTTCTTCTCCGCCTTGGCGGCGGCCTTCTTGATCGTCTCCCACTGCGCGGCGAGGCGTTCGATGTCCCGGGTGAGATCTTCCTCGCTGGCACCCTCGGCGGCCGTCCGCACGATGACGCCGGCTTCCTCCGGAACGACTTTCTTGAGAATGCTCTTGAGCCGTGCCCGCTCGGTGTCGGGCAGTTTGCGGCTGATTCCGGTCATCGAACCCTCGGGCACGTACACGAGGTAGCGGCCCGGCAGGGTGACCTGCGAGGTGAGCCGAGCGCCCTTGTGGCCGATCGGGTCCTTGCTGACCTGCACGAGCACCGACTGCCCGGACTTCAGCGCCTGCTCGATCGTGCGCGGCCTGTTCCCCTCGAAGCCGGCGGCGTCATAGTTGACCTCGCCGGCGTACAGCACCGCGTTGCGGCCTTTGCCGATATCGACGAACGCCGCCTCCATCGAGGGCAACACGTTCTGCACCCGGCCGACGTAGACGTTCCCCGCGAATGCGGTCGAACTGGCCTGCGTGACGTAGTGCTCGACGAGGACCCCGTCCTCGAGCACCGCGATCTGGGTGCGTTCGCCCTGGTTACGGACGACCATGTGACGCTCGACGGATTCCCGTCGGGCCAGGAACTCGGCCTCGGTGATGATCGGAGCCCGCCGTGAAACACCACGGCCATCGCGGCGTCGCTGGCGCTTCGCCTCGAGCCGGGTCGAGCCGTGGACCCCGCGGACACCCTCGGCATCAGGGGTCGAACCCCGCCGTGGACGCGGCTCGCGAACCTTGACCACGGTGTTCGGC
>CAXTUZ010000197.1:0-2038 GCA_964247525.1 uncultured bacterium
CCGCGAAGAAAGCCGAGCCGCCTCGAGGATCTCGTTGGCCCGGCGCAGCTCCCGTACCTCAGCGCGCAGCCTGCAGCGTCTGCGCCGAGCCGATCGCCAGCTTCTCCGCGACCGCGCAGATCGTCGGCCAGTCCGATGCGTACTCCGGCCGCACCTCGGCAACCATCCGGACCGCACGCTTGCGCAGCTCCGGCGGATAACTCATCCCGCGTCCCACGACTCCATCTTCCTCTCGCAAGACGGAGCCTCCGGAAACTCCGGGGTGGTTCAGCGTGGCACATGCTGCCCTGGTCCGGCACGATCGTTCACATGAGCGACGAGCCCGCCAGTTTCATGACCGAGAGTTCGCGCGTCGAGGCCTTCTCCGACGGCGTGCTGGCCATCGCGTTGACGCTGCTCGTTCTGAACTTGCATTCCGATGCTGGACGAGGCGACTTTGGTCATCAGCTCGCCGAGCAGTGGCCGGGGTATGTCGCCTACGCGGCGGCGTTCCTCAACATCGCGGCCATCTGGATCAATCATCACGACCTCTTCACTCGGGTGCGGGGAATTGACAATCGGGTGCTCGCCCTTAACTTGCTGGTCCTGTTCCCCGCGTCGCTGCTGCCCTGGCCCGCGGCGGTCGTCGGCGCGGCCGTGCGAAACGGCGACCATCATGATCAGATCATCTCCATAGTTGTCTATGCGAGCGTCGCCTTCTTCGTGCCCCTCACTCTCGCCGGGCTCTATACCTACTTGGCGCGCGCGCCTCGGCTGCTCAGAGCTCCCGGCGATGCGGAGTACTGCCGTCGGGTGGCCCGGAGCGGCCTCGTGAGTGCGGTCTGGTTCCCTGTTGCCGCGCTCGTCGCATTGCTCGCACCGGTAGCCGCGCTCGCCATTTTCGTGGCGGTGCCAGCCCTGTTCCTGGGGCGTACTGCTTCTGCACAAGTAAGCCCTCACGCCCGCGGCTGACCACAGGCGGAGTCGGCGCGGAACATAACAGCGAAAACCTGGCCTCACTTTCCAGCGCAGTGCGCATCCTCCAAGGAGCGGCACGCGGGCTCGTCACCACGGTTTGTGTGTTCCTCGAGCCAGCAAAGCTCGGGTTGCAGGGCGGCACCGGGGCTGAGGCCCCTGAAAGAGGCCGTACCCGTTTCCCTAAGTTCCATGGCGAGGAAGGGTGCAGGTGCTGGGCGACCGCGCCGGGCGCGCCCATTGTGGGAGTCGTGACGAGCGCCGGCGCACTTGGTTCGACGAACACGATGCCCTTGACGATGTCGGGCCGACGGGTCAGCGGCGAGCCAGCCGTCCGGTCCGGAGAATGAGAGGGTGATCAGGGGGTAGCGAGCCCGATAACGGCGACGAGATCAGCGAACTGGTCGGCGTCCATTGCCCGCGAGACGGCAGGGTCCGCGAGAAATGGTCCGACAGCGGCGAGAGCCCGGGCGAGGCTGCGCTCCTTATCACCGCATGCCTGGTCACAAGGTGATGTCGCTGCCGAGGGCTGCGGTGAGCCACGGACGGAGTATCGCGTCAATCTGCGGCTCTGAGATTTCGCTGAGTGCGTCGAGTTCGAGGAAGTGCCGCGCGATTGTCAGCCCGAGGATGCTGCTCACGATCAGTGCGGCCCGCAGTTCCGCGTCGTCGCCGCTGCTGACCCGTGCGAGGTTCGTGACGCGTTCATTGAGGAAGCCGCGCATCGAGCGAGTTGCCTCCGGCGCGGTGAGCATCGACCGCACCAGGGCTCGAGTCTCCGGCGGCATCTGCTCCAGTCGCACATAGAGGACGTCTCGAAGATGTTCCGCGACCTCGCCGTACGAGCTTTCAGGAGGCAACGTGACGGCGATGGCGAACAGGTCGTTCTTCGAGCCGTAGTGCTGGATGACGAGGGAGGGATCCACCCCGGCTCGATGGGCGATCGCGCGAATGGTCGATCCCTCAAGGCCATGCTCGCCGAACTCGGCTTGGGCGGCTTCGAGGATCCGTTGCGCGGTGGCGGCTCGCTTGGCCGCCCGCGTCTTGGGCTCTCCCACGCGGTCGACTCTACAACTGTTCAGCG
>CAXTUZ010000197.1:2048-2517 GCA_964247525.1 uncultured bacterium
GTCTGGTACGTTCGCTCAACAGAACATGAGTTACGGCTGGCGCTGGAGAATCACCGTGACCTCGCATTCGTCCTACGAAGCAGTTCTCCTGATCGGCACGACATCACCGTGCCAGATCAGATCCGAGCCCTACGCGACCGGCTCGGCGTCCGCCGTTTCGATCTGCTCTTCGTCGTCGCAAGTGTCACCGACAATGAAGAGGAGACGCCCGCGGACGTCACGACTGAGGCGTTCACTTGGGTTGGTCACCAACGCGCTGAGTCCGATGCGGGTCATTGAAACTCTTGGGCACCTCATCGTTCCCGACGGCACCATCGCGATCATGTCTTCGTGGCCAGAAGCGTCGCGAGACAGTCGCATGTGAGCGACCAGCGCCGCCCTCGTCCCCGCTACTACGACCCATGCCGATCGAAGGACGACCACTGTGACTCTCATCGCTATCGAAGAGCACTGGATCATGCCGGAACTG
>CAXTUZ010000197.1:2527-3353 GCA_964247525.1 uncultured bacterium
TGCCCGAACTGACCGCCGCACTCGGTGCCCTCCCGCACCATCTTCGCGACGACAGTCTCGCTTTCAACGATAGGGACGACAATCAGCAGCGCCTGCAGGACTTGGGTGCCGGCCGCATAGCGGTAATGGACGCTCAGGGCATCGACGTGTCGATCCTCGGTCTGACCCCGCCGGGGACCCAGCCGCTGCCTCCCACGGAGGCGCTGCGTCTGAGTCGCGCCGCGAACGACCTCGCCGCAGCGGCCGTCACCAGTAATCCGACCCGACTGCGAGCCCTGTCAACACTGCCGATGTCGTCGCCCGGAGATGTCGCGGGAGAGCTGGAGCGAGCTGCGGGCATCGGTCACGTCGGCACCATGGTCTACGGCCGATCGGGCGGCTTTTTCCTTGACGATCCTCGCTACGACGACTTCTTCTCCGCCGCCGAACGCCTGCGCCAGCCCGTGTTCATCCATCCTCAACTGCCACCCACTGCAGTCCGGCACGCGCTGTACCGGGGGTTCGACCCACAGACCGACCTTGCCCTGGCTACGTTCGGATGGGGATGGCACCACGACGCCGGAACAGCGGTACTACGTCTGATCCTGCGAGGGACACTTGACCGGCATCCCGGCCTCCAAATCGTCCTCGGCCACTGGGGTCAGCTGCTGCTCTTCTGGCTGGACCGGGCCGACAGCCTCTCCCGCATCGCCGGCCTGCAACGATCAGTTTCCGAGTACATACAGTCGAACTTCTACATCACCACCTCTGGCATGCTCAACCCGGCTCTGCTGCACCACGCCTTGACCGTGACCTCCGTCGACCGGCTGATTTTCTCGACCGACTA
>CAXTUZ010000198.1:0-3244 GCA_964247525.1 uncultured bacterium
TCGATGCACTCGTCGCAGATGTAGACGCCCGGGCCCGCGATGAGCTTCTTGACCTGTTTCTGGGATTTGCCACAGAAGCTGCACTTCAGCAGATCGCCGCCGTCACCGATACGTGCCACGTGTGAGCCTGTCCTCTCGCGTGGTTGGGTTGCTGGATGTGCCCGCGGGCGCTGCGCTGATCGTTCGACAGTACGCCCGAGGAGGCGTTTTTGGAGGCGACTACGAGCGACTCGCAGCCGTGACCTTCCGGCTGCCCAGCACCTCGTCGACCAGACCGTAGTCCTTCGCCTCGTCCGCGGTCAGGATCTTGTCGCGTTCGATGTCCTTGCGCACCTGCTCTTCGCTACGCCCGCTGTGATGCGACAACATCTGCTCGAGCAGCGTCCGCATCCGGAGGATCTCGCGAGCCTGGATCTCGATGTCGCTGCCCTGGCCGCCACCCTCGGAGTACGGCTGGTGGATCAGGATCCGAGCGTGTGCCAGCGCGTGACGCTTGCCCGGGGTGCCAGCGGCAAGGAGCACCGCGGCTGCGGAGGCCGCCTGGCCCATGCAGTACGTGGCGACGTCCGGGCGGATGAAGTTCATCGTGTCGTAGATCGCGGTCAGCGCGGTGAAGGAGCCGCCCGGGGAGTTGATGTAGATATTGATGTCCCGGTCGGGATCCTCGGACTCGAGGTGCAGCAACTCGGCCATCACGACGTTCGCGACGCCGTCATCGATGGGCGTGCCGAGGAAGATGATCCGCTCCTTGAGCAACCGGCTGAAGATGTCGTAGGTCCGCTCGCCACGGCTGGTCTGCTCGACCACATAGGGAATGGTGTAGTTCGTCGCCGGGAAGCGATCCGCACCCGCGTCGTTGACCATCGGAGCCCTCACTTCTTTCCGGCCGGGACGGCCGCGAGGTCGGCCGCGACATCGCCCACCCGGGCGACCACGTTGTCGACGAAGCCGTAGTCCTTCGCCTCTTCGGCCGTGAACCAGCGGTCGCGGTCGGAGTCGGACTCGATCTGCTCCACGGTCTGGCCGGTGTGGAAGGCGATGCGTTCCTGCATCGTCTTCTTCGTGTACAGCATCTGCTCGGCCTGAATCGCGATGTCGCTCGCGGTTCCACCAAAGCCGCCCGAGGGCTGATGCATCATGATCCGCGCGTGCGGCAGGGCGTACCGCTTCCCGGCCGTGCCGGCGCAGAGCAGGAACTGGCCCATGCTTGCGGCGAGGCCCATCGCGACCGTCGAGACGTCGTTCGGAACGAACTGCATCGTGTCGTAGATAGCCATCCCGGCACTGACCGAGCCGCCCGGAGAGTTGATGTACAGCGCGATATCACGCTCGGGATCCTCCGCGGACAGCAGGAGCAGCTGCGCGCACAACGCGTTCGCGATCGAGTCCTCGACCTGGGAGCCCAGGAACAAGATCCGTTCCTTCAGCAGCCGGTTGTAAACGGAGTCGTCGAGGTTCATGCCGCCGGATCCGGGCCCTCGCAGTACTGCTGACATCTGACGTCCTTCCGTTCACGTTTGGGCGCTCGTTTCGACCCTAACGCCGCGCGCGGCGGGTGGATGCCGCCGACGGGGCTCGTTCGCCCACAGCGCAGCGACTCCGCTAGTCGGACGAGCCGGCGGATTCCGCCTCGGGACGCGTACGGCCCTCGAGCTCGGCGGTCAGCGCAGCGATGTCGACGACGGTCCCGGCCTCGTCGGTCACCGCCGCCCCTTCCAGTACGAGTGCGAGCGCCTTCCCGCGCAAGATTTCGCCGGCGAGCATCGGGAGCTGTCCGGACTGGACGAGCTGGTTGGCGAACTCCTGCGGCGAGACGCCCGAACGCTGCGCGCGGCGCACGAGCTCGTTACTCAATTCGGCGTCGTCCACCCCGAGTTCTTCTTTCCGCGCGATGGCATCCAGAACGAGCGACGTTTTCACCGCGCGCTCGGCGGACGTACGAATCTCCGCCTCGAACCCTTCGCGGCTCTTGCCCTGGTCCGTCAGGTAGGTCTCCAGGTCGAGCTCGGCGTGCTCCAGCTGGTGTTCCAGGTTGTGGATCCGCCCCTCAACTTCCGCGTCGACCGCGGCCGCCGGGAGCGGGACCTCGGTACGCTCGAGGAGGACCTCGAGTACCTTGTCGCGCGCCGTGATGCCCTGCTGTAGGCGCTTGACGCGCCCGAGGCGGTCACGGAGGTCGCTCTTGAGCTCAGCCAGCGTGTCGAACTCGCTCGCCGTCATCGCGAACTCGTCGTCGAAGTCGGGGAGCACCTTCGTCTTCACGCTGCGCACCGTCGCGGTGACGTCCGCGTCCGTACCCGCCTGATCGCCGGCAACAAGCTGGGTGCTGAAGGTGACCGAAGCACCCGCCGCCACGCCGACGAGACGTTCGTCGAGGCCGGGGACGAGTGAGTCCGAGCCGACCTCGTACGACAGGCCGGTGGTCGACGCATTCTCGACGGGCTCGCCACCGGAGGTTGCCTCGAGGTCGATCGAGACGTAGTCACCGGTCTCGACGGGACGGTCCACACCCTCGAGGACGGCGAACCGTTCCCGCATGGTGACGAGTTGATCCTCGACGTCGCTGTCGCTCGCCTCGGCCGCGTCGACCGTGACCGGAAGGTTGTCGTAGTCGGGCAGTTCGAGTTCGGGACGAACATCGACCTCCGCGGTGAACACGAGTGGTTCACCTTCGCCGAACGAGCTGACGTCGACCTCCGGACGCCCGAGGTAGTCGACCTCCTGCTCGGTGATCGCGGTCGAGTAGAACCGGGGAAGCGCGTCCTCGATGGCCTCGGACAGCACCGCGGCGCGGCCCACGCGTTGATCCAGAATTCGCGGCGGGACCTTGCCCGGCCGGAATCCCTGCACCCGCACTTGGCCGCCGATCTTGCGATACGCGGCGTCGAGGCTCGGCTTGAGCTCCTCGAAAGGCACCTCGATGGTGAGCTTGACCCGGGTCGGGCTCAACGTCTCCTTGACGGCCTTCATGCGGGCGCGGATCTCCTCGATACGACGGAAAGGGCGGACTTCGGTTCTGTCGGGGCGGGGAGACTCGAACTCCCGGTCTCCTGCTCCCAAAGCAGGCGCGCTAGCCACTACGCTACGCCCCGCAGGCGCCCGCTCATGCTAGAGGACACCAGGTTCGCCGCCCGCCGCGCGCGGCTCGCCGAACTCAAGAAGTGCGGCCTCTTACACTGGTCGCGCTCGCGCGGGTGTAGCTCAATGGTAGAGCCCCAGCCTTCCAAGCTGGCCATGCCGGTTC
>CAXTUZ010000199.1:0-400 GCA_964247525.1 uncultured bacterium
ATTCTGGAGAATCGACCTGCACCGAGTTGCGCGGTACGGGAGGCAACGGCAGCGAACTGCACCGTGGACAGGCGAGAACCGCTGTGCCACAGTGCTTTTGAGCGTGTGCGGGACGGTCATTTGACCGGACTGGCAGTGTGGGGGTCAGGGGTTCGAATCCCCTCAGCTCCACCCTGTCGTGAGTCGCGTGATTGTTGACAGATGAGTCGCGTGATTCATGACGGGTTGGGCCCGGGCCATCGGCCTGGGTTTTTTTGGGTGTTGCGCCAGTAGTCGCGGGTTGGGTCGATGGTGTGGCGGCTGAGGTGTTCACCGGTGGCGGGGTTGATGACGTTGACGTGCTGTTCGTCGATGAGCATGAGGATCGCGGTGTTCGCGTTGTGGATGCCGATGCCGAGGT
>CAXTUZ010000199.1:410-3201 GCA_964247525.1 uncultured bacterium
GTTCAGGCCCGCAGCCAGCCAGCGCAGCCGTGGCCAGAGCGGCCGGCTCCCGCGCCGAATGACGCGGACCCCGGTAGGTCGTTGACGGTTTCTCTCGGCTGTGGCTTGAGAGGATGGTCGCTCTGATCGCCCTGGGAGGGCTGATGAGCGAGTCGAAGAAGTACCTGAACCGCCCGCGGTTTAGTGACGGGTGAGTTCTCCCGGCAGCGGCTGCTGGCGGGACGTGTTCTGACGGTAGTAAGCGTCCTCGAATTCGACGGGTGGGACATGTCCGATGCTGCTGTGCAGCCGGGCTGTATTGAACCAATGGACCCAGCTCAACGTGGCGAGTTCGAGGTCGTCGGGACCCCGCCATGGCCCGTCGGGTCGGACGCATTCGGCCTTGTAGAGACCGATCACGGATTCGGCGAGCGCGTTATCGAAGGAGTCCCCGACCGTCCCGATCGAGGCGAGGGCGCCTGCTTGGGCGAGCCGGTCCGCGTATCGAATGGCCGTGTATTGCCGCCCGGCGTCGCTGTGTTGAATCAGCCTGTCGAGCCGTCCGCCGGCGGTGTGACCGGCGCGCTGGCGAGTCCACAGTGCCATCTCGAGCGCGTCGAGCGGCAGTTCGGTCGGCATCCGGGACGCGGTGCGCCAGCCCACGATCCGCCGCGAGTAGACGTCGGTGACGAACGCGGTGAACGCGAATCCCGACCAGGTCGGCACGTAGGTGAAGTCGACAACCCAGAGCCGGTTTGGTGCTGGTGCGGTGAAGTTCCGGCCGACCAGGTCCGCTGGCCGCGGCACCTGCCCCGAGGTATCCGGCCGGGTCGTGCGGAACTTTCGGCCTCGCACGATCCCCTGCAGGCCAACGGTTCTCATCAGCCGCTCGACCTTCCGCCGGGACACCGGCTGCCCGTCGACGCCGCCCTCTCGGGCGATCTGAGCCGTGACCTTCCGGGCCCCGTAAAGGCCACGTCCGAGGTTCGGGTCGTGAAAGACCCGGTCGATCGCGGCCCCGACCCGGGCGTCCCGGACAGTCCTCGCCGAAGTACCCCGGGTGCGGTGGGCGTAGTAGCTGTTCGGGGCGATCGGCACGCCGTGCTGCGTGAGCACGCGGCAGATCGGCTCGACCCCGAAGCGAGCCCGATGGGCGTCGATGAAGGCGACTACCACGGCAAACGCGGGTCGAGCTCCCGCGCGAAGAAACTCGACGCGGCAAGCAAAATCTCGTTCGCCCGTTTCAGTTCTTTCACCTCACGCTCCAGGCTCTTGATCTTCGCCGCGTCGCCCGTCGTCGCCCCCGGCGAGAGCCCGGCGTCGATCCGGTGCTGCTTGGCCCAGCCCCGCAACGTGTCCGAGTTGACCCCAACCCGCGGGCCGATCCGCAACACCGCCGCGTTCAGCGACAGCCCCGACTCTGCTGCCATCGCCTCGACGACCAGCCGGACAGCGCGTTCACGCAGCTCGCTCGGGTATTTCCTCGGTGCAGACATGTCCGTAGCCTCTCGTGGCTTCAGACCAGTCACCAGACCGCGGGCGGTTCAACCGGGTGTTCAGTCCGGAGCAGAAGATCGAGATCGTGCTGGCCGGGTTGCGTGGTGATCGCCCGGCGCGGGATGTGTGCCGGGAGTACGAGATCAGCGAGGCGTTGTATTACCAGTGGCGAGAACGCCTTTTGGAGGGCGGGAAGGCGGCGTTGGCGACGCCACGGGATAAGAAGCCGCCGCAGGCCACCGAGCTCGCCGAGGCCCGGAAGCGGATCGCGCAGCTGGAACGAGCGCTGGGTAAGAAGACCTACGAGTTGGAGATCGCGGGGGAACTCTCGCGGGACTGGACGTGAGCACCCGGGTGTCCAGGGCCCGCGCCGTTGCCGCTTCCGGGCGCAAACCGGCCGTTGTCGCTGCGGTCGCGCAGATTTCGCGGCAGGCGCTCTACAGGCCGATTTCTCGCCGTCCGGCTGGCGCAGGGCCTGGCCGGGGTCGGCGCGGGGACACGGCGATCGTCGAGGTCGCGCGGGCGAACCCGATCGACGGGACCCGGATGGTCGCCGCGCTCGCGTCCAGGAAGTTCGGCGAGCCGGTGAACCGCAAACGGGTGCCGCGGATCATGCGGGCCCACAACTTGTTGCAGCGCAGCCGAAACAGTGACCGCCGGCGCAGGCCGGGCTATTTCCGGGTGACCCGCCCGGACGAGCTATGGCATCTGGATATGACGAAGGTGTGGACCGCGGCGCACGGCTGGGTCTATCTGCATGTCGCGGTCGACTGCTGTACCCGCGAGGTCGCGTGCTGGCGCGTCGATGTCCGCACCCGCACCGAAGAAGCGATCGGCTGCGTCGAGCACGGCATCACCGAACGGGCTGTCACGCCCGGGCGGCTCACGATCGGGAGCGATAACGGGTCGCAATTCACGTCCCGCGATTCCCGCAAGCACCTTTCCGCCCGGGGTGTCGTTCACCGCCGGGGCGGCTACCGCGACCCCGAATCGCAGGCATTCATCGAGTCCTGGTTCGGACAGTTCAAGAAACGCTGCGCCTGGCGCGCGGAATGGGAAACCATCGAGCAAGCACGCACCGAGATCGGCCAGTACATCGAGGACTACCACCACCGGCCCCACTCCGGGATCGGCTACCGCACCCCGCACGAAGTCGCCGCCACCTGGCGGCAAGATCCAGAACCAGAGAAACTACAAACCGTGGCGACCTGAACCGACAACGACGGCGGGGTCCATGTCAGTTCCTCCCGACCGGGGCTCCAAGCGCCGTAGTCATTTCTCAGGGTGGCGGAGGACCGTACGCGCAAGTATCGAT
>CAXTUZ010000200.1:0-377 GCA_964247525.1 uncultured bacterium
GCGCGCCGCAGCGCACGCACGGCCCGGACTCGGCGGTCCCGTCCAACGGGATGTTCCTGGGGGTCGCCGACGTCTGCGCCTTGATGTCGTCCTCACACCCGGGGCGGCCGCAGTGCAGCACCGACGCCCACCCTGTTGTCACCGCGTCGATGAAGGCACCCCAGTCGTCGAGTACGGCGATGTGCGAGTCTCGGAACTCGAGCGCCCGTTCGTACACGGTGCGCTGGAACTGCTCGAGCATCGCGGAGATCACGGGCGAAAGTTGCTGCAACGAAAGAGTTTCTTTCTCGGCGCCGAGTCGACTCGCGACGACGACCGAGTCGGCCTCGAGGTCGCGGGGACCGAGCTCGAGGCGCAGCGGTGCTCCCTTGAGCTCC
>CAXTUZ010000200.1:387-3178 GCA_964247525.1 uncultured bacterium
TCCCAGTCGTTGAACTTGAAGCCGGGGTAGGCATCCCGCACGTCGACGTGCACCCGGATGCCCGCGATTCGGAGCTGATCCGCAACTCCCTGTGCCGCAGCCGTTGTGGCGCCGAGTGCCTCACCGCGACCGATGGGCACGACGACCACCTGGTACGGCGCAAGTTTCGGTGGGAGGACCAGTCCTCTGTCGTCCCCGTGCGCCATGATCAGCCCACCGATCATGCGGGTCGACATTCCCCACGACGTCGTGTGACACGGGGTCACGGTGCCGTCGGCCGCGGCGTAGGTGATGTCGAACGCCTTCGCGAAGTTGATGCCCAGGTAGTGGCTGGTGCCCGACTGGAGTGCTCGTCCGTCGCGCATCATCCCCTCGATCGAATACGTCCGGACGGCGCCGGCGAATCGCTCGCCCGGCGTCTTCTCGCCCGGCACGACCGGGATGGCGGCGATGTTGTGCGCAACGTCTGTGTAGAAGTCGAGTGCGGTCATCGTCTCGGCGATCGCCTCGGCCTCGTCCGCGTGCGCCGTATGTCCCTCTTGCCAGAGGAACTCCGTCGTACGCAAGAACAGTCGTGGCCGCAGCTCCCACCGGACCACGTTCGCCCACTGGTTCAGCAGCAGTGGCAGGTCGCGGTAGCTGGCGATCCAGCGCGACATCGCCCGGCCGATCACCGTCTCCGACGTCGGGCGCACCACAAGGGGTTCGTCGAGCTCCTTGCCGCCCGCCTGCGTGACGATCGCCAGCTCGGGCGCGAATCCCTCCACGTGGTCGGCTTCGCGGCGGAGGTCGGATTCCGGGATGAACAAAGGGAAGTAGGCGTTGTCGTGGCCCGTCGCCTTGATGCGGGCGTCGAGTTCGGCCTGCAGCAGCTCCCAGATCCGGTAGCCGTACGGCCGGATGATCATCGTGCCCTTGACCGGCCCCCGATCGGCAAGCTCCGCCTTCACGACAAGTTCGTTGTACCAGGCCGAGAAGTCGTCTGACTGAGGGGTCACGCCCTTGTTGTTGTCCTTCGCCACGGCGCAAGGCTATCGATCGGGGCTCGGCCGGCGTGTGGATAGCCGCAGGGCCGGCCGTGAGCCGGGAGACTGTCGATGTGCCCGCCACCGGTTTCGTCGCGTGGCGGAAACTGAGGGCCGCGGGGTTCGTCTCCGTGTTCGCGCTCGGGCTCAGCTCCTGTGCCCTGTCCGGTTCGGGGCACCCGGGGGCGGCACTCCCGAAGGGTCGAGTGCTCCCGGCGTCGGCGAACCGCGTGTTCTTGGAGCCGCAGCAGGGCCTGGAGCCGGTGTACGCGCTGATCGGGGCCGCGCGCAGCCGTATCGACATGACGATGTACGAGCTGGTGGATCCACTCGCGGAGCGGGCGCTCGCCGCCGCCGCCGCGCGAGGAGTGCGGGTCCGGGTCGTGCTCGATGCGCGGCTGGAGAAGGCGAACAACACACCGGTGTACGCCTCGTTGCGGCGCCAGGGCGTTCAGGTTCGCTGGTCGGACAGCCGTTTTCCGGCGACGCATCAGAAGTCGTTCGTGGTCGACGGGTCCGTCGCGGCGATCCTCACCTTGAATCTCGCGAGCCGCTTTTACGCGACCACCAGGGACTTCGGCGTGTTGACCACCGACCGCGCGGACGTCACCGCGATCGAGACGGTGTTCGAGGCGGACTTCGCCGGGCGGAGCGTGCGCGCGCCCTCGGGCGACGACCTGGTCTGGAGCCCGGACGCCGAACGAGCGTTCGTCGCGCTCATCGACGACGCGCGGGTGTCCGTCGACGTCGAATCCGAGGAACTGAGCGACCGCACCGTGGTGGAAGCGCTCCTCCGGGCGCGGCGGCGTGGGGTTGCCGTCTCGGTCACGATGACCTTGCAGAAGCAGTACCTCCCCAACTTCACGCTGCTGGCCCGCGGCGGCGTCCGGGTCGGTTACTACCAGGGCGAGCGGCCCATCTACGTGCACGCCAAGGCGCTGGTCATCGACGCGAGGGGCACGGGTGCACGGGCGCTCGTGGGGTCGCAGAACATCGGCCCGGTCTCGCTGCTGCGGGATCGTGAGTTGGGGATCGTCCTCACCGACCCGGTGCAGGTTGCCCAGGTCGCCACGGTGCTTGCCGGCGACCTGCGCGCCGCGAAGCGGTGGGCCGGCTAGCGGTCCCCGTCAACGAAGCACTGCACCGTCCGGGCCG
Organism: uncultured bacterium; assembly: GCA_964247525.1. GTDB lineage: Bacteria > Actinomycetota > Actinomycetes > Mycobacteriales > CAJCIY01 > DASYGP01. The sequence continues at coordinate 2,568 of CAXTUZ010000200.1, forward strand.
GATGTCCCGGGCGTTCGAGCCGGCCGCGCCCGGGAACGGCCGGGCGCGTCGCGTACCCGGCTCTCGTCGTCGGCGCGGCGAGCACGATCTCGGTGGCGGCGGCCGCCCGGAGGTGCGAGACGGTCGGATCCAGGCCGAGCCTGGCCGTCGCGGCGGTGCTCGCGACGACGAGATGGAACCGCAGGTCCGCCGACCAGGGCAGGCGTGCGGCGAGTTGACCGACCGATGGGATTCCCGCCGGGCGCAGCGGCGAACCCACCGCGGGCATGCTCGCGTACGCACCGACGAGGTCCAGGTCGTCGATCACGACGACGAGCTCGCGTAGGGGCCTGATCTCGCGCTCGCGCCGCTCCAACGTCGCGGCGAGGTCGAGCAGCTGCGCCGGTACGTCACCGGGCCGGGCCCGCGGTTCGACGTCCTTGGGAGGCCCGAAGAGGCAGTCCCTCGGGATATCTTGATCTGCCGGCACGTCCCGCACAAGCCTGCCGCTCAGGCGCCGACGATCACGGCGAGCTGGCCGCCGTGCAGGGCGGCCGGGCGCAGGCCGTCGAGCGGCCCGACGGCGCGGGCGTGCAGGTCGCGGGCGAGGCGAAGGCCTTCGGGCCGGAAGC
>CAXTUZ010000201.1:0-3170 GCA_964247525.1 uncultured bacterium
AGGCTGTCGAGTTCGTCGGCTGAGGGCCTGGCTGGTGCCGGGGTAAGTAGTTCTGTGAAGTCGGCACGGCGTCCGCCGAGCGGATCATCGTGCGGTCAGGAACTCAGCGTCCCGGGACTCGGTCGACGTCGAGGTGGTGTCGGTCTTACGTCGGCGCTGGCTAGCAAAGGCGATAACTGCGCGACGGTTCGCCGCTGCCGTCCATGATCTGTCTACGGTACCGGCCGACCGCTACCCGGTCCTGCCCTTTAGCCGCGCGCTTACGAACTTCGCGCGAACGTCAGCGCCTACGACGCGACCTACATTGCTCTGGCCGAACAGCTCGGCTGTGCCTTGATCACCCGCGACCGGCGCTTGGCCGCCGCACCAGGCGCTCGGTGCGCCATAACGGTGATCGGCACCAAGGCGTAGGTGCGGCCACGCTCGGTTCGCAAGCGGGTAGGGGAAGGCCCACAACTGGTCAGAGCTACGGCGTCACCGTCACCTCGGCCCTTGCTGTAACGGCGGCGAAGTCTCTCTCGAGGAGTTGCCAGCTCAGCTGACCACGACCGGGCAGCTCGCCGGCTGTGGCTAGTTCGTACTGGAAGCTCACGATCTCGCCGGAACCGATGGTCTTCGGTGCCCGGGCGCAGTTGAGCGGTCCTCTGAACCCGACACTGGTGAGCGTTTTCAGTGGAACGACGTCGAGTCGCTCCACGAAGTCCGGGCAGTTGGCGAGCGTGACCGCCGTGGCGGTGGGGTTGGTCAGCGTGACGGTGAAGCGCAGGATTTCGCCGCCGGCGACGCTTGCTGGGGCCGACACAACCGCGGTGAGCGAGGCGAGCGTCCCAGCGTCGGTGACGGCCCCGATCGAACCGTACGCGGTGGAGCGCCACGGGCCCAGATTGGACGGGTCGCGAGGGTGCGGCGGAATCGTCACGGCACCGAGCGGGACCCGCAAAGCGCCCGCCGTGTTCGACAGCCCGCTGAGATTGATCACGAGCTGTACGGGCCGGGGCGTACGTCCCTGGTAGACGGCCCAGTAGGCGATGCCGGAAACGAGCTGACCGGGTCGAACCAGGAGCATCGATGGCAAAGCGGATCCACCTGAAGGAGTTCCGTCAACCGGAAGCGCGACGCCCGTGCTAGCTACGAGAGTGATGACGACTTTACCGACACCGTTCGGAACGGCGCAGGATGTGTTCGCCAGTGAGCGCAGCAGGAACGTTGTCGTGAGCCAGCCGTCGTTCGATGCGGACGGCCGAGTCCTCTCTGAGACGAGTGAGAAGTCGGCATCTGCGCAGGTCCGTAGCCCGGCCGGCGCGCCGGGCTTCGCCGGCGGCGGCACCGCGGATGTGTCCGCTCGCACGCCCGCCGAGCGCCACGGCACGCTCACCTCAACCGAGCGCGGGGACGTGGGTGTGATAGCGACCGACGAGCGTTCGTGCCGCTGCGTATGCACAAGTGTCGTGGTGATCAGCGCGCTCGCCGCCGCTACCGAAGCAGCCGCGGTCAACGCGATCCGTCGTCGTCGCGTGCGCTGCGGAGGTGGCGATGCCGATCCGAGCGCCGACAGAGTCGCCGGCACGGCCCCCACTGCATCGGCGATGTCCTCGTTCTGCGCGGCGCGCCAACGGGCCGCGTATTCACGCAGGCGAGTGTCCAGGTCTGTGCTCATCGGTACGCCTCTCCGAGCTTGCGATGCAGGTGGCTGCGTGCGTGCGACAACGTCGCCTTGACCGTTCCGGTCGAGCAGTTCATCGCAGCGGCGACCTCTGTTACCGGAAGGTCGAGGAAGTAGTGCAACTCGACGGCCATCCGCTCACGTCTGGGCAACGCGCGGACGGCTCGTTCGAGATCGACGTCAGCCAGCAGGTCCGTGTGTGTGGCGAGCTGCCGATGGCGCGCCGGTCGCTGCCGACGTCTGGTCTTGCGAGCCTGATCGGCGATGATGGCTAACAGCCACGCCCGTGGTGTCCCGCGGGAGGCGTCGTACGACTGCCGCTTTCGCCATGCGGCGGTCAACGCATCCTGGAGGACGTCATCCCGGTCAGCCATTGTCACCAGACGAGTCGCAAGACTGGACATCGCTGCCAGGTGCGGGGCCACCCAGGTGGCGAAATCATCCAGTGGACCGGCCGCCTCCGCAGGGGCCTGGTCCATCGTGCTCACATCACCTGTACCCATCGACCCGGGTGAAAGGTTTAGTTGCCAACCACCAATGGCCATCTCCCGAGAAGTACTGGTGGTCGGGTCCGATCGTCGGTGGGTGTTCCGCATTCGTCGACCTGTCGTCGCTGCCACCGAGGTCGGCGCCCTCGCACTCTGACTAGCATCGCAAACATGGAGAGCGAGCGGAAGGTGCCTACGGAGCGTGTCCCTCCGGACGTCCCCGCGAACACCTCTGCCGGCGCGGTGCTCTCCGGTGCCGGGCACCGGGCCGTCGCCGCAAGGGTGAACGGCGAGCCGGCCGCCCGTGACCTCACGTACGTCGTCGCCGCATCCGACGAGCTCGAGCCCATCGAGATCGGCTCGGAGGAGGGCCGGCGCATTCTTCGCCACTCGTGCGCCCACGTCCTCGCCCAAGCCGTTCAGGACCTGTTTCCTGGTACGCAGCTCGGGATCGGGCCGCCTATCACTGACGGCTTCTACTACGACTTCGCTCCGCAGAGACCGTTCACCCCGCAAGACCTGCAGGCCATCGAGAAGCGGATGAACGACATCATCCGTCAGCGCCAGCGCTTCTCCCGGCGGGTCGTCACCCTCGACGAGGCTCGTACCGACATGAAGGACGAGCCCTTCAAGCTGGAGTTGCTCGACCTGGCCAGCGGGCCGGGATCGGGCGCGGTAGAACAGGCTGCGGAGGGCGCCTCGATGGAGGTCGGCGGCAGCGAGATCACCATGTACGACAACATTCTCGTCAGCCGGGACGGTGAGCCCAGCATCGTATGGACCGATCTGTGCCGCGGGCCCCACCTTCCCACGACCCGCGACATCCCCGCGTTCGCCTTGCTCCGGTCGGCAGCGGCGTACTGGCGCGGGAACGAGAAAAACCCTCAGCTGCAGCGTATTTACGGTACCGCTTGGGAGTCGAAGGAAGCGCTCAAGAGCCATTTCGAGGTTCTCGCCGCGGCCGAGAGTCGCGATCACAGGCGCCTCGGCGCCGCGCTCGACCTGTTCTCGTTCCCGGC
>CAXTUZ010000202.1:0-3167 GCA_964247525.1 uncultured bacterium
TTGCTGACCGGGAGTACGTCGAACGCCGCACTGACCGCGGCGTTGAAAGCGGACGCGTCGAAGTACACCTGGGCCGCGGCCACCACCGGCGCGAACAGCGCAGCCGGCTATCAGCTCGCGTCCGGGAAGCCGGTGATGCCGATCGGCGGATTCAACGGCACCGACCCATGGCCCACGCTCGCGCAGTTCGAGAAGTACGTTGCCGCAGGACAAATCCATTACTACATCGGCGGTGGAGGCGGCGCCGGCGGGCCGGGCGGGTCCGCGTCCGGTGCGTCCAGTCAGATCGCGAGCTGGGTGAGTTCGCACTTCACCGCGACCACGATCGGAGGGGTCACCGTTTACGACCTCACCGCACCGACGACGTCCTAACCCGAAACGGCCCTCTCGGCCCGGATCCGAACGGCGGCGGGCGGTGATCGGCTCAGGAGAGCTGGTTGCCTCCCGCCGCACTCGCGACGTCGTCGACCTGGTCCAACGCCTTCGCGAAGGCGCGGATCTCCGCGGCGGTAATCGCCGCGGCGCGCTCGCGCGTGCTCGTTCCCGCGGTGCACGGAGCGGCCTGCGCGGATCGGACCGCCTGCGGGCCGGATGCCGGCACCGACAGCATGTGCGCGCCGACGCTGTCGAGCATCGCTGCAGCCCGGGTCGAGGTAATTTTCTCTACGACCCGCGTACAGGCGGGGCAGGTGAAGCGGTAACGCGGGCGCGCGCCATTACCGGCGACCAAAACGGTCACGCGCGTGGCAGGCAGCTCGACCGTCCCGCAGTCGGGGCAGTTCGAGCGAACCAGCGTGTCATCGGGTAGCACGCAGAACTGATCGGTGCGGCCGGAGGCGGCGGTGATGCGCCGAACGGGTGGCGCTGCGTACCGCCGCTACGAGATCGCCGGGCGGGTCATCGCAAGAACGTCGAGCGCCTCGTCGAGTTGGGCCTCGGTCAGCTTGCCGGCGGCGAGGTAACCCCGCTCGACGACGACCTCGCGGATCGTCTTGTCCTGCGCCAGCGACAGTTTCGCCACCTTCGCGGCTTCCTCGTAACCGATGTATCGGTTCAGGGGCGTGACGATGGACGGAGAGGACTCGGCGTACCGCCGGCAACGTTCGACATCCGCGGTCGTGCCGTCCACCGTCTTGTCGGCGAGCAGGCGGGCGATGTTGGCGAGGATACGGATGGATTCGAGGACGTTGCGCGCGATCACCGGCAACATGACGTTCAGCTCGAGGTTGCCTGCCGCGCCGCCGAATGCGACCGCCGCGTCGTTGCCGATCACCTGCGCGACGACCTGGCAGACCGCCTCCGGGATGACCGGATTCACCTTCCCCGGCATGATGCTCGACCCGGGCTGCAGGTCGGGGAGGTGAATCTCGCCGAGGCCGGCCCGCGGTCCGGACGACATCCACCGCAGATCGTTCGCGATCTTGTTGAAACCCACCGCGATGACCCGGAGAACCCCCGACAGTTCGACGATCGCGTCCCTGCTGGCTTGCGCTTCGAAGTGATCGCGCGCCTCGCTCAACGGAAGTCCGGTGCTTGCCGCAAGGTCGGCGATCACGGCCGCGGCGAATCCCGGCGGGGTGTTGATGCCCGTGCCGACGGCGGTGCCGCCGAGGGGCAGTTCCCCGACGCGGGGAAGCACGCCGTGCAGTCGCTCGACACCCAGACGCACGGCCGCCGCGTATCCGCCGAACTCCTGACCGAGCGTCACCGGCGTCGCGTCCATGAGGTGCGTACGACCGGACTTCACCACGGTCGCGAACTCCTCGGCCTTCGCACCGAGCGAGGCCGCGAGGCGCTCCAGCGCCGGAATCAGCTCGTGCACCACGCTCGCCGTGGCCGCGATGTGGATCGAGGAGGGGAACACGTCGTTGCTCGACTGGCTGGCGTTCACGTGATCGTTGGGGTGCACCGAGCGGCCGAGACGCTCGCTCGCGAGCGTCGCGAGGACCTCGTTGGTGTTCATGTTGCTGCTGGTGCCCGAGCCGGTCTGGAACACGTCGAGCGGGAACTGGGCGTCCCAGCTGCCGGCCGCGACCTCGTCGGCGGCCCCTGAGATCGCCGCGGCGATGTCGGCGTCGATCACGCCGAGCGCGGAGTTCGCGCGGGCTGCGGCCCCCTTGATCTGGGCGAGCGCCGCGATGTGCGCCCGCTCGAGGGTGATGCCCGAAACCGGAAAGTTCTCGATCGCCCGTTGCGTCTGCGCGCGCCATTTGGCCGCCTTCGGAACCCGCACGTCGCCCATCGAGTCGTGCTCGATCCGGAACTCTTCCTCGTTCAACGTCCGCTCCCTGCCCGCACGCGCTGCGCGTGTCCGCTTCGACGGAGTGAGCCTATCGGCGCGGTCGGAGCCCGGTGTCCGAATGCTTCGTCAGGCCGGACTGCGGTCGAAGTCGACCGACGAGTACTGGCGGAGCTTGGTCAGCGAATGCTGGCTGTCGACGTACCGGATCGTGCCGCTCTTGGAGCGCATCACCAGTGAGTGCGTGAAACAGCCCCCACCGAAGTAGCGCACGCCGCGAAGCAGGTCCCCGTCGGTGACGCCGGTGGCGACGAAGAACACGTTGTCGCTGCGTACGAGGTCATCGGAATGGAGCACCCGATCCAGATCATGCCCGGCGTCGAGGGCCTTGCGACGTTCGTCCTCGTCGCGCGGCCACAGCCGGACCTGGATGCTTCCGCCCAGGCACTTGACCGCGCACGCGGCGATGATTCCTTCCGGTGTACCGCCGATGCCCAGCAACAGGTCGATGCCGGTACCCGTCCGCGCCGCGGCGATCGCTCCCGCGACGTCGCCGTCGGAGATGAACCGGATACGCGCCCCGGCCGCGCGGACCTCCTCGACGAGGTCGATGTGCCGAGGCCGGTCGAGGATGATGACGGTGACATCGCCGACCTCTTCGCCCTTCGCCCGCGCCACCGCCTTGATGTTGTCGGCCACCGGGGCGGCGATGTCGACGACATCGGCCGCTTCCGGTCCGGTGACAAGTTTCTCCATGTAAAACACCGCCGACGGGTCGTACATCGTGCCTCGCTCGGCGACGGCGAGCACGGCGATCGCGTTGTTCATCCCCTTGGCCATCAGTGTCGTGCCGTCCACGGGGTCGACCGCGACGTCCACCTCGGGTCCGGTGCCGTCCCCGACGTCCTCCCCGTTGTAGAGCATCGGG
>CAXTUZ010000203.1:0-3152 GCA_964247525.1 uncultured bacterium
GCTGCGAGATCGGCGACCGACAGCCAGGACTCGGCCTGCGTGACGAGCAGTCGCATCATCGTCGCGTCGTGGCGATCGAGCGGTCCGCGGCCACCGGCCACGCGGCCGTACGGCCGGGTCGCCCTGAGCAGCGCGAGCGGTCGATCGGGCGGTCCGATCCGCGCCGCGCAGAAGGTGACGCCGTCGTACGCGCCGGTCACGAATCCGCCGGCGAGCGCCTCGGTGACCCACGGGCGGTCGAGCGCATCGATCCCGACGCGGCTGTGCACGGGCAGGGTCCGATCATCGCCCTGATAGCGGACCAGTCCGTCGAACGCGAAGACCAGGATCTCGACGGTGGCGTTGCCGAGCAGTCGAGCCGCGGCGGTGAGGACGACCTGTGCCGAGGCATCGATCGAGCTACCGCCGGCCTGCTCCTGGCCGCGGGCAAGTTCCGCGTACAGCTGCGCCTCGTTCGAGCGCTGGCGGTTAAGGTCGAAGGAGGACCACAGCAGCACGATCGGAACGAGCAGCGCGAGCAGCCCGATCGGCGCGGTCAGCGCCAACCACCCGGCCAGGAGCCCCACCGCGACGCTCGATGCGGTGTGGACGAAGGCTACCGGCGCATTGCGGGCGAACAGGGTCGCGAAGCGGACACTTCGCCGGCGTGATCCGGGGGCACCGCTCGTCCGCGCGCGCAGCGCGACCGAGAGCGGCGTGAGCACGATCCAGAAGCCCGCCGTCGCCAGCCCGGCGCTCGTCAGTCTGGGCAGGCCGCCGTCGTGGGCGAGGACCACCGCGTACGAGCCCGCGGCGGTCGCGGCCGCGAACACCGCGACGTTGGCGACGATCTGCTCGGCCCGCCGACGACGGATCAGCTCAGCGACGGCAACCCCGGCCGGGGCCATAAGCACCATCCAGGTGCCCGGCTCGAGGACGAACACGAATGTCAGCAGGATCTCCGTCGTGGACATCCGCCAGGGCTGGCGCCCGATCTGAAAGTGCACGACCGCCAGCTCGGATCCGGCGACGGCCAGCGCGAGCGTGGGCAACGCCCACCAGTGCGGGTGACCGAAGTGCGCGAGGAGCGAGAGCACGCACGCGAGCGCGGAGGCGAGCCCGATGACGGGGACGGCGACGCCTCGCCCGCCCTCTGAGCGCATGACCACCCCTCGTCCAGTCGTGCGTGGCTGAGTGCCTGTTCCGCCACCCGGGCTACGTACGGGTGACATATGCGTGCTTTCGGTAACCCCTTCGGGTCAATGATGACGTATCTGGAGCCCACCTGAACGCCGCAGGAGAATTTCCCCCGAATGGAGTAACGCTGGTCACTTTCCCCGTCGGTGTGCCTGCCGGTGCGCCGGCAGCCGGGTTCGCGTTGCTTCAGACGGGCATCGGCCCTGCCGAAGCGTGTCTGGATCGTCTATCCCGCCCGTTTCGCCCTCCTGCGATACGGCTGGGCCGTGACGTCGCGTCGCGCGGCGTACACCGAACGCGTGGGAAGGTTGCTCGATGTCGATGATGGCGCCGTCGCCGAGGCAGCACACCGGAGGGCCCACAGGTCCCGGTGCGGTCGCCTCCGGCAGCACCCCGACACGCGGCGTCCTGGCATTCACCGCCATGGTCGTCGACGACCACCCGCTCATTCGCGAGTCGATGGTCGCGCGCTTGCGCGGAATGGGCGCCACCGATGTGATCGAGGCCGCGAGCGTGGGCGAGGCCCGCGCCCGCGCTCGTAGCGGCCCCCGCGATCTCGGCGTCCTCGACCTCGCCCTTCCGGACGGTTCCGGACTCGATCTTCTCGGCCAGTTGCGTGCCGAGGGCTGGGGCAGGCTCGTCGTCCTGTCCGCGGCCGATGATCCCCACGCGGTCCGTGCCGCGTTCATGGCCGGCGCTCAGGGTTACCTGCTCAAATCGGCGTCCCCGACTGTCGTCACCGACGGGGTCCGCCGGGTCCTCGACGGCGGTGTCTACGCCGACCCGAGTGTCGCCTCATTGCTCGCGGCGGGCATCCGTAACAGTCAACCTGCCGGCGAAGGTGGGACCGGCGAGCTCTCCGGCCGGGAGATCGAGGTCCTGCGACTGGTCGCGGACGGCCAGTCCAACAAGGAGATCGGTGACGACCTCGGCCTGTCGGCGCTGACGGTCAAGAGCCACCTCGCCCGGATCGCGCGCAAGCTCGGTACCGGGGACCGGGCCGAGATGGTCGCCCTGGCCATGCGGGCCGGCGTCATCCGCTGAGTTCCGGCCCACACCTCTAGGGTGAAGCCACGTGACACCTGTTCGCTCCACCGCGGACCTTTCCGCGACGGCGGCTGATCCGTCCGGCAAGCCGGCGGAGGTTCCGTGGCTGCTGACACCTCCTGAGGGCGTACCGACCGTCCTGACGACGAGTCGCGAGCTGGCTGCGGCTGTCGATCGTTGTGCGGCGGGCAGCGGTCCGGTCGCGCTCGACGCCGAACGCGCGTCCTCGTACCGGTACACCTCCCGCGCGTACCTGGTGCAGCTCCGGCGGGCCGGCGCGGGAACCGCCCTGATCGACCCGATCGCCTGCCCCGACCTCGCCGCGCTCGACGCCGTGCTGGCACCGGTGGAGTGGGTGGTGCACGCGGCGTCCCAGGATCTGCCCTGCCTGGCCGAGCTCGGTCTTCGGCCGCGAACGCTGTTCGACACCGAGCTGGCCGGGCGCCTGCTCGGATATCCCCGGGTGGCCCTCGGCACCCTGCTCGAAACACTGCTCGGGGTACGGCTAGAGAAGGGCCACAGTGCGGCGGACTGGTCGGCGCGCCCGCTGCCCGATGCCTGGCTCTCGTATGCCGCCCTGGACGTGGAGTTGCTGCTGCCCCTCCGCGACCGGCTTGAACGCGAACTGTCGGAGAGCGGGAAGCTCGACTGGGCTCGCGAGGAGTTCGCGCACATCCTCGATTCGGCCACGCGTGCGCCGGTGCCCCGGGCCGAGCCGTGGCGGCGACTTTCCGGCATCCACCGGCTCCGGACCCGCCGACAACTGGCGGGTGCTCGCGCGCTGTGGCAGGCGCGGGACGAACTCGCACGTAATCGGGACCGGGCTCCCGGGCGGGTGCTGCCCGATCTCGCGATCGTCGCCGCGCTCGTCGCGGCGCCGGTGGACGAGGCCGCGCTACGCGCGCTCCCGATCTTCTCCGGTCCACGCC
>CAXTUZ010000204.1:0-973 GCA_964247525.1 uncultured bacterium
GTGCCCCGGCGGCGCCGCCGACGTCGATCAGGACACACGATCGCCCGGCCGCGCGGCGCAGCGTCACCGCCAGCGCGGGGTGGGTCGTGCCCGGTACCGGACCGAGCGCGAAGCTCGCGGCGGCGTGCATCAGTCGCGGCGTACCGGTGCTCACGAACGCGTCCGCCAACCCGTCACGCACAAGTCGCGCCGCGACGCGGCAAGGTGCGTCCCTGCTCGCCCGGACCGCGCGCACCGCATCGTCCTCATCCGCGGAACCCACCCCGGACGGCACCAGGGTCACCCGGCCGGCTGCGCGATCAGCGAGGGCGTCCGCCACGTCCGGCGGCCCCACCAGGAGCAGCGTCACCGCCGGGTCCGATCGGAGCGCGGCCTCGGCCCCCGCAATCACAGCGCCGGATGCTCCCCCGCTGGTCAGATCGACCGCGACGCGCGCCGGCACCGGGTCAGACAGTGAGAACCTGACGCTTGTTGTACGTGCCGCAGGTGGGGCAGGCCGTGTGGGCAAGCTTCGGCTGCCGGCAGCGGTCACACGACGCCAACGTCGGCGCGGTTGCTTTCCACTGACTTCTGCGGGAGTGGGTATTGCTCCGGCTCATCCGGCGCTTGGGTACGGCCACGATCCTCAGTCCTCCGTCGATCTGTCGGTCAAGCCCTGAAGCGCCCCGAGAGCCGCCCAGCGCGGGTCGTTCGCCTCGTGCCGGTGGTCACTCCCGGTGTCGCCGAGGCGTTCCCCGCACATGCTGCACAACCCCTGGCAGTCCTCCCGGCACAGCGGCTGGGCTACGAGCGCCAGCACAACTGCGTCTCGGACAGCTTGCTCCAGGTCGAGCAGGTCACCGTCGAGGCGATGGATCTCACCATCGTCCTCGACGGACTCGCCGGCTGTCCGGGCATAGCGGTCGGCCTGTTCGGGGAACGACCACAACTCGGTGAAGCCGACCTCGAGCGACGTGTACGGCGTGATCTCACT
>CAXTUZ010000204.1:983-3103 GCA_964247525.1 uncultured bacterium
GACGTCGATCGTATCGCGGACCTCGTCCAGGCATCGCGCGCACTCGCCGACGACCTCGGCGGTGACGTCGGCGGTGACCAGGATGCCGTCGAGAACGGACTCGAGGCGTAGCTCGAGGTGCAGGTCTGCCCCGGGCGGGACACCGATCAGATCGCGCCCGAGCCCCGCGGGCGCGGCCGCGGTGACCTCGCCCTCCCACATCGTGCCGGGGCGGCGGCCGAGGGTGCGCACATCGAGGACCAGCGGATGGCGGGAATCGGCGACGGCAACGGACAGGTGACGTGAAGAGGTGGTCATCAGCGGCATTCGGCGAGCGGCGCCCCGGCCGTTACCGGGCGGCCTGCGCCGCGGAGCGGTCGAGAACGATCACCGGTCCACCGTTCGGCTCGGAGCCGGCGCCGTCGCCGGTCGGGTCCCCCGTGGCGAACTCGGCCTCGACTGCCGCGTCCGTCGTACCTCTGAGCTTGTTTCGGCCCTTCGTCACCGCGGCCATCGTCTTGTGCAGCACCACCTCGAAGTTCGCGAGTTTGCCGTCGACGTAGTCCTCGACTTCAAGACGCATCGTCAACGCCTCCTGCTCTGCGGTGGCGACGAGTTGCGCGGCCCGCGCGGTCGCCTCCTTGTTGACCTCGGTGGCGTCGACCAGCCGGTCGCGCTCGCTGATCGCGTCAGCGATGATCGCCGCCGCTTCGGCCTCCCCGTCGGCGACCACATCGCCCCGCTCGCGGAGCACGTCGTCGGCGGCCGCGAGCTCGGCCGGCAGCAGTTGCCGGATCTCGTCGAGCGCCGCGAGCACCTCGGCGCGATGGATCACGCACGACGCGGACAACGGTACGGACTTTGCGCTTTCGAGCGTCGCGGTGAGCTCGTCGATCTTGCTGTGTACATCAGCCATGGCTCGAGGCTACGACCAAGACGTGGTCGCCGACCACCGAACGGAGCACAGCGCACCCGGGACTCCGGCTTCCGGACCGCTCAGCGGTCCCGCAGAAGGCGGGCTTTGAGCCTGTCGAGGACCACCGGCGGGACGAGGGAGGACACATCCCCACCCCACGTCGCGACCTCTTTCACGAGAGAAGAGGACAGGAACGAGTAGAGCGGGTTGGTATGCAGGAAGAGGGTCTCGACGCCGGCCAGCGAATGGTTCATCTGCGCCATCTGCAGCTCGTAGTCGAAGTCACTCACCGCGCGCAACCCCTTGACGATCACCCCGATGCCGTGGGAACGGCAGAAGTCGGTCGTCAGGCCCTCGAAGCGGTCGACGGTCACGTTCGGCAGTTCGCTGGTCGCCGCAACGATCATCTCGATGCGCTCGTCGGTGTCGAACATCCGCGCCTTGGTCTTGTTGACGCCGACCGCGACGACGACCTCGTCGAAGATGCGGGCGCTGCGCTCGATGATGTCGAGGTGGCCGTTCGTCACCGGATCGAAAGATCCAGGACACGTCGCCCGGGTCACGAAGCCAGCGTCATGTTCGGGGACCAGCGATCACGGTGAGCGAAAGTACCAGAGCGCCGTGTCGCCGTAGGTCCGGCGCTTGTCGAACATCAGGCCGTCAGGCCACACCGGTTCCGGTGACCTGACGTTTCGTTCGAGGACAACCGCGCCACCCGGATCGAGCCACGCCCCGATGCCGGTGAGGACGGCGGAGCCATCGTCGGCATAGGGCGGGTCCGCCAGGACGAGGTCGAAGCCGGGCCGGTTCGCACGATGGGACAGGAACGCCATCGCGTCGAGCGCCACGATGTCGACTACGGGCGGGGCAAGACCCAGCGTGATCGCGTTGCGGCGCAGGACTCGGAGGGCGGGCGCCGCCCGCTCGACGAACGTGACGTGCGCCGCGCCGCGCGAGAGCGCCTCAAATCCGAGTGCCCCCGAGCCGGCATACAGGTCGAGAACCCGACGGTCGAGGACGTCGCCGAGTGAGGAGAACAACGCCTCCCGGACCCGCTGTGCGGTCGGCCGCGTGACCGGACCCGGTGGAGTGCGAAGCCGGCGTCCGCCGAGGGTGCCCGCGACGATTCTCGTCATCCCTTCTCCAGGAACGCGACCGGATCGTCGCCGGCGCCGGACAGGCGGTCGACCGCGGTCGCGAGGACGGGATGCGCGGTGAGGTGCGG
>CAXTUZ010000205.1:0-1323 GCA_964247525.1 uncultured bacterium
CTGCAGCTGACCGGTCGGGATGGGAGGTTCGCTCACCCGTCGATGCTAGCGACGCCACCTGGCAGTCGAACCGTCGAGTGCGGTGGGAAGGCAGCCATCGCGCGCGAACTTCCGGCCACTGAGAAAGCGCACGCGCCGACAAGGCAGCTGCCGACTTTCCAGGAGGCAGCCGCGATGGACGTCGAGGAACGAGCAGAGATCCTCGCCCTGTCCACAAGCCGGTCGGGGCGCGGGCATGAGCGCCGGGACGTTGCCCGATGGGATGAGCGCGGGCGAGATCGTGGTCGCTTGATGCAGATCGCGGGCTGTCAGGGCGAGATGCTCAAAGTGTTCCAGAACCTCGCCGGGTTGCTCGATCTCGATCAGGGGCTGGCAGCGTTGAGTGATCAGGACCGGCGGGCGGCGATCGGCGCCGCCGCGTCGGACATGATGGTCGGTGATGACCCGGCCGCGGATCTTCGGCGACGCGCAGTGTGGGTCGAGTCGACCCCGCAGGGACGCGAGCCGTGCGCCGATCCTGAAGGCGTCGCGGACTCACTGCGCCGTGTCGCGATGTTGCTTACCTTGCCTATTGACGGTGAGATGCCCGGCGGTGATGGGCGATGAACGGACGTGAACGCAACCGCGCAGGGCAGTCCGGCCGAACGAAACCTGGGCGAGATACGAACCTCTGGTGCCGCGGCTCTCCGACCGCGGGGGACATCTGATACCGGACCCAAACGTCGATGTAGGGACGTGCCGGGATGTGCTGTCCGACCGGAGCACCGTAGGGAGGAGTCTCCCAGGTTCTCCAGTAGGGGCTAGGGGGTTGGTAGTCGGTCGAGCTCGGCCTGTACCTCGGCCGCGAGCTCCTCGCGCGTTCCGTTTAGATGCGCAAGAGCGACCTCGATTCGATATTCGAGCTCGTCGAACTGAGAGGCTGGCACCGCGACGCCTGACACCTTCTGCCGGTTACTGACAGCCAGCGCGATGTAGACGACTTTGCCCTTTGCCATCTTGGTAGGCGTCGTGCTCAGCAGCTTCGAGAGCAACCACTCCCGTGTCGTCTTGGCCCCAATGAAAACGATGCGCTGATTCGACACAATCACGTGTCCCTGATCGGTGAGCGTGTCACTCTCGTGACCAGGCTCGAATGTTCCGCGGGTTTCGCCGACCCGAACTCGGCTGCGCCCAATGCCGGTAGGGATCGAAATGCCGGCTGATCGCCCGGCGTAGTGCCCTGGACCACGCTTAGTCTCAATCAGGCCTGCGCCAGGCAGGTCAGCGAAGAAACGCTCGCCACGCTTCGCGACGAGGCCCTCGCCGTGCGCCTCACCATCCCAC
>CAXTUZ010000205.1:1333-3093 GCA_964247525.1 uncultured bacterium
GGCTGGGCGTCGATCAACTTCTGCTGGTCGCCGGTGAGCCGGATGTGGCCGGCGATGAACGCCTCGTGGGGGTTCATCTGATCGGTGGCGACCGCCCCGGCGGTACCCCACTCCTGCACCATGCGGAGCCGAGTTGTAAGCGCTTCGCGTTGCGCGTCTATTGTGGCGCGGTGCGCCTGCGCCGCTTCGGCTTCTTTCCGAGCCTTACGGTCGGCTAAAAATCCCATCCCGTACCCCCTCGCTGGTGAATCGCTGCGCAGACCGCGGGCAGCTTCACCGAATCGCGGTACGTGAATCCCATGTCGATCCTTCCGTGTCGTTCGCGAGAGCACTTTCAATGCGCGCCAGTGAGGCTTCTACCCGCTCGAGGCGTCCCACGATGTCATCGCCTCCAGGCTCTGGACCCTCCGCGATGCGCCGCACGAACCAGGCTGCAACCGATGCTGTGACGACGCCGAACAGGCTTACCCCAGCGAGCAGCAGCGCGAGGGCCACGATGCGACCGGCCGTCGTCACGGGGTAGCGGTCGCCGTATCCGACCGTGGAGATCGTGGTCGCGGACCACCAGAGCGCATCTCCGTACGTGCGGATGTTCGCACCATGCGCATGGCGTTCGACGTCGAGCATGAGCACGCTGCACACGACGGTCAGCGATCCGGAAACGATCAGGACGTACGTCACTGCGCGGGCGTGGAGGCTTCGCTTCGTGCGCACCGTGCTGCCACCGAGCAGGGCCGAGAGACGGCCGAGCCGCAACACGCGCACCGCACGCGCCGACCGGACGATCCGTAACGGCCGCAGAATTGGGAGCGCGACGATCGCCAGGTCCAAAAGGTTGTTCTGGACGAAGGCCTTACGTTTCCGGGCCAGCGCGAGGCGGGTGAGGTAGTCAACGGCAAAGACACCCCATATTGAGTAGTCGAGCACGTTGAGCCCGCTGCGCTGGGCTGCGGACGGTTGCGACACCTCGGGAAGCACGAGCACCGGAATGAACACGACGGCGAGAATGAGGAGCGGAATCTCCGTCGCCGCGACAAACCGTTTGTAGGCCGGGCCAGTCTTGTTCCGAGCCCATAGACGCGGACGGTAGCGCTCGTGGCGATCGGACGTAGCAGAACGCAAGAATCGCCACGGGACCGGCTGACAACCACGGGGGCTAGCTGATGCCGAACGCGTTGCAGTGGGCCGCCTTTACGCCTTCGGGCTGCTCACGATCGCAACAGAGACTCCGGGCACGCGTCGCGCCTCACATCGCAGTTCGCGGTATCGGCCATGACGTGGATGGAGCGTTGGTGCTCGGCGATGCGGAGACCGAACACGGTGAGCCAGCAGGCGTTCTGCTTCGCGCGGTGGGGAGCCACTCCACAGCGCCGTGCGCCATCGCCCACGCCCGGAACGGCTGAGTGCCTTCCGGCCAAGGCCCGGGGGTCGACCAGTGGTCCAGGATCGCGCCACGGGCCACACGCAGCGCCTGATAACGGTCCGCGGCGGCAGCGAAGTCGAGCCACACGCTGCGTGCCTTTGCGGGGGCGTTGAATAGCTGCGTCTCGTCGCTGCCCTGCAGTAAGAACGTGGCGTGGGCGGACCTCGCGCGATTTATGACGTCGCGAGCGCGGGCCGTAGTGCTTGACGAGAATCGTCTCGGCGAGTGACAAGGAGAGCTGCTCGGGTTCGTCGCGGGCAGTTTGCTGCGCGGCCCGCATGATGCCCGCCCGCAGCTGCACGGACTCGTCGGATAGTCGGGCGTCGAGGACCATCCC
>CAXTUZ010000206.1:0-3068 GCA_964247525.1 uncultured bacterium
GAACCCGCGACCCTCACCTTGGCAAGGTGATGCTCTACCACTGAGCCACTTCCGCGCTTCGCGCCTTCCGACGCGAGGACTGACTATAGGCCAGCGAGGAGGGAGACGCTTCGGGCCGCCGCCCTCCCGGTCATCTCAGTCGTGCGGGGTGTGCCACATCAGGTCGCGGAGCTCGCTGTCCAGATCCAGGTAGCTCGACTCGCTGCCCGAGGGCACCAGCTCGTAGGTGTCGGCAAGAAATCCGAGGATGGGCTCGCTGTCGGTCTCGAACAAGGCGGTCCCGGAGGGGGCGCTCAGCGCCAGGCTCAGCACATGGCCCCCGGCGTGCAGGCTGGTGGAGACGACCACGTCCCCGAGGCCGGCGGAGCCCCGAAGGCCTTCGGCTAAGAGCGAACGCGCAAATGTCCATTCCACATACGATCCGCCGGTCGCGTCGCCGGTCCGGAAGAGCACGTGCAGCGCGAACGGATCGGTCGCGTCGTACCGGAAGATCGCCTGCACGGGGATGACCCCGCGATCGGCGAACAGCGTCATGGTGACGTCGCACGCGACCCGGGCGGCAGGGCGAGCGCTCATGAGCAAACTCCTTCGACAGGGCCGATCGGCGAGGTCTGCCTTCAATAACGCTCCGACCGAGGATCGGTAACGGGCCATACGTTGCGAGTGCCAGTACGGTTTGGTGGTGAACCGGACAGGCCCGGGAGACGAACAGCCAGACGTGAGATCGTTGTGGGCGCAGGCTCCGGCTGCGAACCTCGATGATGCTGCGCTCGTTGCGCTCATTCGAGGTGGGGACGGACCGGCGCTCGAATCGATCTACGAGCGTTACGGACGAAGCTGCTATGGCTTGGCCCGCCGCATCGTCGGCGATGAGACTCTCGCGCAAGACGTCGTTCAGGAGGTCTTCCTCGCGCTCTGGCGCGACGCGACCCGGTACGACCCCCATCGCGGGGCCTTTTCGACCTGGCTCCTGTCGATGACGCACCACAAGGCCGTGGACTGCGTGCGCCGTGAGGAGAACCTGCGCAAGCGCAAGGCGGCCGCGGATGCCCAGGAAGCGACGATCGAACCGCCGGAGGGTCCTGAGGGCGCAGCCTGGTCCTCCGTCCGCCGCGACCGGCTCCGTACCGCGCTCTCCGCCCTACCCGAGGTCCAGCGCCACGCGCTGGGCTTGGCGTACTACGGGGGGTACACCCAGCGCGAGATCGCGGGCTTGACGAATACGCCGCTGGGAACGGTCAAGACGCGGATGCTTGCCGGAATGCGCAAGTTGCACGACGCGCTCGGGGTACAACTCGGGGAGGTCGAGCCCTCATGACCATCCATGACGACTTCACCGAGCTGGTCGTCGGGTATGCCCTTGATGCTCTCGAGCCCGTCGACGAACAGCTGCTCGTCGCCCACCTCGCCACCTGCCTGCGTTGCCAGACATTCCTCGACGAGATGCGAAACGTCGGAAGTGCTCTGGCGCAAGGGGTCGCGGACGCAGAACCGCCGGCTGCGCTCTTTGACTTCATCAAGTCGGTTGCGGCCACACCGCAGGACTTCGCCGGTCTCGACGACGTCTCCGAACCATTCGTGCTGCCCCCGCTGCCGCTCGACAGCAAACGCGTTCGCCGGCGGCGGCATCCTCACGTCCCGATGCGGGCGCTTGTACTCAGCGCGGCTGCCGTGGCCGTCCTCGCGTTGGCCGGGCTGTCCGGTTACGCGGTGCACGAACGTTCCGGGCACGAATCGGCGACAGCCGCACTTCAGTCGGAGCAGCAAGTGCTCAAGCACCTCGACCATCCTGGCGCGTACACCGTGACGCTTGCCTCGGGCGGCGCTGCAACCGGCGCCGCGATTGTCGATGGCACGGACGTGTATCTCGTCGCCCACGACCTCGGGAAGAACGACACCGCAACGTCGATCTACGTGCTGTGGGCCGCTGATCCCACCGGCCGGATGGTTGCAGTCGGGTCCTTCGACGTCCGGAGCACCTCGGTGACGATCGTGAGTTCGCCGCTACCCGCCAGTGTCGGCCAGCCTCAGAAATTCGGCGTGACGCACGAAGCCGGACGGCAGGCACCCGCGGTTCCAGGCACTGCCGTGCTTGGTGTCTCCCTCTAGTCGCGGCCGATGGTTGCGATACGGTGTGCGGGCTTCGGGGCGATTAGCTCAGCGGGAGAGCACTCGCTTCACACGCGAGGGGTCACTGGTTCGATCCCAGTATCGCCCACCACGAAAAACGGCTTTGTCCCTGCGTGAACGCAGGAATCAAGGTCCTCGTGCCCGCCACCGTGCAACATACGTGCGGGTGGTGCAACACCTACTCGGGGCTGAATAGACCACCTATACGAGTAGGAGATCCATCCGTTGAGCAACGTACAGAGCGGCGCCGATAGGCGAACACAGATCCGGTACCACCCGGTGTGGTGCGATCAGGCGATCTGCGACGAGCACGACACCCTCATCCCCAGGGTGGACCGGAAACCACCGCGCTCGCCGCGACGTGGTGAGCATCAGCACACTCGGATGCACGGCGCTGATGACTGCACCTGACCCGGATCTCGCACCCGATCGCGTCTTCCTAATTGATCGCAGATGTCGCCGCGCCCCGCAAGCACCGGGCGAGGGTCAGCGCCTCCCCGATGTTCGTCTGCACGATCACCGGCCCAGCGGTGTGCTCGTCGTCGACGACGAGTCGGATCATGTACGCCTAGCGCAGTCCGACGTTCCGCCAGGCTCAGGGCCGACGCGCCACTAGGTGAAGAACGTTCACCGCTCAGTGCCCGCTCGTGGCGCGCCTTCCGCGACCGGGCGGGGAAGGAGACGTGCAGGGTCTCGCAAAGTTTCTTCGCTCTTCGCCTCGAACGCGGGCAACAACCCAGCCACTCCGTCGATAGCGCTCTGCTGCTCGCCGTCGCGCTCCCGTACGACGACCGACACGTCCGCCCCAGCGCGTTCTACCGACCAGTCTACGAACGCGCAGCACGCAGATTCGACGCGCACGAGGCGGGCGATTTCCTCTTCCTGCGCGTGGTCGCAGTCTGAGAATGTGACCCGCAACGTGCGCGAGGACCGTTCAA
>CAXTUZ010000207.1:0-2993 GCA_964247525.1 uncultured bacterium
CGATATCCTCGACGAGAAGTCCGCCGAACACTGGCCGGACATCTACACCCAGTCTCGGGTGCGGATGGGACGACGCTGACATGAATTTCGATCCGGAACTGGCCCCCTTCGCCGGTGTGTTTCCCGTGTTGGACCTCAACCAGGTCACCGAGTCCAGAACCATCGCCACAGCGATGCTGCACTCGATGATGGGGCCCGACCCAACGGTCTGGCCCGGCGGCATCACGGCCGAGGATCACACGGTGACCGGTCCCGACGGGACCGGCGTTCCGGTGCGGGTCCTCTATCCCCCCGATCGGTCGGCGTCCATGCCGGCCCTCCTGTATTTGCACGGCGGGGCCTTCGTTCTCGGCGATTTCGAGGGCGACTCGCATTCGGCCGCGCGCTATTGCGTTCCGGTCGGCGCCGTGGTCGTCCACGTCGGTTATCGGCTCGCGCCGGAGCACCGGTTCCCGGCGGCCTTCATCGACTCCTATGCCGCACTCGAATGGGTCGTCGATTCAGCGTCCGAGCTCGGGATCGATCCGGCTCGGCTGGCGGTCGTCGGCGCAAGCGCGGGCGGTGGACTCGCGGCGGGTGTCTGCCTCCGGGCGCGCGACGTGGGCGGCCCGGCGATCACGTGTCAGCTGCTCAACTATCCGGTTCTCGACGATCGTCTGAGCACTGTCTCCTCGACAGGCTTCGCGAGTACGCCCGGATGGAACTCCCCAAACAGGGCCGTGATGTGGAAACACTCCGCGCCGGCGGGGTCTTCGGAGTACGACGACTACATGGCACCGGCGCGGGCGGCAGACCTGTCGGGTCTTCCCCGGACGTACCTGCTCGCGTGCGAGTTCGATCCCCTGCGGGACGAGGGCATCGCCTACGGGCAGCGACTGCTCGCGTCCGGCGTGCCCACCGAGTTGCATGCGTTCCCGGGAACCTTCCACGGCTTCGACGGACTGCCCGCGGGGATCTCACAGCGGGCATGGGGTGAGCAGATCGCGTTTTTGCGGTCGGCGCTCGGCGTCACCGGCTGAGCAACGTCGCGGGAATTGTCGTTCACGCTCGATCGTTGGGACCACTATCGGGCGATGACCACCATCGTCCTCCGGCTCGACTCGGGCGCGTACAGCGCGTGTGCGCGGGTAGGAAACGGTCGCCCAAGGAGGTCCCATGTCTGATCGCGTGCTTCGAGGCAGCCGTCTCGGTTCGGTGTCGTACGAGAACGAGCGGACGCAAGAGCCGGCCGCGCGCCGGGCGGTCGGCTTCCACTGCCCGCAGGGCCACGATTTCACGCGCGTGTTCGCGCAGGAAGCCGACCTGGTCCTGTGTTGGGACTGCCCTCAGTGTGGACGTTCCGCTCTCGCCGACGACGCGAAGAGCCCCGAGCCCAAGAAGACGAAGCCGGTCCGCACGCATTGGGACATGCTGCTCGAGCGTCGCACGACCGGTGAGCTCGAGGCACTTCTCGACGAACGGCTCGGCGAGGTCCGAGGAACGTCGAGCCCGGCACGTCGCAAGAGCGCCTGACCGTCACTCCCCTCCCCTCGCGGGTGGCTCGACGGAACCTCGGCTCGGCCGGAGAACCTCGCCGTCGATGACGTCACCCCTGCTGCGGTTGCGGCCGAAGACTACGGACTGAGCGATCCGGCCACCTGGGAAACGGCGTCGAAGAGACCGGCCGATCGTGCTACGGATGAGCGTGCGAACGCCGGGAATGAGGAGCAGCAGCCCAAGACCATCGCTGAGGAAGCCGGGGATGGCGATGAAGACACTCGCCAGGAGTAGGAGCGGGCCGTCAACGAGGTTGATCGGGGGCGACCCCCCGCTTTGGGTGGCGCGACTCATCCGAACCCACATCCGGGACCGCTGACGACGTGCGATCGCGGCACCGAACAGGCTGGTGCCGATCAAGAGAAGAAGTGTTAGCAGCACCCCTAGTGCGCGGGCGACCTCGACGAAGACGACGACTTCCGCCACGATCCAGGCAACGACGAACATCAGCGCGAACACGTCAGCGTCCTCGAGAAGCGGAAGGTCGCAGCCGCGCCGACAGGCCCCAGCGGGTGACCTTCCAGAGCGCTTCGAGCACGATCGAGCGGCTCATCTTCGAATAGCCGGCGGTTCGCTCGACGAAGGTGATCGGGATCTCCACGATCCGGAATCCGCCGCGCGCCGCGCGCCAGACGAGGTCCACCTGGAAGCAGTACCCCTGTGAGGAGATGCCGTCGAGCGGGATGCTTTTCAGGAATGCCGCCCGATAGGCGCGGAACCCGCCGGTGGAATCGGCGACCGACAGGCCCAGCATGAGGCGGGTGTAGGTATTGCCGCCCCGGGAGAGCAGCAGGCGCGTCCGGGGCCAATTCTCGACCGCTCCCCCGGGTACCCAGCGGCTACCCAGCACGACATCCGCGTCGGTCAGTGCCGCGAGGAGCGTGGGGAGTTGTTCGGGCTGATGGCTGCAGTCCGCATCCATCTCGACAATGACGTCGTATCCGTGATCGAGCGCCCAGCTGAAAGCGGCGACATACGCTGCGCCGAGGCCCTCCTTTGCGGGCCGGTGCACGACCGTCACGGCGCCGTCGTCGGCGGCGAGCTGATCGGCCACCTCTCCGGTGCCGTCCGGGCTCGCGTCGTCGACGATCAGGATGTGTGCGGAGGGCACCGCGACGCGAAGCCGGCCGACGAGAACGGGCAGGGTTTCCCGTTCGTCGTACGTCGGGATGCACACGAGCACGTTGCCTTCGTGGTGCGGTCCCGCCATACCCCCACTTTGCCCTGCGTCCGTGACAACGGCAAAGGGGCGCGCCTCGGACGGAAATCTCATCGGACGCTACTTCACCGCGTTGGCGAGCGTGTCGTAAAAGGCGAACACCGCGATGACGACATCGTGCGGTGCGCTCGGCCGACGCAGCTCGGCCAGCAGGCGTGCGCCGGCAATCGCGGCGCCGGTGACAGGGACCGGACGTGGGCTCGGCAGTGACGCGGACGGAAGCGGCGCAGGCGTTGGT
>CAXTUZ010000208.1:0-2983 GCA_964247525.1 uncultured bacterium
GCCTCGTCGGCGATCGGCGGCTTCTCCTCGGCGCTCTCGGTCGGCGCGGTCAGGGCGACCTGCGCCTGGGTGGCGAGGCGCTCGTCACCGCCGAGCAGCCCAAGTGTCCGGGCGGGTGTCGCGCGCCGGACGAGTTGGGCGTCGAGTGCGGCCCACGCCGCATCGGCGCGGGCCGCCAGCCGCTCGTGCCGCCCCGCGACCCAAGCGGCGTATCCCGCGCCGAGCGCCGCGGCGATGACGCCGAGCACGATGAGCAGCGTGACGAGAACGCTCACCGCTGCTGAGAGCTTTCCACCAAAGCGGCGCCTTCGAGCACTGTTTCGTACACGGCAAGGATGCGGTCGGTGATCGCCCGCCAGTCGTAGCGGCTCACTTCGAGGAGCCCGGCCGCCGACAGTTCCGACCGCTGTGCCGGTGCCGCCAGCAGCTCGGCGACGGCGGCGGCAAGGGCGTCCGGATCGCCGATGGAGAACAACCGTCCCGCTCCCCCACTGCCGAGCACGCTACGAAACGCGCCCAGGTCGCTCGCCACGACGGGTGCGCCCGCTGCCATCGCCTCAAGCAGCACGATTCCGAAGGACTCGCCGCCCGTGTTCGGAGCGACGTACACGTCGGCGGAGCGGAGCAGCGCCGCCTTGGTGGGCTCATCCACGCGCCCCAGCAGCGTGACCCGCGAGGCCAGTGCGGGATCGAGCTCGATGTCGCCGGGACCTGCGACGAACAGCCGCACGGACTCCGGCAGCTTCGTCATCGCCGCCAACAAGACCTCGAGGCCCTTTCGGGGCTCGTCGATGCGCCCGACGAAGGCAAGTGTCCGGCCGTCGGGGTGTCCCTCCCAGCGGGGCGTGTTCTCGTAACGTTCCAGGCGCACGCCGTTCGGGATCAAGATGGCGTCGCCACCGAGGTGCTCGACGGTCGTTCGGCGGGCCGCCTCACTGACGGCGATCCGCGCGGACACCTTCTCCAGGGCCGGAACGAAGAAGGGCTCGAAGGCGACCATCGCGCGGGAACGCGGATTGTTCATGTGGAACGTCGCCACGACCGGGCGGTCCGTGAGCAGGCAGGACACCCACGTCACGCTCGGAGCGGTCGGCTCGTGCACGTGCAGAAGGTCGAACCGGCCGCGTCGCAGCCACTTTCGGGTCCGTCCGGCACTGACCGGGCCCAGCAGGAGCCGGGCGACCGATCCGTTGTACCGCACTGACACCGGCTTGCCCGCCGGTACGCAGTAGTCCGGGAGCGTCGCCTCGTCCTCCGCGGGTGTGAAGACGCTGACCTCGTGCCCCCGGATCTGCAGCATCTCGGCCAGGTCCCGGACATGGGCCTGCACCCCGCCCGGCAGATCCCAGGCGTACGGGCACACGAGCCCGACCCTCATGTGGTCGTCTCCGCCGCGGTGGGGAGACGGTCGGTGCTCCACACGGAGGCGAGCATGTGCCAGTCCGCCGGGTGCGCGGCGATGGCGCCGGCGAACGCATCCGCGAGGTGCTGCGTCATCGCGGACACACGCGCGGCGAGTCCCCCGGAACCGGGATCGACGATCTGCGGATGGATCCGGGCGTTCCACGGCGCCGGGTCGTCGTACCACAGCGACACCGGGATCAGCGGGGCGCCCGTCCGGACTGACAGCAGCGCGGGTCCCACCGGCATCGAGGTGGGCGCACCGAAGAAGCTCACCGGCCGGCCGCGCTCATGAAAGGCCCGGTCCGCGAGCAGGCAGAGCGCCCCACCCTCGCGAAGGCGCGCCGACAGCACCTCTACAGGGGGGCTGTCACCTCCCGTCAGCGGTAACACCTGCATCCCCAGCTGCTCGCGGAAGGCGACGAACCGGTCGAACAACGCTGCCGGCTCGAGGCGCTCCGCCACAGTGGTGAAGGGGATTCCGGTAGCAGCGAGCCACGCACCGGCGTGGTCCCAATTCCCCATGTGCGGCAGGGCGAGGACGACTCCGCGCCCCTGCCCGTACGCGTCGCGTAACCGCTGCTCGCCCTCGACGCGCATATCGCCGACGATCCGGGCACGGGTCGTCACCGGCAGGCGAAAGGCTTCCCGCCAATAACGCGCGTACGACCGCATCCCGGCCCGGACGAGACCTTCGAGGTCGGTGCCCGCGAGCGCCGGCGTCGCCGCGATCACCCGTGCCAGGTTGGCCCTGAGCCGCTGGACGCCCCTGCCGTTCCGAGCGACGGCGAGGTCAGCGCCGGACCGAAAGACGACTCTGGCCGCGGGCTCGGGCAGCCGGCGTACCGCTGCCCATCCGGCGGCGTATCCCGCGCTCCGGTATCGGTCCATCTAAGGCTTGCTGGCAGCGGTGGACTGCCGGCGCACCTCGACAAGGCGCTGCAGAACGGTGATCGTCGTCGCTCCGGCGAGGAACCAGAGTGCGGCGGGGAGCAGGTACGGAACACCCAGGCCGTAGAAACCCGCGCAGATGAGGACGATGAGAAGTCGCTCTGCCCGCTCGGCGATTCCGACGTTCGCGCTCAGCCCGAGCGACTCGGCCCGCGCCTTGATGTACGACGTGATCGACCCGCCGACGAGAGCGCCGAGGGAGGCGCCGACCAGCGGAAGCGAGTGCCCGTCTCCGGCGTACCAGACGACCAGCGACCCGAATACGGCCGCGTCGGCGATGCGGTCGAGCGAGGAGTCCCAGAACGCTCCCCAGACGCTCACGGTTCCGCGGGCACGCGCAATCTGGCCGTCCAGCAGGTCGGAGAAGACGAAGGCGGTGATCACGAGCGTGCCGACGAAGAAGTGCCCGCGGGTGAAGAACACCAGTGCGCTCGTGCTCACGCCGAGCGTGCCGATCAAGGTGACGACGTCCGGGGAGACCCCGGCGCGCACGAGGCGGCCAACGAAGGGGGCCAGGAAGCGAGCGATCGGAGCGCGGACGTGCAGGCTCAGCACGCTCGGATGTTACCGGCCCGGCCTGCTCGTCCCCGGCTGCCGCTACGGCAACTCCTTGGCGCGGCGGTGCCCGAAC
>CAXTUZ010000209.1:0-2981 GCA_964247525.1 uncultured bacterium
CATCGCGGTCGAGCTGGATTGCTGGGACTGGCAGGCTGGCGACAACTTCGTAGCGAAGACGAACGCCGCGCTCGCGTCGGCGGATCGCATGGTGGCGGTGTTCTCCCAGGCGTATTTCGAGCCGGCGCGGCGGACGAGTGAGGAGTGGACCGCCGCCTTTCGCATAGCGAAGGACCGGGCGCGCTTCCTGGTCCCTGTTCGAGTTGACGACACGCCGGCGCCGCCGTTGTTGGGGCCGTTGATCGCGCCGGGGTTGCACGGGCGGCCGCGTACGGGCCGTAGGCAGGAGTGCGCGAGCCGAGCGGTGCCCGCGCCGCCGGAGGCGGCGCCTTGATCCGCTGAGAGAACAACCCGGCAACCTTGCCTTGGAAACGTCGAGCTCCGGCGTGACAGGGCCGCGGTGGTGGTGCAGTCGTCGACAGTGACCACGAACGTCGCGCCGTCGGTCAGGTGCAGGCGCAGTACGGGCCCGGACCGGATGACGACAGCGGCGTCACCGAACAGGGTAGGGCTTCGGCGGTAGCCCCAGGCGCGGGTGTGCAGCTCGGTGGCCTCGGCGCGGATGATCCGCCGCAGAGGGACGCGGGTGGTCGGCCAGCGCAGTGGGCCACGTAGCGCACTGGGCGACGTGTCGCCAGGAGGCGTCGGTGTCTCCGCTCGACAGGCCGAGAGCGCGACGACGGCACAGACCCCACACAGCCACCGTGTCGCTTCGGTGATCATGTTGCTCCCGGTCGCGTCGGAGCGCGAGGTCGCCCAGCGTGCTGAATGTTACTGCTCGCCGGGTGCAGATCACTAGTCGACAGCGCGGTGGAAGGGTGATCGCGAAAGGGAGTCGAGTGCAGCAACGAGGGCCCAGATGCGATGGCCCGACAAGGCGGAAGTATTGAGCGCCGGCGCGCCGAGCTTCGACACGATTCGGCGTCATGTCGCGACGTCTCGCTCCGCCGGAGGGGCGGCGCTTGCCACGTCGACCAGCGGTCGCTGAGCTGGGGAAGTGACGTAGACGTCGCAGACTTGACGGCGCGTAGAAACGCCCTAGATACGGGAGGTATCTACCGCGGACCCTGCGGGCTCGTCAGTGGAGGACCCGTGCCCGTTGACTGCTCGGACACGGCACGACTCCAGGAGGATGCATGAAGACCGCCCAACAGATCTACATGGCAGACGGGGTTAACGCCCGACGTCGAGTGCTGTCCATTTCGACTGTCGTTGCGGCGGCCGTTGCCGCGGTCGCGATCGCAGGGTGCGACGACTGCACCTCGACTCCGACGTATACGTGTCCGCCCAACAGCGTGGACACGAGCCATTACGGGGACACGGGTAGCGGTGGCGAGCGGCACCCTTATCAAGCGCCGCATTACGACATCCCAAAACCATGAGCTAGCAGGCTGCCGGGGTGATTTTGACGGTTGACGGGGCCCGGGTGCAGGTCTTCAAACCCACGGCGGGGCTCGTGCCGCGCCACTACCCCATCTAACGCCCCTTGCGCTGCCTCGGACCATCTCGGAGATGTGCCCGCCCATCGGGGGCACGCCCTTCTGCTTTTGTTCAGGGCCCGTGGGCGGCCGTCCTCGGCGTGTGAGCCAGCGCGCGGCGCGGGGACCGACCGCCAGGCCGGACGCCCCCCAGCTCTTGCGCTGGCGTCAGCGAACCGCCGGGAGCGGCGCCATCGAGGGTCGCGTCCCAGGCAATCGATCGTGTCCGCGTAAGGTCGCCCCAACCAAATGAGGGGAGGTAAGGAGTCCCGGGTTCGAACGAGTCGAGCTGTGATTGATTCCTTTTCAAGGTGACGTAGCTGAGCCCACGCGCCATCTGCTGAGCGCTTCGCTTCGTCGGCTTGCTCTTCTGCGTGGCCAGCTTGCTTTCTTGCAGAGTTAGCGCCGTAGATCGCCTCAAAGGAACCGATGACTTATACACCTATGCCTTGCGCTGTGAGCATGTCGCCTATGTCCATGCGCGTGTCTTCCTGGTCACGGGAAGGAAGAGCTCCCCAAGGATGCGGTACGGCTGTTCGCTACTTCGCCCCGATACGAGGCCAGCGGATCCCGTTGATCACCTGCCGGCGGTCCCGCGGTCGTCGTCCAAGCCGCTCGACCGCGGGCAACGCCTCTTCGAGCACCGTGACCGGAACGGTCGTCCGAGTCATAGGCACCGGTTTGGTGATCGAGCCACCCAAGAGCGTAAGCGGACGACGCAAGCTGGAGCTGCCCGGCTGGACGCCGCAATGCTCCGTCGTCGTCGCGAGCAGTTCCGGCCCAACACGTGGGACGTTGTCTTCACCGCGCCCAGCGGCGGACTGCGCGATCCGTCCAACACCCAATCGGACCTTCGCGTGGTGTTCGACGCGGCCGGATACGCCAGGGTCACGTCGCACATCTACCGCAAGACCGTCGCCACGCTGATGGACGACGCCGGACTCACCGCACGACAGGCCACTGACCAGCTCGGCCACGCCAAGGCCTCCATGACCCAGGACAACTACTTCGGCCGCAAGGTCGCCTGTACTGGAGCCGCCGGACTCCTGGAGGTGTTCGGAGCCGTCGACTCCGATGACAATCCTGGGGGTAACCCGGGGGTGGATCATGGGTCGGTAGACCCGGAAGGGGCTTGACCTGCCCCGATGTGGGCCCCGTGGGGATCGAACCCACAACCCGCGGATTAAAAGTCCGCTGCTCTGCCGATTGAGCTAGAGGCCCCGACCTGTGCACGCGGGCCATACCGGCCTCCGCCGCGACCCGAGCGTCGACCCGCTCCGACGAGACCCGCGGGCTGGACCTTACTCGCCCGACGCCCGGCGGCGGGCGCTGCGCTACTCCTCGGGCGGGGGCTCCTCCATCGCGGCGAGCTGTGACTCCAGGTGCTCGACGGACCACATGTAGCGGCCCGACGGGCTGCGCCAGGTCGGCTTGATCCATCCCCTCGACACCCAGTACAGCAGCGACCGGTGGCTGCCCCCGACCGCGTCCGCCGCCTTGCCC
>CAXTUZ010000210.1:0-2867 GCA_964247525.1 uncultured bacterium
GCCCAGGCGGCGAGTGCCGCGTGCCCCTTCGCGGTGTTGGCGAACGGGGACTCCTTGGTCTTGCACTCGGACAGGAAGCAGGCGTCGAGCGTGTCCTTGGAAACGTCGATCCCGACGACGCAGGTGGCGTCAGTTGCGGCGGTGCCCACGGCGTCCCTCCCCTCTGGCTCACGGATGCGGGGTCGCGCCCGGAGCGGGCCGCCCGCGTGATCAGCGACTCTCTGCTGCTCGTCGTCCAGAATCAGCGGCGCCGGCGGCGGCATCGCCGATCGCAGCAATCGATACTTCGCCGGCACCTCTCGATGAGATCACATGCCCACGACACCTTCGCTCAGTACGTCGGCAGGCTCGGATCCACCTGATGCACCCACGCGATGACGCCGCCCTGGACGTGCACGGCATCGGCGAAACCGGCGTCCTTCAGCACCGCCAGCGCCTCGGCGGAACGCACCCCGGTCTTGCAGTGCAACACGATGCGCTGGTCGTGGGGCAGCAGGGCGAGCGCGGAGCCGTTGAGGATCTCGCCCTTGGGAATCAGGTGCGAACCGGGGATCGACACGATCTCGTACTCGGCGGGCTCCCGGACGTCGACGATGTACGGCGGGCTCGTACCGTCGACCATCGCCTTGAGCTCCGCGGCGGTGATCGTCGAATCGCGGGCCGCTGCCACAGCTTCGTCCGACACCACGCCGCAGAATGCCTCGTAGTCGATCAGCTCGGTCACCGGCTTCGCCGCCGGATCCTTCCGGACCCGCACCGTCCGGTAGGTCATCTCCAGCGCGTCGTAGACCATCAGCCGGCCCAGCAAGGTTTCACCGATCCCGGTGATCAGCTTGACCGCTTCGGTCGCCATGATCGAGCCGATCGACGCGCACAGGATTCCGAGCACGCCGCCCTCGGCGCAACTCGGCACCATCCCCGGCGGGGGCGGCTCGGGGTAGAGGTCGCGGTACTGGACGCCTTCGGTGATCGAGCCGTCGGGGCCGGCCGGCGGTTCGGCCCAGAACACGCTCGCCTGTCCGTCAAAGCGATAGATCGAACCCCAGACGTAAGGCTTCCCGAGCAGCACGCACGCGTCGTTGACGAGATACCGGGTGGCGAAGTTGTCGGTCCCATCGAGGATCAGGTCGTACCCGCCGAACACCTCGAGGACGTTCGACGCGTCGAGCCGGTCGGTGTGCAGCTGTACGGCGACGAGCGGGTTGATCTCGCGGATCGAATCGCGCGCCGACTCGGCCTTCGGCCGCCCGATGTCGGACTGGCCGTGGATTACCTGCCGTTGCAGGTTCGATTCGTCGACCACATCGAAGTCGACGATTCCGAGGGTGCCGACACCCGCCGCGGCGAGGTAAAGGAGGGCCGGCGAGCCGAGACCACCGGCACCGACCACCAGCACCCGCGCGTTCTTCAGGCGTTTCTGCCCGTCGGTGGCGACATCCGGGATGATCAGGTGACGGCTGTAGCGCATCACCTCGTCGCGCGTGAGTTCCGCGGCAGGCTCGACCAGCGGCGGCAGGGACATCGTCGTACTCCTCCAGGCACTTCGCGCGCCGGACTTCCGCCGGACGCATCTCCAGGCATTCAAGCCTGCCAGAGACCGCCCGCATTCCCGCTGATTCGCGCAGTGCACTCAGCCGTACACTCCTGCGCCGCCCGCGGGAATCAGCGCCGCCCGAACAGTCCGCCGAACTTCCGTGCGCGTACGGGCGGCCTCGCTGCGTGCCGCGCCGTCGCGGTCTCGGGCGGCGCGAGAGGCACGGTAGGGGGCAAGGGCACCGAGGTGGGCTTCAGTTCGGACTCCGCGGGTTCGGTGTCCGCCGCAGGTGGCTCCGGCTTGGACGCGACCCCATCCCGAGACACGACACCCACTTCAGGGTCGGTCCACGGCGTGAACGGGCTTGCCGGACCTGGTTCCCCGGTCGCCTGCGCGGCGACGACACCGCTCGGCTCGGCCGGCAACCCCGGACTGCGCCGTAGCAGGGCCTGAGCGAGGGCGAGCACCGCTTCGTCGACATGGTCGGTGATGCGCCGCTCGGTGTCCCGGGTGGACACCGTGACGATGTCCAGCACCGCTTGGCGGAGGTAGTCCCGGACGAAATCACGAGTTGCGTCGCGCACCCCTTCGCGCACGATGTTCGCGATCTCCGTGGGCGACGGACCGGACTGCACGGCGGGGGCTGCCGCGAGCACCTCCTGAGACGCCGTCAGCCGTTCCATCCCGGTCCGCAACGCGGCAAGATCCTCGTGAAGAGCAGCCAGGTCTCTACCGCGGGCCGCCTGCGCGTCCTCGAGCCGCTCCAGGGTTCGCCCCACATCGGTCAGTCCGGAACCCACCGCCTGGGCGATCGCCGGTGCCACCGTCTCGGGTACGACGCGCAGGTCGGTACGCAACCCGGCGAGGCCGTCGTGCAGGTCCTGAAGGGTGCTCCCGTCACGTTCACCGCGACGCTCGGACAGCGCGGCTCGAACGTCGGCGAGGACCTGGCTCAGTTGCCGTTGCTCGGCCACCTGCTCGTCCACCGCGGTCTGCAGCAGGGCAGCGAGCCGGTCGCCGGGCGAGCCCGACTGGGGGCTTACGGCTGGAACGGACGGCGGCAGCGGCACGTCGCGGTCCAGGGGACTTCGTTGCGGCCTCTCCATGGGTGCACGGTACCGAGTGCGTGAACCCGCCAGCAGCTCACAAACCCCCCGGTGATCGCCGCTAAAAAATCATGACGAATTTCTCAGCCGGGCCTCGTCTTTCTGTAGTCGCATGACTACGTTCCGTTATAGGTCCTCGGCGTCCCGCTCCTCCTTCGACATCGGCGGCCAATGAACTTGCCGGTGGTCTCAACGGTGGGACCCCGGATCTCGAGGGGAAGGCCGCC
>CAXTUZ010000211.1:0-2431 GCA_964247525.1 uncultured bacterium
CAGAGCAGCTGACTCTTAATCAGCGGGTTCGGGGTTCAAGTCCCTGACGGCGCACCAACGAACGCGCTACGCGGTCTTCCTCAGGTCAGCGGTGCTCCGCTACCGATACATCCCCGTGGCCGATCGCGGGGGCGCACTTCTCGGTGATGACCGTGCAGGCGCGGGCGGTCGACGCGGTCGTTCTCGACCTTGGTACAGGCTTCGGCCGGATCGTGCGTGGTCGAGCAATCGTCGCGCCGGGACGTCGGCGCGATACGAGGCACGGAGGGTGCTGCATCGCTATCTTCGACGTCGCTGGGCACTTGTGCTCCTTGCTACGACCGTGCTCTGCTTGCCGTCTGCGGCGGCACTCTGGCTCGTCCCTACCGCTTTTGCGCGGAGGGTGTTAATAGGCGCAACGCTGGTGAGTTGCCTTGGAGCTGTGCTCTTCCACGCGGCCCAGGTCACCGGAGCAGGACCGACGATGATGGGCGAACTCGCGGAACAATGGACGGCCCGTGAGTTACGAAAGTTTCGGCGTCACGGTTGGCGACTCCTCAACCACGGCATGGTGGGCCTGGGTGACACCGACCATGTGTTGATCGGACCCGGCGGAATCTTCGTGGTGGAGACCAAGTGGCGCTCAAGCGGTTGGAGATTCGACCGTTCAGATGCATACGTCGGCCGCGCGGTCGAGCAGGTCGGACGAAGTACCCGACAACTCCGTGCTTGGGCGCCTCTTCGAAAGCTCGGCGACATCCCCATACATCCCGTCGTCGTGTTATGGGAACCGACCGACGCAGACCACGCATCCGGCGACGTACTCAGGACGATCGGCGATACGACGGTTATGACCGGGCAAGCACTCGGAGCATGGCGAGCTGCGATCCTTCGTGAAACTGGGCTCGTACCGATTGCTGTTGATGCTGTCTGGGACGCTTTGGTGCGGCAGACCCGAATGCGCGAGGAGAACGAGAACGCCACGAGGCCGATGCCCCGCTCAGCAGAGAATCTCGTGCTACGCATGGTTACCCTGCTCGGCGTTCTCACCGGAGGACTTCTCGCCGCGTCTGCCGTTCCGCCTTTCGTGCGGCCGACCTGGCTGTGGTGGCCGCTCTGGATCGGAGAGTTCGTCGTCGGGGCGATTCTCTGCCGCCAGCGCACAACGGTCTGGTACGGCCGCGCCTTGGTCGGCGGAATAGCCGCGATGCTGTTGCTTCTCGCCGCAAGCACCATAGCCGTTGCTGCGTAGAGATCCGTGCGGATGGTGCACGATCGGGCAAAGCTATCCGGCCGCGGTCGCTGCCGCGAGCACCTCGTCGAGGGTTTTGCCTGATGAAGCCTCGAACACTGATCCCGTGGGCGGCGTCGCCAACACCTGCGGGACGGCGCCCATGAATTCGGTGAAGTGGGGGGCCTTGAAGTGCGCGCGCAGACCCTCGAGGCTTTCCCATTCCTCCACGAACACGAAGGTGTTGGGAGTATCACGTGCTTCGTAGACGCCGTAATTCAGACAGGCCTTCTCCGCGCGTGACGGGGGCGTGATCTTGTCGACTATGGCGAGCCAGCGCTCGCGGGCCTCCGGCTTGACCACCGCGGTGCCGTGCAGAATGAGCATCAGCTTCCGCTTTATGGAAGCTGGTAGATACGCGCTGCGTTGTCGTGAAGAATCTTGCGCCGGGACTCGGGCGGCAAGTGGCCGAGAACGTCGTGCATGTACTCGGGCGGCGCCACCGCGATGGCCGCAGGGCCGGGCGACATCGAGGTCGGGTGCGGGTAGTCCGTCTCGTAAAGGATGTTGTCCGGGCCGAGAAGATCGATCGCCGCGTTCGCCACTTCCCGCTCGAACCAGAAAGCGCCGTAGATCTGGCGATGGAAGTACTCACTCGGCAGGATGTAATCGGGGTGCTCGAGGTGGCCGCCGCCGTTGAGCCACTGCCAATCAAGAGCTTCGAGGGCAAACGGAATCCAACCGATGCCGCTCTCGACGAGTACGAAATTCAGGTCAGGGAATCGCTGGCAGATTCCGCCGCACGTGAGCTGAGAGACCGTGCGGCTGTTAGCCACGAAGAACGACACAGGCAACGCCGCTAAGGTGGCGCGAATTCCGGCTGAGGGGTGCAACGCCAGTTCTTCGATGTTCAAGCCGCCGGTCGCGATGTGGAAGTTGACCGGATAGCCGGTCTCCTGAACCAGCGCCCACATGGGGTCCCAGTGGGGGTCGGTGAGGGCAGGGAGACCGAATGCCTTCGGGTCCTGCGTGAAGACAACTCCGCGGTGACCCATCTCCGTGCACCGCTTGATCTCCGCGAGCGTCTCCTGGAGATCCCAGAACGGTACGGCCGCCATCGGCAGCAGCCGGTCCGGCGCTGCCGCGCTCCACTCGGTCTGGAAGTCGTTATAAGCGCGAATGATCTCCTGGCTCAACTTGGGTTCATTGATCTTGGTGAGC
>CAXTUZ010000211.1:2441-2747 GCA_964247525.1 uncultured bacterium
AACAGACCGACGTTGCCGTAGAGGATCTGGGCATGGATGCCGTACTCATCCATCTTCTTCAAACGCAGTTCTGCGTCCCACGACGACGGATCCGCTTCGGCCCACCGCTTGGGCGAGTTCGGCAGATAATCGTGCCAACCCGCCATGGAAGCACCCGCGACGCTCCCGAGATTCAGGTCACCGACGAACCAAGCATCTTCTTTCCCGTCCCACTTCGGATGTGGGATCAGATCGCCCCAGCGTGAGGACATCCGAGAGGTCCACAGATCCGGCGGCTCCATGACGTGGGTGTCGACATCGATGACC
>CAXTUZ010000212.1:0-2608 GCA_964247525.1 uncultured bacterium
CGCATCCTGGGCCCGCCCAGCGCGCATGGCGATCGCGCCGGGCGTGCCGATCGCGCGGGCGCGCAACATTTCCTGGTCGCCGAGCTCGCCGCCCGCGTAGGCCCGTCCGACGAGCTGAACTCCGGCCATCACCGCCGTGATGCCGCCGGGTAGCGCACGCAGATCCCGGCCGTAGCGGACGGCAGCCTCGAACTCTCCGAGCCATCCGCAGGTCCTGCCGATGTTTGCCGATCGTGCCTGCATTGCGGCCGCCTGATCGGCGATCACCCGAGCGGCGTAGAGGCCCGCTGCCTCGAGATCGGCGAGTGCCGCCTCGGCCAAGCCGATCATGCGGTGGTGAAAGTCGTTGTGAGACAGAGCATGTGAGCCAAGAAGGGGATAGGGCCCTCGCCCGTTGCGCGGCCCGCTGCGGATGTCTTCGATCAACGTGCGGACCTCTTCGCGTGCCGCGCGTATTCGTTCGGTGTATCGCGCGAATGCTTCGAGATAACCGCTCAGCGTGGCGGCGACGACCAGCAAGGCGTCACTGACCCCGGTCGCGGCGTCGGCGAGCGCGCCGAGTGCTTGCCGCTGAGCGTCGGCCGCGACGCCACGATGCCTGTCGCTCCCGAGGTATCCGGCGGCCACGCCCACATCCGCGACCGTCTCGTCCCATCGATGGGCGCGCAGACACAGGTCGGTGATGGCCTCGTGAATCCGATCGGGCTGCGGATCGAACCTGGGCCAGTCCGAGAGCGGATCGATGTTTCCCCACGCCGGTCGGGTCACGACCCGAGTGCACGGGCCAGCGCCGTTTCCAGTCCGCTCATTCGGTCGCCGGCGATCGTGAGGAGCAACGCGAGGAGTTGCGTACGCGTCTCCAGGAGCGTCAACTGATGCGCCGCCCGGTCCCGGAACTCGTCGAGAGCCGCGTCGAGTGATCGGGCGTGGGTGTCGTGCGTGCCGATGAGGAGGCCGGTGCCACTCGCCCCGACTCGTCCGGCCGCCCGCACCATCACCTTCGCCGCGCGATGCACGTCGTCCGGGTCCACCCACAGGGTTCCGTCGAGCGGCACAGCGCGAGTATTACGACGTCCGGCGCCGGCAGGCCCGAGTTATCCACAGGGGGCCAGTCATTGCCAGCCGGCTCGCGCTCGCTGTTCTAGCCAGGCCAGGCCTGCACGAGGCGTTCGCGCGTTGCCGCAAGCAACTCCGGAAGTACCCTCGTCTGGGCCACGATGGGCATGAAGTTCGTGTCGCCGCCCCACCTCGGCACGATGTGTTGGTGCAGATGGGCGGCGATGCCCGCTCCGGCGACGGCGCCGAGATTCATGCCCACGTTGAATCCGTGCGGCGCACTCGCCGTTCGCAGTGCCGTAATCGCACGCTGGGTGAAGGCCGCTACTTCGGCGACCTCGGCCTCGGAAAGTTCTTCGTAGCGGGCTTGGTGCCGGTACGGAACCACCATCAGGTGTCCGGGGTTGTACGGGTACAGGTTGAGGACGGCATAACAGAGTTCGCCACGGTGGACGATGAGACCCGCCTCGTCGTCGAGTCCCGGTATACGGCAGAACGGGCATTCCTCGTCACCCCGAGTCCCTCCGGTCGCGATATACGCCATCCGGTGCGGCGTCCACAGACGTCCGAAACCCGCCGCGTCTCCGACCCCGTCCTGAGCAGGGGCCTGGCTGCCCGTCGCCGGGTAGGTCGCAGGGTGCTCCGCTCCCGGCTCAGGCACGCGCGCGAACCGCCTCGACGATCTCGGCGACCGCCTCCGCGACCGGCACGCCGTTTTTCTGCGTACCGTCGCGATATCGGAACGACACCGCACCGGCGGCGACGTCGTCGTCGCCGGCAATGAGCATGTACGGGACCTTCTGCTTCTGTGCGGTCCGGATCTTCTTCTGCATTCGCTCGTCCGAGTCGTCGACGTCGACTCGGACGCCGGCACGACGGAGCTCGGCGGCAACGTCGGCGAGATACGGCGCGTGGTCGTCCCGGATAGGGATGCCGACCGCCTGCACGGGCGCCAACCACGCCGGATATGCGCCGGCATAGTGCTCGAGCAGAATCGCGAAGAATCGCTCCACAGATCCGAAGAGCGCCCGATGAATCATGATCGGCTGCTGGCGGCTGCCGTCGCCGGCCTGGTACTCGAGCGCGAACAGCGCGGGCAGGTTGAAGTCGAGCTGGATCGTCGACATCTGCCAGGTTCGGCCGATCGCGTCCCTCGCCTGGACGCTGATCTTCGGGCCGTAGAACGCCGCCCCGCCCGGATCGGGCACGAGCTCGAGCCCCGACGCGGTCGCCACCTCGGCAAGCGTCGCGGTCGCCTCCTCCCAGTCGGCGTCACTTCCGACGTACTTTTCCGGATCCTTCGTGGACAACTCGAGGTAGAAGTCGTCGAGCCCGTAGTCCTTGAGCAATTCGAGGACGAACGTGAGCAAAGAACTCAGCTCACCGCGCATCTGTGCACGGGTGCAATAGATGTGGGCGTCGTCCTGCGTCATTCCGCGAACCCGGGTGAGGCCGTGCACGACACCGGATTTCTCATACCGGTAGACGGTGCCGAACTCGAAAAGGCGCAGCGGCAGCTCACGGTACGAACGGCCCCTCGAGGCGTTGATCA
>CAXTUZ010000213.1:0-550 GCA_964247525.1 uncultured bacterium
CCCAAGGCCGTGCTCGAGAAGGTGACCAAGGAAGCGGCAGCCAAGGCGAAAGAGGTCCTCGAGGCGGCCGGCGCCACCGTCTCGGTCAAGTAGCGGGCGCGCCCGCGGCCCTGCGCCCCACTCGGCCATGAGGGGTGCGCGACACCCCTCATGGCCTAACACTGGACATCGGTGTAGTCTCTAGCTACATTGCCCGTTTGCGCATCACCTCTCCTTCCGCCCAGTTCGAAGATCTTCGAGCGGGGCGGCTCGCCGCGCGCTCGTCGCACCCGTCAACGACGTGCGTTGCCGCTCATCACCGTCTCTCCGCGTCCGTAGACCCCGCCTGCCCGCTCAGCAAGAACCTGCGCCGTGATGCGCCGACCGTCGTGGCTCGGCATCGCGTGCACATGCACCGGAAGGACTCCGTTGGCTGCCTCGCCCAACACCCGCGTTTCGTTCGCCAAGATCGTGGAGCCGCTCAAGGTTCCTGACCTGCTCGCCCTGCAGCTCACCAGCTTCGCCTGGCTCGTGGGGAACGAGTCGTTCGCCCCCCGCGGAAACCGGCCCG
>CAXTUZ010000213.1:560-2580 GCA_964247525.1 uncultured bacterium
GCGAATTACCCGTATCGGGCCTCGAGGAAATCTTCGAGGAGATCTCTCCGATCGAGGACTTCCAGCAGTCCATGTCGCTCTCGCTGCGCGATCATCGCTTCGAACCGGTGAAGATGTCGGTGGACGAGTGCAAGGACCGCGACCAGACCTACGCGGCCCCGCTGTTCGTCACCGCCGAGTTCATGAACAACACGACGGGCGAGATCAAGAGCCAGACCGTGTTCATGGGTGACTTCCCGATGATGACGCCGAAGGGCACGTTCATCATCAATGGCACGGAGCGCGTCGTGGTCAGCCAGCTGGTGCGCTCCCCCGGCGTATACCTCGAGCGCTCGCTCGACAAGACCTCCGACAAGGACGTCTTCTCCGCAAAGATCATCCCGGGCCGCGGCGCCTGGCTCGAGTTCGAGGTCGACAAGCGCGACACGGTCGGGGTGCGTATCGACCGCAAGCGCCGGCAGAGCGTGACCGTGCTGCTCAAGGCACTCGGGTGGGACGAGCAGCGCATCCGGGAGCTCTTCGGCGCGTACCCCTCGATGATGACGACCCTCGAGAAGGACCACACATCGACCGAGGACGAGGCGCTCCTCGACATCTACCGCAAGCTTCGTCCGGGCGAGCCGCCGACGCGCGATGCCGCCCAGGGCCTGCTCAACAACCTGTTCTTCAACGACAAGCGGTACGACCTGCAGAAGGTCGGTCGCTACAAGATCAACAAGAAGCTCAGTCTGGACGCGACTCACACGAGCCGCGTCCTCACCGAGGACGACATCCTCGCGACCATCGAGTACATCGTGAAGCTGCACGCGGGGGAGGCGGACTACGAGGTCGACGACATCGACCACTTCGGGAACCGCCGCCTGCGGACCGTCGGCGAGCTCATCCAGGCGCAGCTGCGTACCGGGCTCTCCCGGATGGAGCGGGTCGTGCGCGAACGGATGACCACGCAGGACGTCGAGGCGATCACGCCGCAGACACTGATCAACATCCGGCCCGTCGTCGCGGCGATCCGGGAGTTCTTCGGGACCAGCCAGCTCTCGCAGTTCATGGACCAGACCAATCCGCTCGCGGGCTTGACGCACCGCCGCCGGCTCTCGGCGCTGGGTCCAGGCGGTCTGTCGCGCGAACGCGCCGGGTTCGAGGTGCGGGACGTGCACCCCAGCCACTACGGGCGGATGTGCCCGATCGAAACGCCCGAGGGCCCGAACATCGGCCTGATCGGCGCGTTGTCGACGTTCGCGCAGGTCAATCCGTTCGGTTTCGTGGAAACCCCGTACCGGAAGGTCGTCGCGGGTCAGGTCACCGACCAGATCGACTACTTGACCGCCGACGAGGAGGACCGTCACGTCGTCGCGCAGGCGAACTCACCGCTGACGAAGGACTCGAGCTTCGCGGAGGACAGGGTACTCGTCCGCAAGAAGGGCGGCGAGGTCGACTTCATAGCCCCCGACGAGGTCGACTACATGGACGTGTCGCCGCGGCAGATGGTCTCGGTCGCGACCGCGATGATCCCGTTCCTCGAGCACGACGACGCCAACCGGGCACTGATGGGCTCGAACATGCAGCGGCAGGCCGTACCGCTGCTGCGGAGCGAGGCCCCGCTCGTGGGAACCGGCATGGAGAGCACCGCCGCCCAGGATGCCGGCGCCGTGATCCTGGCGACGAAGCCGGGTGTCGTCGAAGAGCTGTCGGCGGACTACATCACCGTGATGGCCGACGACGGCTCCCGCCAGACCTATCGGCTGGCCAAGTTCCGGCGCTCGAACCAGGG
Organism: uncultured bacterium; assembly: GCA_964247525.1. Taxonomy (GTDB): domain Bacteria; phylum Actinomycetota; class Actinomycetes; order Mycobacteriales; family CAJCIY01; genus DASYGP01. Next base: position 2,332 of record CAXTUZ010000213.1, read on the forward strand.
CACGTGTGACAACCAGCGTCCGATCGTCGACGAGGGAGACCGCGTCGACGAGGGGGCGGTGCTCGCGGACGGACCGTGCACGCAGAACGGCGAGATGGCTCTCGGCAAGAACCTGCTCGTGGCGTTCATGCCCTGGGAGGGCCACAACTACGAGGACGCGATCATCCTGTCGCAGCGCCTGGTCCAGGACGACGTCCTCACCTCGATCCACATCGAGGAGCACGAGGTCGACGCCCGCGACACCAAGCT
>CAXTUZ010000214.1:0-2550 GCA_964247525.1 uncultured bacterium
CACCGGCGGGCCCGGTGTACCAGGCGGGCACGCTCTCGGGGAATCCGCTCGCGGTTGCGGCAGGTCTGGCTACCCTGCGCGCCGCCGGTGCGGAGGTGTACGAAACCGTCGATCGCCGCGCCGACGAGATCTCCGCCCTTGCGTCGAAAGCCCTTGCCGCTGAGGGGATTTCGCATCGGCTGCAGCACGCCGGATCGTTGTTTTCGATCTTCTTCGGCGTGGGCGCGAGCGTGCACGACTACGACGATGCGAAGCGGCAGTCGACCGCGAGGTACGCGGCCTTCTTCCACGAGATGCTGGCCCGCGGCGTTTACCTGCCGCCCAGCGCCTTCGAGGCCTGGTTCGTCTCGGCGGCGCACGACGATGACGCGATCGAACAGATCGACCACGCCCTCCCGCACGCCGCCCGAGCCGCCGCAGCAGTGGAGGAGATCTGATGAGCCGTACGGTCGTGCACCTGCTGCGCCACGGTGAGGTGTTCAACCCCGAAGGCATCCTGTACGGCCGATTGCCCGGCTACCGGCTCTCCGAGGCCGGTGAACAGATGGCGCACGTCGCGGGTCAGTGGTTTCGCGCCCGTGGCGTTGCGGCGGTCTACTCCTCGCCGCTCGAGCGGGCCCGGCAGACCGCCGCCGCCCTCGAAGCGGCGCTCGAGCTGACCGCGACGATCGAGCCGCGTGCGATCGAAAGCGAGAACGCCTTCGAAGGCACGAAGTTCGGGGTCGGGGACGGCGTCCTGCGCCGGCCGCGCAACTGGGTCTTGTTGCGTAACCCGTTCCGTCCGTCGTGGGGTGAGCCGTACGCACAGGTTGCGGCCCGCATGCTCGCGGCGGTTGCCGACATCCGGGCCGCACATCCGGGAGCGGAGTCCGTGCTCGTGAGTCATCAGCTTCCGATCGTTTGCGCGCGGCGGTCCGCGGACGGAATGCGCCTCTGGCACCGACCGGACCGGCGGCGCTGCTCGCTCGCGTCGGTGACGTCGCTCGTCTTCGACGGCGATCGGCTCACCCATACCGAGTACGCCGAGCCGGCGGCTTCGGTGCCGCGCAGCCAATCGCACACCGTCGGGGCGTAGCGCCGACCAATCGCACACCGTCGGGGCGTAGCGCCAACCGATCAGGCACCGTCGGGGCCTAGCGCCCTGACGAGCAGTTCCCACGCGACGCAGGGTGGGGCGTTCGCGGATACTGCATGACGTGCGTGCCTTCGTCCTGCGCCGCGGCGTTGCGGTCGCGATTGCGACACTGCCGTGCGCGGTCCTCCTCGCCGGCTGCGGTGCCGCGGGGACGGGCACGCCGGTGGGCGGCGGCCTGCTCTCGAAGGAGCAGAACGCGCCGAAGATCAGCGGTCCCACGATCGACGGGCAGAGCATCGATCTCGCGGCGCTCAAGGGAAAGGTCGTCGTCGTCAACTTCTGGGCAAGCTGGTGCGGTCCGTGCCGCGCCGAAACGCCCATCCTCGAGCGCGTCCACACGCAGACCGCGGCGAACGGCGTCGACTTCGTCGGCGTCCTCTCGCGCGATACGGCGACCCAGGGCCGGGCGTTCCGGACCGCCCAGGGTGTCACCTACCCGAGCCTCGAGGATCCCGACGGCCTGCTCCTGACGAAGTTCAAGGGCGTCAACGCCCAAGGCTTGCCGGTCACCTTCGTGCTGGCCCGCAACGGCAAGGTCGCCGCCCGGTTCATCGGGGGCATCACGACGGCCGGTGCGGCGACGAAGCTGACCTCCGTGCTTGACGTGTTGGCGGCGCAGCCCGCGTGAGTGCGGTCGCCGGGTCCCTTCTCATCGCGGCTCCGGTGGCGCTTGCCGCGGGCGCGGTGTCCTTCGCCTCGCCGTGCGTGCTGCCGCTCGTACCCGGCTACCTCTCGTACGTCACCGGGATGTCCGGTGCGGATACGGCGAGCCAGCACGCGGCCGTACCGGCGGGAACGCCGGCCGCCGGGCCTCGCGGCCGCACGACGGTAGGCGCGATTCTGTTCGTCGCCGGATTCAGCGCGGTGTTCATCGCCGGCGGTGCGCTGTTCGGGAGTCTCGGGTCGAGCCTGATCGCGCACCACCTCGGCCTGCAGCGGATCCTCGGGGGCGTCACGATCGTGCTCGGGCTGGCCTTCGCGGGCCTGTTCGCTCCCATCGCGGTGACGAACCGCGAGTTCCGTATCCACCGGTTGCCCTCCGCGGGACTCGTCGGCGCGCCGCTGCTCGGGGTTCTGTTCGGTCTCGGCTGGGCGCCGTGCATCGGGCCGACGCTGACGACGGTGCTCGCGCTGGCCGCGTCCGACTCGACGACCACCGCGCTCAGGGGAGCCGTGCTCACCGGCTTCTACTGCGCGGGCCTCGGCCTTCCGTTCATCGCGATCGCCATCGGCTTCCGCCGCGCTCTGGGGATGGTGCGGGCGTTTCGGCGGCACGCCCGCGCGGTCATGCTGACCGGCGGCGTGCTGCTCGTGGTGATCGGGGCCCTGGAGGTCAGCGGTACATGGAACTCGTGGGTGTTGCAGTTGCAGCACACCACGAACGGGTACGTACCGGGACTCTGACGAATGAGCAT
>CAXTUZ010000215.1:0-2521 GCA_964247525.1 uncultured bacterium
GTCTGAAGCAGCAAAGAGCGCAGTGACCTCGGGATAGAGACGATCGGCGGCAGCGTACCGGTCCGGGGTGTCGTGACCCCCTGTCCGCGTACGACCTCACGTGTCGGTCGGGGTACGACCTGATGTGTCGGTGTTCGGCGAGTTGAGTCCGTTCTCGCTTTGAGTTGGGGTCACCCTTCGGTTCGTCCACTGCGAAGAAGACGAGTCCGAAGGGTGACCTGCTCATGATCCTGGATGAGGAGTCCTGGATGAATGTCCGTCGTTTCCGCGTGCTGCATGAGGCAGGCGCGACCTATGCCGAGATCGCTCGGGAGTGCCGGGTCGACTGGCGCACGGTGAAGAAGTACCTGGAGCAGGACGGTGTGGCGTTGCCGCCGGTCGCGCCGTCTCGTGTTGGAACGCAACCGTCGAAGATCGGCCCGTTCGCTGCCGTTGTCGAGGGGTGGCTACGTGGTGACATCACGTTGAAGGCGTCAGTGATCCACGAGCGGCTGGTCGCCGAGCACGGCTTCACCGGCCACTACCAGCGGGTGAAGATGTTCTGCGCCGAGGCTCGGCCGCGGATCGCGGTCGAGCTCGAGTCCGCCGATGACAATCCACTGCGCGGCCTGCACCGCCGGTTCGAAGTCGTCGCCGGCGCGCAGGCGCAGGTCGACTGGGGTGATGAGGGTGGCGTCCTTGCGCACGTCGGCATCGGCAAGGTCTATTCGTTCCACATGACGCTGTCGCACTCGCGGCAGCCGTTCACCTGTTTCACGACCAGCATGGACGCGGCGACGTGGTGGGAGTGTCACCGCCGGGCGTTCGACCATTTCGGTGGCGTGCCGGGCGCTTGCGTCTATGACCGGGTGAAGACGGTTGTGCGCCGCCACGTCGCGCCTGGGCTGGCGGTGCCGTTGCACCCGAGCGCGGCAGCGTTCGCCGCTCATTACGGGTTCACCATCGATGTGCTCGCCGCCTACCGTCCCACCGGTAAAGGCCGGGTCGAGCGGCAGGTAATCATCGTGCGGGACCACGTCCTATCCGGCCGGTCGTTCGACTCGATCGCACAGCTCGACGAGGCGTTCACCGGCTGGCACGCGATCCGGCTCGGTCAGACCCACCGGACCCACGGTGAGGTGATCGGGATCCGAGCCGCCCGGGACCGCGCCGCGCTGCGACCGTTGCCGACGGCGCCCTATCTGGTGACCGACTCACACCTGCGAAGGGTCGGCAAGGACTGCCTGGTGTCTTTCGAGGCCAGCATGTATTCACTGCCAGCGAGGCGGATCCGGGCCGGTCAGACTGTCGAGGTCCGAGCTGGTGCCGGCACGGTCACGATCCACGAACTCGACGGGTCGCTGCTCGCCAGTCACCCGCGGGCTGCCGTGCGAGGCAGCTGGATGGTCCAGGACAGCCATTACGACGGGCTGCCCGACGGTCACACCCGCGCCACGATCGTGGAGTTCCCGCGCCGCCCCGACCATGCCACCGGTGCCGCCGTGAACGACAAGCCGCTCGCCGCTCTGCTCACCCGCCCACGAGCCGCGGACGTCAAGGTCGCGACCCGACCGCTGTCCGCCTACGCGACTCTCGAGCAGGCTGCCCGATGAGCGTCCTGGTCACCACCCGCATCCGCGAGCACGCCACCAAGCTCGGGCTCACCCACCTCGGGGAGACGATCACCCAGCTTGTTGAGCGCGCCGAAGCCGACACCATGGGCTACCTCGACTTCGTTGACCTGGTCCTCGAAGAAGAGCTCGGGCTGCGGGAGGGCCGCCGGTTCCGCAACGCGCTGAAACTGTCCGGGTTGCCCCACCACAAGACCCTCGACACCTTCGACTTCACCTTCCAGCCCGACCTCGACGCCCGCAAGGTCCGTGACCTCGCCACGCTGGAGTTCATCGAAGCCAAGTCCAACATCGCGCTGCTCGGACCGCCCGGAGTCGGCAAGACGATGCTCGCCGTCGCGCTCGCCGTCACCGCCTGCCAAGCCGGCTACTCGATCTACTTCACGACCCTCGACGACCTCGTCCGCAAGCTCAAAGTCGCCGAAGCCACCGGCCGGTTCAACCGGCAACTCGGCTACTACCTGCGCCCGGCCGTTCTCGTCGTCGACGAAGTCGGATACCTGCCACTGGACCGGGTCGAAGCCAACATGGTGTTCCAGCTCGTCTCCCGCCGCTACGAACGCGGCTCGATCATCCTCACCTCCAACAAGTCCTTCACCGAATGGGGTGGCGTCCTCGGCGACGACGTCCTCGCCACCGCCATCCTCGACCGGCTCCTGCACCACTGCGACGTCCTATCCATCAACGGACCCAGCTACCGGCTCAAAGACCGGCTCAACCTCGTCACCGGAGGCGATGCCATGGCATGATCCGTTACCCGGAGACCGACACGAGAGGTCGTACCCCGACCGACACGTGAGGTAGTACGCCGACACGCGCTGAGGCGGCGCTGGTCAGCGTGGTCGCCACCAGCTATCTGCTCGGAGTGAGCACGCGGCGGATGGAGAAGCTGGTCGCCACGCTCGGGATCG
>CAXTUZ010000216.1:0-2429 GCA_964247525.1 uncultured bacterium
TTCCACACCTGCTCGAAGTCGTACTACTCCCGCATGGAGGACCTGACCGCACTGATGCTGCGGATCTTCGCGGTGGCCCTCGACCTCGACGAGGGCTTCTTCGCCGCGACGACCGATCAGCACGTGTCCAACCTGGCTGCCAACTGCTACCCGCCGCAGCTCGTGCCGCCAATGCCGGGGCAGGTCCGGTCGACCGCCCATGTGGACTTCGCCACGCTCACCATCCTCTATCAGGACGACGCGCCGGGCGGCCTGCAGGTGCGACAGCGCAACGTCGGTTGGGTCGACGTCCCGTTCGTGCCCGGCAGCTTCGTGGTGAACCTCGGCGACATGATGGCCCGCTGGACCGGTGATCGTTGGGTGTCTAACCGACACCGTGTCCTCGCGCCAGCCAATGACGCGCCCGATGAGGACCTCATGTCACTCGTCTACTTCCACGAGGCCGATCCGGGCGCCGAATTGCACAGCGTGCCCCCACCCCTCGGAAGGGTTGAGCACGCCCCATTTCAGGCTGGCAATTACCTGCGAGCCAAGTTGGCAGCAATCGCCGATGTGTCGCCCTAACACTGTCAAAGCTTTCGTAGTCCATCGCTCAAGGCGGACTCACACCGGCGCAAAACGTTCAGATGAACCTTACCAACAGAATCGAGACCTCGACCATGACAACCCTGCCGCAGGTTCTCCCCGCAACCGGGGGTGCCCCGGTCAATCCCGAGCTCGTCGCTGAGTTCGAAAGCTACGGCACCCGCGCGGTCGCGATCGAGCCGGGCGGTGTCGACGTTGTCCCACTAAGTCAACGTCACGGCCGCCCGTCTCGCTTGTTCTGGACCTGGGCATCGCCCAATCTAGAGTTTGCCACGGTGTTCGTGGGTTTCATCGGGGTGGCGTACTTCGGTCTGAATTTCTGGCAGGCTGCGCTCGCGGTCGTCGTCGGAAATGGGCTCGCGACGATCGTGCACTATGTCCTTTCCCGGATGGGACCCAGCTTCGGACTTCCGCAGATGGTTTTGAGTCGGTTGGCCTTCGGCTTTTTCGGAAACATGGTGCCGGCTGGAGTTGGAGCGCTTATTGCGGGCCTGGGTTGGTTTGCGGTCAACAGCGTTAGCGGGGCGCTCGCTCTCAGCACACTCACGGGGTGGAACTCCAGACTCAGCCTCGTCATCATCGTCGTCGTCCAGATCGCGGTCGCGTTCCTCGGCTTCAACCTGATCGAAATTTTCCAGCGTTTCGCCTTGCCGGTGCTTGGCGTCGTCTGGGTTCTGGCCGCGATTTGGATCTTCAAGTCGGCGCACTTCTCGATTGCTGGGGCGACCGGTCCTGGCGGGACAATCGGTGGGTTCACCTTGACCACCGCGGCATGTTTCGGTTACGCGGCCGGCTGGAACCCCTACGCCGCGGACTACACCCGCTACCTGCCGCCGACTCGGGAAGCAAGCCACCGCGCGGCGCTCTTCGCCGGCGCGGGACTCTTTCTGTCGACGACTTTTCTTGAGGTCGTTGGCGTGGCCGCGGCCACGACCATCACCAGCTCGACCGACAACCCGGTGGCGAGCTTTACAGGGACACTTCCCACCGCCCTGGCCAATGCCACCCTGCTATGTATTGCCCTTGCCGCCTGTTCGGCCAATATCCTCAACGTATATTCGGCCGGCCTGTCATTCATGGCCATCGGCATCCGATTGCCAGCACGCCATGGCCGGGCCTACTTGGCCGCAGGTTTCGGCATCATCGGCGGCATCCTGTCGTGGACGGCGTTGTCCGACGGAGCAACGAAGTACCAGAATTTCCTGCTCGTCGTGGCCTACTGGCTTGGACCTTGGCTTGGAATCATTCTGGCCGACCGACTTCTCTTCCCGGCAAGGCGGCTCGGAAGTCTGAACCACGCTTTCGTGCAAGACCGCCGCTACAGCAATTGGGCAGGCGTGATTGCCTTGCTGATCGGCGTCGGTGTCTCGGTCGTGCTGTTCTCGAACCAAACCGAATACGTTGGGCTAGTTGTTCGCCACCACCCGGCCTTCGGCGACATCACCTTCGCCGTTGGGGCCTGCCTAGCCGCCCTTGTCTACACGGCGCTTGTCACGAGCGTCCTGCCCCCGGGAATGCGACGGGTCGAGACGGTGGCTGCATCGCGTGACAGGTTCACAGCAGGCTCGTGATTTGCCTGAAGTCCTCGGGAGATACGACGCCCGTGGACCAGTCGCAGACATCCTCAATAAACGCCCATGTTCCCGGCCGGGTCTGAACTGGGGTGGGATTCGCCGCTGTGTAGAGGCCGTTACCGATAACCCCATTAGCGCCGTAACCCCACGTCGACACGGCGCCCGAACCGGTCGGCGCGACATGCGTATTACCTTGCATACCGGCCGGTCGGAGCGCGCCGTCGGCGAGCAGCCGCCGCGCCGACGTGGCAGCAGCGCGGACGTCGGTGA
>CAXTUZ010000217.1:0-2413 GCA_964247525.1 uncultured bacterium
CGTGCACGTCGTTGCTCGCCCGTGCGGACCGCTCCGGTCTCAATCTGCGCTCCGCCTTCGCGCACGTGCTCACGGACCTGTACGCCTTCCTCGGCACGGTCGTGGCCGCGGTGGTGCTCCTGACCACCGGCTTCGGGCGCGCCGACTCGATCGCCTCGCTCGTCGTCGTCGCGCTCATGCTGGGTGCGGCACTCCCACTGCTTCGCGCCTCCGCGCGGGTGCTGCTCGAAGGGGCGCCCGACGGCGTCGACCTCGAGCAGGTCCGCCAGCACCTCCTCGAGACCACCCACGTCCGGGACGTGCACGACCTGCATTGTTGGACGGTGGGCAGCGGCCTGCCGACCCTGTCCGCGCACGTGGTCGTCGAGGACGGGTGCTTCTCCGACGGTCACGCCCCGCAGATGCTCGACCTCCTGCAGGCCTGCCTCGTCGGGCATTTCGACATCGAGCACTCGACCTTTCAACTCGAACCGTTCGGGCACGCCGCGCATGAGGTAGGCGCACACGCCTGATCGGCGCTTGCTAGCGCTTGCAATTGTTAGCACCAGGACGTACGGTGGGTTGCGTCGTCACTTCCGGCCGATCGAAACGAGGTGCCGCATCGCCAAGCTTGATCCGCGGGACCTCGGCGGCTTCATCCGCGATCAGCGCAACGTCGCGCACATCTCACTGCGGCAGCTGGCCCGCTCGGCGGGAGTCAGCAATCCGTATCTGTCCCAGATCGAACGCGGTCTGCGCAAGCCGAGTGCGGAGATCCTTCAGCAGATCGCCAAGGGCCTGCGCATCTCTGCCGAAGCCCTCTACGTCCAGGCCGGAATCCTCGACGAGCCGCCGGACACGTCGCAGACCCGGGCGGCGATCTTGGCCGACACCACGGTCTCCGAACGGCAGAAGCAGGTGCTGCTCGAGATCTACCACTCGTTCCAGCTCGAAAGTCAGGCGGCGCCGACCAAGGACAGCGCCGCGTCCTAATCCCTTCCGAAGGAGAAGCTATGGCTCCCAAAGCCGCAACCCCGAAGTTCAGCGATGCCGCCAAGCCGTTCTACGCCTATGTCGGGGCCGGTGACCGTGCTCTCGAGGCGTTCCGTACCTGGCCCGAGACCGCAGCCGCGCGCAGCAACAAGTTCCAGTCCCAGGCCAAAGGAATCGGCGGTCTGATCACCACCTCCCTGCGTGAGCTCCCCGGCGCCGCCCGGCAGCTCCCCGGCCAGGTGACCAAGCAGGCGAAGTCCGCCTCGAGCCAGCTCTCCGAGCTTCCCGACGTCCTCAAGACGTTGCCGGCGCAAGCGACGAAGGTTCCGGAACAGGCTCTGGCCGGCGTGAAGACATTCGGCGAGCAGCTGCAGAGCCTGTCGGAGAAGGCGAACGACCGGTACACCGGCCTTGCGACCCGCGGCGAGACGCTCGTGACGAGCATTCGCAAGCAGGGCGCCAACCAGCAGGTGAAGAAGTCCGCGAAGAACACCGCCAGCTCGGCCAAGCGCACCCGCACGAATGCCGAGAAGACCGCTGCGGCCAGCGGCAACGCGGTGAGCGACGCGGCCTCGAAGATCGGCGAATAGCCCGGACGTGGTAGCAAGGACGGTGTGAATCACCGCACGCTCGGGACTTCCGGGCTCGTCGTCTCCACGGTGGGCCTGGGCTGCAACAACTTCGGCAGCCGCCTCGACCTCGCCGAGTCGGGCAAGGTCGTGGCGGCTGCTCTTGACTGCGGGGTGACCTTGTTCGACACCGCCGATACCTACGGGGGCGCGGGCGGTTCGGAGACGATGCTCGGCGCGGCACTGGGCAGCGAGCGCGCGAACGTCCTCATCGCGACGAAGTTCGGGATGGACATGAGGGGGGCGAACGGTGCCGATCTAGGTGCTCGCGGCTCCCGCCGGTACATCCGCGTCGCGGTCGAAGGGTCGCTGCGGCGGCTGGGCACCGATTACATCGACCTGTACCAGATGCACACGCCGGACCCGGTCACTCCGCTCACCGAGACGGTCGACGCGCTGACCGAACTCGTACGCGAGGGAAAGGTGCGCTACCTCGGGCACTCCAACTTCGCCGGGTGGCAGATCGCGCATGCCGCCCATCTGGCGGAGCCGGGCGTGCCCTTCGTCTCGGCGCAGAACCGGTACTCCCTCATCGAGCGGGACGCCGAGGCGGAGGTCGTACCCGCCTGCGCGCAGTTCGGCCTCGGCGTCCTGCCGTACTACCCGCTCGCCAACGGTCTGCTGACCGGGAAGGTGACCCGGTCCCACGCCCCTGAGCCCGGGACGCGGCTCGCCGAGCGGCCCGCATTCCTCACTGACGAGCTGTTCGACCGCGCCGAGGCGCTTGCCGCCTGGGCCGCCGACCAGGGACGGTCGCTGCTCGAGGTCGCGATCGGCGGCTCCGACACCGAAGTGACGATCGTCGCGGGCGC
>CAXTUZ010000218.1:0-2404 GCA_964247525.1 uncultured bacterium
GGGCAGGGCGGGATCAGCAGGCAGTTTCACCTCTACCGCCGCGAGCTTCGCATCGTCTGCTTTGAGGGTCTTCTGCTGGCTGGTGAGTTGGGCAAGCTTCGTCTTGAGCATCGCCGTCTGCTGGTCGACCGATGCGGTCTGGGTCTTCAGATCGTCCGCCTTCTTGTGCTGCGGCTTGACGAAGAACATGAAACCCGCGACCAGGATCGCCACCGAGGCAAGTGCGGTGAAGAGCATCCACTGACGTTTCTGGTCCACGTCACCCTCCGTTCGAGGTCGAGAAGCGACCGGACTGGGCGGCCGCGGTGACGCTGACGGTGGAGGTGAACGCCACGAACTTCTCGGTTCCGATCAGCTGCTCAGGAGTCGTCGAATAGGTCGCGCCGACGTAGCCCTTCTGCTTGCTAATCGATTCGAGCCATGTCGCGACGTCGTCGCGCTTTCCGGCAATCCCCTGGAAGGAAATCGCGGCAATCCCGCTACTGCTCGTCCCCGCCGCGCCACCAGAACTCGGAGTCACCGCCACGGTGGTGAGCCAGACGTTGTCCGGAATCGTGAGGCTGAGATCGCGCAGCTGGGTCGACCAGCGAACCTCCGAGCTCAGCGTTTGCGAGAGGAGCTGGGTGGCGTTGTCGACCGCCGCGTAACGCGCGGAGACGTACGCAAGCGCGGAGACGCGTCGCTGAACCGCCGTCTGGTCGGTGGTCGCCTGAGCCAGGTCTTTCTTACGGTTGTTCACCTCGTTGTGTCCTTGGAACCACAGGCTCCCGACAACAACTGCGGCGGCGAGAACGACCGCGACACAACCGGTTTGCAGACGGCGCGCGGCACTGGCGGCCGCGAGCTCCGGCGGCCTGAGGTTGACGCGAGGCATCGACGCGAGCTGGCTGAGCGCGGGGCGCGGGACGTCGGTCCCCGCGAGCGTCTGCGCTGCCGTCGATTGACTCATGCGGCCCTGCCCAGAGCCAGCCCGACGGGCACCGCCATCCGCGGCTCGTGCCGCAGCAGTTCGGTGTCGGAAAGCCCGGTCTTCCCGAGCTTGAGCGAGGACAGCGGTGAGGCGACGACGACCGGCAACCGGGTCGCGGTCGCGACTCGCTGCGCGAGGCCTTCGAGCTGCGCGCCACCCCCGGTGAGGACAAGTCGTCCCAGCCGGACGCTGCCGCTCTGAGCGGAGTAGTAGTCGAGAGACTGCCGCAGCTCGTCGATCCATTGGGACGCAGCGGATTCGAGCGCCCGGCCTGCCGGGTGCGCGTCGACGAAGGCCGCGTCGTTCGCGAGTCGCATCTCCAGCTTCGTCGACTCGGCGGTACGCATGTCGACCCCGAGCCGCTCGGCGAGCGCATCGGTGACATCGCGCCCGCCGAGAACGAGCACTCGGACGAAGCGCGGAGCGCCCTGCTGGTGGACGACGATGTTGGTGACGTCCGCGCCGAGGTCGACGAGTACTTCGCCCTCACCTTCGAGACCAAGTGCTGAGGCACCTCCACCAAGTGCGCGCATCACAGCGAAGGGCGTGAGGTCGACCGCTACCGGTGTGAGGCCAGCCCGGGTCACGGCTTCCAGCGCCGTGTTGACCATGTCCTTGTTCGCCGCCACGAGAAGCACGCGAAGCAGACGGCGACCGTCCTCGCCGTTCATCTCTTCGGCCGCGTCGAAATCGAGCACAGCGTGCTCGACGGGCATCGGGATGAGGTCACCGACGTGAAAGGCGAGGGACTTGCGCAATTCCTTCTCGGGGAGCCAGGGCAGCTCCACCTGGCGGACGACGACTCGCTGGTTCGCGACGCCAATCACAACCTTCTTCGAGGTGAAGTGACCGAGCTGCCACAGCTTCTTGACCGCTGCAGTGACCGCCGCGGGTTCGGTGATCTCCCCGTTCTGGACTGCTCCGTCGGGCAGTTCCACCTCCGCAAACCTGTGCAACGTGGCGCTATCACCGCCGACGCTTACTTCGGCTGCGCGCACCGCGCTGGTCCCGATGTCGAGACCGACGAGGCTACGGCCCCTGGGTCCTGCCACGCTGGCACCTCTTCTGCGTGCTGCCGGCCCGGTGGCTCGGCGCTCAGGTGGGATGTCGGCGCGCCTTCAGGGCGCCTTGAGAAGGCGGGCCGCGTAATTACGCGACGCCGGTCGCATGGGTATAAGCGTGGGCGATGTTCACCCCGACGAAGACCGCCAGCAGCGCTCCGGCCAGCATGAACGGGCCGTACGGAACCTTGGTCTTACGCGTGGCCCCGGAAAACAGCATCAGTCCAACTCCGACGATTCCGCCGAGCAGAATGCCACCGAATACGCCGACGGCCAGCACGTCGTAACCGACATATCCAAGAACCAGTCCGAGCACGCCGGCGAGCTTGACGTCGCCGAAGCCCATGCCCTTCGGGTAGGCGAACCACAGCGC
>CAXTUZ010000219.1:0-2394 GCA_964247525.1 uncultured bacterium
AGCGGGGACAGGTCTTCGATCCACCGCTTGACGTGTGCCTGTCCCATCCGAACGGAGATGCCGCGATCGAACATCTCCATCATCGGCAGCGGGTCGACCTCGCCGCCGTACACGCCGCTGATGGACACGGTCCCGCCACGGCGAACCGAAGTGAGGGCCGCGATGAGCGCATCGAGGCGATCGATGCCCACCTTGTCGGTAAGCCTCTGCGCGATCGGGTCCGGCAGCAGACCCGTCGCCCTTTGGGCGATCTCCGCAAGCCGATTGGCTTTCGGCTGGCCGTGCCCGTGCGCCTCCATCCCGACCGCGTCGATGACCGCGTCCGGGCCGCGCCCGTCGACCATGTCGAGCAGAACCGCGGGCAGGTCGTCGCACATGTCGGGATCGACCGTCTCGACGTCGAAACGTGCTGCGGCAGCGCGACGTTCGGGCACCCGGTCGACGCCGATGATCCGGCCGACACCGCGATGGCGCGCGATGCGGGCGCAGAACTGACCGACCGGGCCGAGCCCGAGCACCGCCAGCGTGCCTCCGGGTGCAACGTCGGCGTAGATCACGGCCTGGTAGGCGGTGGGGAGGATGTCCGAGAGGTACAGAAACTGTTCGTCCGGGGCATCGTCGGGAATCCGGATCGGGCCGAACTGCGCCTCGGGCACCCGCAAGAACTGCGCCTGGCCACCGGGCACCGAGCCATACAGAGAGGTGTAACCGAACAGCGAGGCACCCTTCCCCTGTGCGCGGTTCTGCGTTGTCTCGCACTGCGCGAACAGGCCGCGGGAGCACATCCAGCAATGACCGCAGGAAATGTTGAACGGAACCACGACGCGGTCGCCGGGAGCGAGATTTCCGACCTGCGGACCGACTTCCTCGACCACGCCCATCGCCTCGTGCCCCAAGACGTCGCCGGGCTTGAGATACGGGCCGAGAACCCCGTACAGATGCAGGTCAGATCCGCAGATCGCGGTCGACGTCACCCTGATGATCGCGTCGTTTGGTTTCTCGATGCGCGGGTCCGGAACATCGGTCACCTCGACCCGCTCAGGTGCCTGCCATGTCAGCGCTCTCATCATCCCGTCCTTCGTTTTCTGTGGTCCTACCGTCCACGCGGATGAGGTAACCGCCGCAGCTGCCGCCGAATTGAGGCGATGCCTTGGCCCGCACCCCCGCGCTCACCCTCGAGGTGCGCCGCGGGCTCCAGCACGTTTCCCGCGGTGGGCCCGAGCGCGTCGCCCGTCAGACCCCCGATCGCGAACAGCGGTCCGACGAGGCGGTCGAACAACGCCGGCAGGAGGCTGAACCCTGCTCGCATGGCCGTATTCGCCGGGCCGACGCTCACGCGGTCGCGGGGCCGCTCGAGGACCGACAGCGACGCCAGCGCCACCTTGCGCGCGGAGTCAACCGGGAACGGAGGCCGGCTCCGGACGCCGAGGTAGCTCGCGGCCTGCCGATATATCGGCGTATCGGTCGATCCGGGCGAGACGACCGTGACGTGGACGTCGGGCAGGTCGCGGTTCTCCAAGGCCAGTTGCCGTCCGAGGCTGCGGATCGCGTACTTGCTGACCACGTACGGGGTCATCGTGGGTACGGCGATGTAGCCGAGGATCGAGCCGATGAGGATCAGGTGCCCGGATTGTTGCGCACGAAGCACGGGCATCGTCGCGCGCGCGACGTTCGAGGCGCCGCCCACATTGGTCGCGAGCACTCCGTCGTACACCTCCGCCGGGATTTCCTCGAACCGTCCGTAGGCCACCACACCCGCCGCCTGGAGCACCGCATCGAGACGGCCGTGTGCGGCGACCGCGTTCGTCACGACGTTCCTCACCGCCGTGTTTTCCCGTACGTCGGCCGTCTCGACGCTCACCGAGGCGGCCCCGGCCGCCCGACACCGTTCCGCTGCGGCGTTCAGCGCCGCGCCACTGCGGGAGCTGAGGACCAGGTGGTCGCCGCGCGCTGCGCATTCCGCCGCGGCTGCCACGCCGATGCCGCTGGACGCACCGAAGATGATCACCACCCGAGGGGCGGATGACCGGGGCACGGCGATGCTGCGACGGGGCACATTGCCACCACTACCCGTTACTTGTTGTTGAACCCCGCGTCCACCGGGAACGTCACTCCGGTCACGTAACGGGCGGCGTCCGACACCAGGAAGGCGATTGCGTTCGAGACGTCGATCGACTCGATCAGTTCCACCGGCAACGGGTTGGTCAGGTCCCCTGCTTGGATCTCCTTTCGTGTCATGCTTGCTTCCCAGCCGACCAGCATCGGCGTGTCGACGCCGCAGGGGTGCACCGTGTTCACCCGAATACTGTGCGGCGCGAGGAGGTTCGCGTACTTGCGCATCCGCCCCACCACGCCGTGCTTGGCGGCGCCGTACGCCAGGTGACCGGCGTTCAG
>CAXTUZ010000220.1:0-2387 GCA_964247525.1 uncultured bacterium
GGCGTTGAACCCGAAGTTGACCGACGCGCCGGACGCGATCGACGTCGACCAGGACGGGTTGGCCGCCGTGACGTGCTTGCCGGACTGGCTGATCGTCGCGCTCCAGCCCTGGGTCACCGTCTGGTTCCCGGGGAAGTCCCAGGCCACGGTCCACCCGCCGGAGATCGCGTCACCCAGGTTGGTGACGTTCACCGTGCCGGTGAACCCGGTGGACCAGGAGTTGGCCGAGTAGTCGACCCGACAGCCGGCCGCCGCGCTCGCGCTGGTCGCGACGGCGATGCCGAGACCGGAGACGAGCGTGACGGCAGCGGCCGCGGTCAGGCCGCGGATGAGGACAGGTCTCATGTGGTGGCTCCTCGAGACATGCGGCGGCGCAAGGCAGCGCCGGGGGATCCGGCCGGTTAGCGCATCGAGGGGCATCGCTACCCGGCTTGAGGGTCAGCATGACATGGGAGCGCTCCCAGGACGCTCATCCAGCTGTTCTGGAGTGCTTGTCAAGCGTGAGTTGGGTGCGTTCGGCTGACCTGATCGTCCGCCAGGTTTTGATCTTTATGTGTGGGTCTGAAGCGTCGCGAAGTGGTGGCCGTGCCCGTGGCGGCGCTTACTCATATAGGCGCGGTCGTGCCGCTGGCTGTTGGTGCGCGCTCGCGGTGATGGGACAGGCCGGACGTCTTGCTGGATTCGCAGTCAACAGGGTTCGAGGCTGCTGAAACTTGGCGACGTCGTTCCGGCCTGTGCCACCGGTTCCTCGCGGGGGCCGCGAGGGGTCTTCGCTGGGCGTTGACCACAGGTTATGGTCGGTGGGCGGGCCGGTTACGTCGTTTGGGCCGTCGTTTCGGCGGCCGTGACGGACCGGCTCCGCCCGCGTTTACGGTCGACGGATTCTTGCCACCGTTCGCTCTGGTAGGGCTGTTGCGAGCGCAGCATCGCGAACGCGAGCCGGTGCGCGCGGTGCCCGACGGCGATGGTCGCGACGATCGGTTTCTTCCCGGCGTCGACCAGGCGTCGTTTGTAGGCGGCGAAGTCGGGATGGTGCAGGGCGATACTCGTGCCCAGCGCGATGATGGCCTGGCGCAGCTCGACGGAGCCGACCTTGCTGATCCGCACGCTCGATGAGCGTCGCCCGGCGGATTCGTAGCTGGTCGGGGCAAGCCCGGAGTGGCGGTAGGCGGCATCGGCGTTGGTGAACCGGTCGGCGTCGCCCAACGCCGCGCCGTAGTAGGAGGCGGTGAGTACCCCGACGCCCGGGATCGACGTCAGAACCTGGGCTGGGGTGTGCGGCAGGACCTCGGCGAGTCGCTGCTCGCAGGCGGCTTGTTCGGCCAGCAGCGCGTCGAAGTCGGCGACATCGCCGGCGAGTAACCGTTGCGCGGTGGCCCGCTGATGCTCGCCGACGCAGATCGCGGCGGCTGCGGCGGCGATGACCTGGGCTGCTTTCGGCCGCAGCATGCGAACCTGATGGTCGCGAGCATGGCCAACCAGATCGGCCGGGCTCATCGCCGAGACTCGTGCCGGATCGGCGATGGTGGCCAGCAGCATCCGCAGCGTCTTGGCCTCCAGACCGGTGCGGAAACAGGCCGTCAATCCAGGAAAAGCCAGATCAGCCAGGGCGTGGATCTGACTGCCCAGCGCTTGCGAGGCTGCCTGTTTGCGCCGCCGATGTGAGACGAGCGCTGCTTGTTCAGCGACCGCACCGTCTTCGCGGTGCAGCGGCCAGCCCTGCCCGCGCACCAGCAACTCGACCATCGCCATGCAGTCCCGCAGGTCGGTCTTGATCCGGGCCTGTCCGAGCTGCGCTCGAGCGATTTTCACCTGATACGGGTTGAGTTCGACGACGTCGAAACCCTTGTCCCGCAGGGTCGCCGCCAACGCCTGATGGTAGTGGCCGGCGGCCTCAATTCCTATCCGAACGCTGCCGGCAGCAACCCGCTCAGCGGCGCCGCCGATCGCCGTGAGAAGCGCGTCCACTCCGGACACGGTCAGCCCGAACTCGATCGGGTCACCGAGGATCTGCCCGTGATGGTCAGCGACCAGCGCCATCGCGGTCCACTTGCCGACGTCGACCGGAACGACCAGGCACCGTTGCGGCGCCAGATCACGGATCCGCGACACGTATGCGGCCTGGGCTGCACCACCGGCGAAACTCGCCACATCAACCTCCTTGTGGGAAAGATCAGCCCACTCTCCCAAGGAGCCGGCCCAAGATCCGGGACCTACTATGAGAATTTGGCGCCATCGCCGCCGGTGCCGGCCCACAGACCTAGGACGTCCTTGTGGCCGTCCACCGTGACGCCGATGGCCGCATAGATGGGCCGGTTCGCGACCTGACCGTCCCTGACCTTCACGACGATGGCGTCGATGAACACGGCGACGTACACGCGATCCAG
>CAXTUZ010000221.1:0-2371 GCA_964247525.1 uncultured bacterium
CCTGACGTGGGCGCGTTGCCCGCGGGAGTGAATGCCGACGAGCCCACCCTGGCGCCTTCGGGCGCAGCGCAATCGGGCGGACCCCCCAGCCGCTGGCCCGCCTGGCTGGGGCGGCTGCGCGGTGATGCCTTCACGCGGCCTCTGCTGCTGGGCGAGTTCGCGATCGTCGCTGCCCTGCTCATCGCGTACGACCGCATCAAGGAACTCGCCGACGAGGAGGCGAGCGTCGCCCGGCGGCACGCCTTCGACGTCGTACGGGTCGAGAAGTGGCTCCACGTCTTCGTCGAACTTCACCTCGACAACGGCATCGCGCGGGTGCATTGGCTGTCGGTGACGGCCAGCTACTACTACCAGTTCGTCCACATCCCGGCGACGATGGCCGTGCTCGCCCTGTGTTACGTGCGATGGCCGGTGCGCTACCGGCTGGCCCGCAACACGCTCGCGCTGACGAACGTCATCGGGCTCGCGACATTCGTGCTCTACCCCGTCATGCCTCCGCGACTGCTGCCGGGCTACGGGTTCCACGACGCGGTCGCGGACGCCGGCTTCGGCACGTCCCACGTCGGCGGCCCCATCCCCGAGGCGCAGTTCGCGGCAATGCCGTCGCTGCACCTGGCCTGGGCGACGTGGGTCACCGTCGTCCTGTGGGTCGCGGTACGGAACAGAACACTGCGCGTCCTCGTGCTGGCATACCCGGTGCTCATGTTCCTGGCGGTGATGGCGACGGGGAACCACTACTTCCTCGACGGCGTCGCCGGGATCGCCACCACCGTCGTCTGCGCCTGCGCCGCGTGGTGGTGGGAGCGCCGGGTACGGCCTGCGACCGCGCCGCTTGCCATACTTCCTGCACGGGCGGGCCGGATCGCGCACGCCGCACCCACCGGCTGAGAGGGGCACACCGTGCCGATCGCCACGCCCGAGGCGTATGCCCGGATGCTCGACGCCGCGAAGGCGGGCGCCTTCGCCTACCCGGCCATCAACGTCACCAGTTCCAGCACGCTCAACGCGGCGATCAAGGGCTTCGCGGACGCGGGGAGCGACGGGATCGTGCAGGTGTCGACCGGCGGCGCCGAGTTCGCGTCCGGACTCGGGATCAAGGACATGGTCACCGGGGCGGTCGCGCTCGCCGAGTACGCGCACGTCGTCGCCGAGAAGTTCCCCGTCCAGATCGCGCTCCACACCGACCACTGCCCGAAGGACAAGCTGGATGCGTACATGCGCCCGCTGGTCGCGATCAGCCAGGAGCGGGTACGCGGCGGCCGCGATCCGTTGTTCCAGTCGCACATGTGGGACGGCTCGGCGGTCGATCTCGCCGAGAACCTCGAGATCGCGGGCGAGCTTCTCGACGCGTGCGCCGAGGCGAAGATCGTGATGGAACTCGAGATCGGCGTGGTGGGCGGCGAGGAGGACGGCGTCTCCAACGAGATCAACGAGAAGCTGTACACCTCGCCGGCGGACATGCTGGACACCGCGCAGCAACTCGGGCTGGGCGAGCGCGGTCGCTACCTGCTCGCCGCGACGTTCGGCAATGTGCACGGTTCGTACAAGCCGGGCCAGGTGAAGCTCCGGCCCGAGATCCTCAAAAAGGGCCAGGACTACGTCGCCGAGAAGCTGGGCGTCGCCGACGGCAAGCCGTTCGCGCTCGTCTTCCACGGCGGCAGCGGGTCGGATCTCGCGCAGATCCGCGAGACGCTCGACTACGGCGTGGTCAAGATGAACGTCGACACCGACTGCCAGTACGCGTACACGCGCCCGATCGCGGGCCACATGTTCGCTAACTACGACGGCGTGCTGAAGGTCGACGGCGAGGTCGGCGCCAAGAAGACGTACGACCCGCGCACCTGGTCCAAGCTCGCGGAGGCGTCGATGAGCGAGCGGGTCGCGCAGGCGTGCGAGGACCTGCGTTCCGCGGGCACCGCGCTGTCGTAGGGCGGGCGTTCACCGTCACTGACGGTGCCGACGTGGGGTTGTCCGGGTGACCGCCTGTCCAGGCTGGGCTTTCTTGATGAACTTCGGATAACGTTTGCGCGCCGACCCACCGTGTCGGCGCGCATCCGGCCGCCGAATCCTGCCACCGGGACCGCGCACATCGATGTCCCGGCAGGAGCGGGGGAACCACACGTTCCTCGGGCGCCACGGCGCCCTCGGGGTCAAGCCGCAGTACGCGGCGGGGCCGCCCCGGCCCTCACCCGACAGCTCACCTCGCAGGCGTCTGGGGAAGGATGTTGAGTGGGCGCACACACGCGCAGGCCAGGACAGCACGCCCGGCCGCACGGGCAGCACCGCGGGGCTCCGGCTCCGCTCCTCGATCTTGATCTCGCCCGCGTCGGCACCGCGACGGGTCTGCTCGCGGCCGCCGCGGGGACCGCGG
>CAXTUZ010000222.1:0-299 GCA_964247525.1 uncultured bacterium
GCCGGTCGGCCCGGCGCTCGGTCAGCACGGCGTCAACATCATGGAGTTCTGCAAGCAGTACAACGCCGCGACCGAGAATCAGCGGGGCTCGATCGTGCCGGTCGAGATCAGCGTCTACGAAGACCGCTCGTTCGACTTCGTCACCAAGACGCCACCGGCGGCCCGCCTGATCCTCAAGGCAGCCGGCATCGACAAGGGCAGCGCGACGCCGCACACGGCAAAGGTCGGGGCGGTGACCGCGGCGCAGATCCGCGAGACCGCCAAGCGCAGGAAGGACCCGCTCAGCGGCCCGCTCTCGC
>CAXTUZ010000222.1:309-2365 GCA_964247525.1 uncultured bacterium
CCGCGAGATCGCCCAGACCAAGCAGCCCGACCTGAACGCGAACGATCTCGATGCCGCTGCCAAGATCATCGCCGGGACGGCGCGTTCGATGGGCATCACGGTCGGGGACTGACCGCCGCGACGGCAGTAGTGGGAGGGCTCGATCCGGGCTCGCCAATACCACGATCGGCTCCGCGCCGAAGTTTGGAGCAGTCATGAAACGCAGCAAGGCCTATCGGGCCGCGGCCGAGAAGATCACCGCGGACACCCTGTACGCGCCACTGGACGCGGTCCGGCTGGCGAAGGAAACCTCGACGACGAAATATGACTCGACCGTCGAGGTGGCGTTGCGCCTCGGGGTCGATCCCCGGAAGGCGGATCAGATCGTCCGCGGCACCGTGAGCCTGCCGCACGGCACCGGGAAGCTCGTCCGGGTGATCGTCTTCGCCGCGGGTGAGAAGGCGGCCGAGGCGCAGTCGGCAGGCGCCGAAGCGGTGGGCTCCGACGACCTCATCGAACGGATCCAAGGCGGCTTCCTCGACTTCGACGCCGCTGTGGCCACACCCGACCAGATGAGCAAGGTCGGCCGGATCGCCCGAGTGCTGGGTCCTCGAGGGCTGATGCCCAACCCGAAGACGGGAACCGTCACGAACGAGGTCGCAAAGGCGGTGACGGACATCAAGGGCGGGAAGATCAACTTCCGCGTGGACAAGCAGGCGAACCTCCACTTCGTGATCGGGAAGGCCTCGTTCACCGAGCAGCAGCTCGTCGAGAATTACGCGAGCGCGCTCGACGAGGTCCTTCGCGCGAAGCCCTCGGCCGCCAAGGGTCGGTTCTTGAAGAAGGTCACGATCGCGACGACGATGGGACCGGGGATCCCGGTCGACCCCAACCGGACCCGCGGACTGGCCGCCGAGGACGTCCCCGCGTAGACCTCGAGGAGTCGTGTCCCTGGCAGGACTGGTACGCTTCGCACGCTCTGCTCATCATCACCCCAGACCGCCGGATGCTCCTTCGGGAGCGCAAGGCCCGCGAAGCGGGCGTCCTGCGCAGGTGCCGAGGCAGCCCGGATGCCCTCCGGTCGATGCTCCGTCTGCGTAGGCCGCTTGATCGAAGGCCTCGTCAGCCGGTGGTTGGCCGTAAGGAGGCCCGATGCCCGCGACGCGTGTCGTGTACGACAAGTCCGCCGCGGTGGCTGGTATAGCCGACTCGTTCCGCACCTCCGCCGCGGCCCTGCTCACCGAGTACCGCGGCCTGTCCGTCAGCGAGATCGCAGCATTGCGCAGCGCGCTCGGTGCGGGCACGAAATACGCCGTTGTCAAGAACACGCTCACGAAGATCGCGGCCGCACAGGCGGGTGTGACCGGGCTCGACGCACTGCTCGCCGGCCCGACCGCGATCGCGTTCGTCGACGGCGATCCGGTCGAGGCCGCAAAGGGACTGCGGGACTTCGCGCGGACCCATCCCCTGCTGATCATCAAGGGCGGCGTGCTCGACGGAAGGCCGCTCAGCGCCGCTGAGATCACGACCCTGGCGGACCTGGAGTCGCGCGAGGTCCTGCTGGCCAACCTCGCCCGGGCCATGACCGCTTCGCTCTCACAGGCCGCCGCGCTCTTCGCCGCACCGCTCGCGCAGGTGGCGCGTCTTGCCGCGGCGCTGCACGACGTCAAGAACACAGAATCCGGCACGAACCCGGCTGATCTCGATCAGCCGGTCATCGACGCCTGACCTCCCACTTCTCGCGAGACCCACACCGGAAGGAAGCACCCCATCATGGCGAAGCTCAGCACCGACGAGCTGCTGGACGCATTCAAGGACATGACGCTCATCGAGCTGTCGGAGTTCGTCAAGCAGTTCGAGGAGACCTTCGGCGTCACCGCCGCAGCGCCCGTTGCCCTCGCAGCGGCACCCGCCGGCGCCGGCGCCGCGGCCGAGGCCGAGCCGGAGCAGGACGAGTTCGATGTCGTCCTCGAAGGCGCCGGCGAGAAGAAGATCCAGGTCATCAAGGAGGTCCGGACCCTGACGAGCCTCGGCCTCAAGGAGGCCAAGGACCTCGTCGACGCTGCTCCCAAGCCCG
>CAXTUZ010000223.1:0-416 GCA_964247525.1 uncultured bacterium
GGTCGAAGCCCTGCGCCAGCGTCTGCAACTGCACCAGGGCGCGCCGCTCCACCGGCAGGTCGTTCGCCGTGGCGATGATCCGCATGAAGGAGGACAGGCGTTCGAGCTTGACCGCGTTCCTGTTCCTGTCGAGCAGGGACGGGATCTCCTTGGAATAGGTCGTCTGGGCGTCGTCGTAGATCTGATCGAGGAGGCTGACCGAGACCGGCGCCGCGAGCACGGCGCCGATCAGCCACAGGATCGCGAACCCGCGCGACCACCGCCGAAGCGATGGCCGGAAGTGCTGAAACCGGTTGCCGACCATGGGGTGCGTCATCCGTCGTGGGATCGCCGTGACGTCCTCAGTAGATGCTGAACGGGACGAAGCTGCGGTTGATCCGGTCGTAGGTGCCGTCGAGACGGATGTGCTTCAGGGC
>CAXTUZ010000223.1:426-2361 GCA_964247525.1 uncultured bacterium
CTCTTCCGACTTGGCTTCGAGGCCCTTGCGCAGGGTGACATAGGCGGCGCTGTTGAAGATATCGGCCTTGAGCGGCTCGCCCACGTAGCCGAAGTCGGCACCCCGGGGCGACTGGAGGAAGTCCATCTGCACGATGGCGTCGGCCAGCACGAGATCGACGCTGCCGTCGACGAGCTTGTCATAGGCGTCGTTCATGTCCTTGGCCTCGACGATGACGCTCTGGGGATAGGTGTTGGCCAGGTATTTCATCTGGATCGTCCCCTGGGCGGAGGCGAGCCGCACGCCCTTGAGGGCCTCGGGGGACGTGTCAGAGAACTTCTCGGGGCGGCCCATGAAGATCGAGTGCGAGCGGTAGTAGGTGGGCCCGTAGAGGATCTTCGCGGCGCGCTCCTCCGTCAGGGCCATGCTGGAGATCGAGGCGTCGTACTTGCCGGCGGCGAGCCCGTCGACGATCAGTTCGAAGTCGACCGGGATGATCTCGCAGCCCTCGGGGATGTGCTTGCACATCGCATCGGTGATCTCGATGTCGAAGCCCGTCAGGCTCTTGTCGGGCTTGAAGAAGCTGAAGGGCGCGTAGGCGCCGTCCCCCTCGACCGCCACCCGCAGGGGCGCCGCCTGAGCGGCCGCTCCGAACAGGCTCAAGGCCGCCAGCAGCATCGCAGATCGTCTCAACACACGCATGAGCACACTCCTCGGTCTCGGCGCCCGCGGGCATCTCCCGCCGTCGCTGCGATCGGCGCGGTCCAGTTCGCGACCGTCGGTGGAAAGTGATGGCATCAGATCCTTGCCAAAGTCTGGCGGGATGCCCGCCCAAACCGTTGAGACGCGGTGAGAGACTCCGAAAACCGCCGCTCCGCCGGCCCGGCTTCACGCCATGGTTTCCAGAATCGTCGCCCTTCGGCGGGGTGGTGCCGGAGCCCCGCAGGCGCTCGGATCACGAGGTGGACGAAGAGCACCCCTGTCCCTGGGAACGATGGGCGACGCGACGACCGGGCTCCCGACGCCATGGGAGGTCGTTTCCCGTCGAGCGGAGGTCGGCGCTGATCGAGGCCCTTGCAAACCCCGGCGATCTGCGTCAGAACCGCTGTCGTCGCCGCGCGACACGGATGCGGGTGTAGCTCAGTGGTAGAGCACAACCTTGCCAAGGTTGGGGTCGAGGGTTCGAATCCCTTCGCCCGCTCCAAATTTACCATGTATTTGATATAGTTAGAGATGAGTGCGTTTAAGCATTTGTCTCGCGTCTGAATTGGTTCAACACCAGGTCAACACGCTGGTTTGTGCTTAGGAGCCGCAGTGCGTTCAAAAGGCTGCCCTCACAGACGAGGGCGCTACCAGCTTTCTGGCGATGCTGTTCGCGCTTGGTCCAGCGAGCATTCCTTGGTGCGATTGGTCCCGTCCGATGTACCGGGCACTGAACGCTCCCACCGTCGCTATCGCCGTCTCAGCAAAACTCTGTCTGTGGCTACGGCTACTAGCCGATCCTGCTTAGCGAGCCTCGCCGATCGAGATCGCAACGAGCAGGTGGGAATACGCTTGCACGCGACGGCGTTCAGTCGAGCGTGACACTTGCCGCCCCCGCCTTCGGCGTGCTCGTGCCGATCGACCAAGTGTGGTTCCGGCTGTTTGGATGGATTGGGTTAAGCCTGAAGCAGAAAACGAGTAACTGTTCCCAACTCTTTGCGGGTTTCGCGAATAGGTGCCGAGGGTAGAGGCCAGCTACTAAAGTCTGCCGTCAAAACTCATAGAACAGAATGCCGTGGAAAATCAATCTCTCTGGTTTCAGCCGTCGTCTTCCGTGCGCGCATCTTCAACTTTACTTGAACTTGACGGCGCACATAGCTCGGATTTTTCCTGGAATTTCCTCAGGGTTTGTATATCTCAGAGTCTGTTTGACCGATCTGCGCGCGTGAGCGTTGGCCTGTGAAGGAGCGGCCG
>CAXTUZ010000224.1:0-2360 GCA_964247525.1 uncultured bacterium
ATGACGATGCCGCAGGTCCGGAACGCTCCGACGAACCGCGTGTTCGGGCCGAGGTCGAACGACCGGCGCGCGTGCAAGCGGGCGAACGCGTCGAGCAGCGGTTCCTCGTCGTGCGAGAGGGCCCAGCGCAGGTGGCCGCGCGCTCCGATGCGGCACCAGTACGCCGCACTGACCGAGGTGAGCCGAACCGTGGGAACGACCTTGGTGTTCGCCTCGGCGAGCGCGGCGGTGGCCTCCTGGCCGGGGTCGTCCACTCCTTCGAGCCACCAGTCGAAACCCGGCTGCACGGTGATCTCGAGCGGCGCGGGGTCGAGCAGGTCGACCAGACAGGTCCCGGGCGCGGGCGCACCGAGCCCGTCGAGTCCCTGCCCGGGATCGGCAGTGAGTACGGCCTCGAGTGCCTGGCCGAGGTCGCGCGCCGGATCGTCGCTGCGCGCGCCGACCTGGATGCCCAGCAGCCGTCGCCCGTCTGCCCGGACCATCGCCGGCCACGACATCGGCAGGACCGTACCGAGCAGGACCTCCCGACCCGAGCCGTCCGCAAGTTTGAGCGGTGCAGTCGCCGAGGGGACGACCTCTCGGAGCGCAACCAGGTCCGCCTCGTCCACCCGGCCGGCGAAGGGCCGTCGGTTCGGGGCGACCCGCGGGACCGCCGCTTCGCTGTGCTTGCCGTGGCACGCCTTGAAGCGCCGTCCCGATCCGCACGGGCAGGCCGCACGCGGCGCGATTGCAGGCACGGGCGCAGGATACGGGCATGGCTGTTCTGGTCGTCGGTGCCGGGATCAGCGGCGTCGCCTGCGCGGCCGCACTGAGGGCCGCGGGAATCACCGTCGAGATCACCGATCGCGGGCTCGTTCCCGGCGGCCGGATGGCGTCGCGGCGTTGGGACGGGCGGATCGTCGACCTGGGCGCCTCCTACCTCACGATCGACGATCCGAAGTTCCGCACGGCCCTCAAGCCGCAGCTCGCGGCCGGGACGCTTCGCCCGTGGACCGACACCTTCGCCGCGTACGAGGACGGAACGTGGACGGCCAAGGCCGGCCCCCTGCGATACGCCGCGGCGGGCGGACTCCGCTCTGTCGTCACCGCACTCGCAGCCGATCTCGAGATGCGCCTCGACCACGTCGTCGGCTCGGTGGGTCCCGGGCCGGCCTGTGACGGGGTGGCGTACGACGCGGTGGTGTTGGCCATGCCCACGCCGCAGGCTGTTCGACTCCTCGATTCCGCGCTCGTCGCAGAACGAAATGCCTGTGCGGCGCAACGGTGGGACCCGGTGCTCGCGGTCGCGGCGAGTTTCCTGCAGGTCCCTGGCGTTCTGGGCGACGGCGTCTTCGTGAACGGCGGGGAGGTTCTCTCGTTCGTGGCTCACGACGGGCGACGACGCGGCGACATGGAACCCGTCGTGGTCGCACACACGACTGCGCCGTTCGCGTCGCGTCATCTGCAGGCGCCGGATGAGGCATTGCCCGCCGTCCTCGAAGCGTTGGAGTCGCTGCTCGGCACCGAAGCCAAGTCCGGGTTCCTACACCGCTGGAGCCTTGCCCGGCCCAGCGAAACCTCGGACTTGCCCTACTTCCTCGGTGCGTCCGGCGTTGCACTGTGCGGTGACGGATTCACCGGCGGGGACGCACCGAAGGTCGAGACCGCCTGGCGCTCAGGCCATCTGCTGGGGGTAGAGCTGGTGCGACAGCTCGGCTGAGCGAAGGACGAGTCCAAGTCGTCGCGACACGCCATAGCTCAGATCCAGTGCGTTACCTCGCCAGGTGCTGCTGCGGCACCTAGAGTGCATCGCTTCTCATAAGCGCCGTCTCTACGACAGACAAATCCACCGGACGAAGAACAAAGGGACCTCCGCACCGGAGACTTTATAGACGAGCATCGGTCACCGGACGAGCCGGGCAACCCTCATGTTGCAAGCGGGCGCAAGAGTGGAGGTTCAGTACCCTATTGCCCAGGTACCTGTCGATGAGATAGCCCTCTGCCCCGGCCTGCACGAGGGACGTCGCTTTCGCGACGACGTCCTCCTCAGACTCCGCCTCGAGGAGTGAATTGGGCGCGGTCTCCAGCAGATGCCGCAATGGTGTCGGCCCCGTACAGGGACTGATCGAAAAGATTGTTGCGAATGGGGAACGAGTTCTTAGAAGATGTAGCAGCCTTTTCGTCAAGATGCCTGAATCGCGCAGCGCTGCGATCGAAGCGGGGTCGACCTCAGCTCACCCGGGGCGGAGCACCCGACTCGGACACCATCGAGCCTCCGCCCGCGGCCCAGGCCTGCATTCCGCCGTGGTAATTCGAGGCGTCCACGCCGCGGCCGAGTAAGAAGCCGGTCGCGCGTGCCGACGAGGTGCCCTCGGATCAGC
>CAXTUZ010000225.1:0-2355 GCA_964247525.1 uncultured bacterium
CCGTGATGCCCTCGCGCTCCGGCAGCGGGTCGCCGCCGCCGATCTCGTCCTGACCGGGGAGGGCAGATACGACTTCCAGTCCCTCCGGGGCAAGGCACCGTCCGGGGTTGCGGCCCTCGCCGCCGCGGACGGAATGCCGTGCCTGGTGCTCGCCGGGCAGGTCGCCGTCGGTCGGCGCGAGGCGTCGGCGCATGGCGTCGCGGAGACGTACGCGCTGGTGGAGCACGCCGACCCGGCGGCGATCGCCGCCGCGATCGAACAGGCGGCGGAACTACTCACTGCACTTGCCGCGCGGGTGGCGCGTTCCTGGTCGCCGGGAGCGTGAGCGTGACCTAGACTTCGAGGTGTCCACGGGATTACCCGCCGCTGTCGGCGGCGTTGTCCCGAGGCACACCTGCCCACTCACTTCTGGGAGCTGCTCGAATGACCGCATCGACCGAAACCGTCCCCGCGACCGGGGTCATCCTCACCGATGTCGCCTCCGTCAAGGTCAAGGCGCTGCTCGAGCAGGAGGGCCGGGACGACCTGCAGTTGCGGATCGCCGTCCAGCCGGGTGGCTGCTCCGGGCTCCGCTACCAGTTGTTCTTCGACGAGCGCACGCTCGACGGCGACGTCACCGCCGATTTCGAGGGTGTCACCGTCGTCACCGACCGGATGAGCGCCCCGTATCTCGGGGGCGCCAGCATCGACTTCGTCGATACGATCGAGAAGCAGGGTTTCACCATCGACAACCCGAACGCGACCGGATCGTGCGCCTGCGGCGACTCGTTCCACTAGCAGCGTCGCCCGCCGGCGCGGCCAGCTAGGCTCTCGCCGGTGACCACAGCGCTCACCGGCTCGATCGCCACGGACCACCTCATGAGCTTTCCGGGTCGCTTCCGCGACTCGTTGCTCGAGGGATCACTGGAGAAGGTCAGTCTTTCCTTCCTGGTCGACGAGCTCGTCGTTCGGCGCGGAGGTGTTGCGGCGAACATCGCATACGGGATGGGCCAGCTCGGTTGCCGGCCCGTTCTCGTCGGCGCGGTCGGCGCGGACTTCGCCGACTATCGGGCCTTTCTGGAGGGCCACGGCGTCGACACCGCCAGCGTGTGGGTGAGCGAAACCGCGCACACGTCCAGGTTCCTGTGCACGACCGACACCGAGCTCAATCAGATCGCCTCCTTCTACGCCGGCGCGATGAGCGAGGCCCGCAACATCGAGCTCACTCGGATCGCCGAGCGGGTCGGTGGATTCGACCTCGTCGTCATCAGCCCGAACGACCCGGCTGCGATGCTGCGGCACAGTGACGAGTGCCGGGAGCAGGGTTTCGCCTTCGTGGCGGATCCCAGCCAGCAGATCGCCAGGATGGAGGGACCGGAACTGCGCCGGCTCGTACGGGGCGCGGCCTACCTGGTGACGAACGACTACGAGCGCGACCTGATAGCGAGCAAGACCGGATGGACGAACGACCAGATTCTCGGCGAGGTGGGCGTCCGCCTGACCACCGTCGGGGCGAAGGGTGTCGAGATCGAGCGTCACGGCGAGCCGGTGACCACGGTGCCGGTGGTGCCGGAGAGGGCGAAGGTCGATCCGACCGGCGTCGGTGATGCCTTCCGGGCCGGACTTCTGGCCGGCATCGGCCGCGGCCTGCCGCTCGTCGCGAGCGCCCGGCTCGGCAGCCTGCTCGCCGTTCAGGTGCTCGAAACCATGGGGACCCAGGAGTTCACCGTGACCCGCTCCGAAGCGCTGGAACGGCTCGAATCGTCGTACGGCGCGACGGCGGCCGCGGAGATCGCTCCCGCCCTGCCGTAGGGCACGCTCCTCCTACGACGAGCGCCGGATCCGGAACTCCGCGGGGGCGCTCTCGCCGAGGTAGTCCTGCTCGCGCAGCCGGCACCAGGCGATGACGTCCGCCCGCGCTGCGGGGTCATCGGCGAGCAGTGCCACCACCGCCCCGACCGGCACGCTCGACAAGTGCCGGGCCAACTCGATGATCGGCAGCGGGCAGCGGGTACCCAGGCAGTCGAGAACCAGTGCCGCGGGTTCGTTCATAGTCCGGTGGCCCCGTACTCGTCGCGCAGCCGGGCCACGACGTCCGGCAGTACGGACAGCAGGCGGTCGACGTGCTCGTCGCCGGAGTCCGGGCCGAACGACACCCTGATGTTCCCGTGGGTCAGTGCCCCCATCGCCACCAGCACGTGCGAGGGCACCAACGCCGATGAGGTGCACGAGGAGCCACTCGACACGTAGATCCCGGCGCGGTCCAGCTCGGCCACGAGCGCCTCACCCGGGACGTACAGGCACGAGAACGTCACGATGTGGGGCGCCCGAGGACCTCCGCGGCGACGGGCACGCCACCGTGTACGAGAACGTTCC
>CAXTUZ010000226.1:0-2317 GCA_964247525.1 uncultured bacterium
CTCTCTCGACGCGATATCCCCCTGGTCCCACCCAACCCGCCAACTCCTCGGGGCGCCGGATCTGCTCCGCGACGAGGGTGCGGGCCAACGCTCCCTTGACCGCCTTGTTGTCGTGGCTGACCGACACCCGTCGGCCTCCCCGCTCCCGGAGCACCGCCACCCGCCAATGCGCCGTGCCCAGCGAACGCGGGACAGCGGCCGCGTAGGCGCCGGGCAGCAGATCCCACACCACCGAATTCGAGAGCCGGCCGATGAGCACGGAAGCCAGTCGCGGTTTCCAGTAGGCAGCGAGCCGTCCCACCCGCGGCACGCTCGCACCGATCGGCAGCTTGTACGCCGGCACCGGATCATCACCGGCGGCGACCCCGAGCAGCCCGGAGATCACGAGCACGTTCCGCTCGAGGTCGCGTTGCAGCGAGACGGGGAGAGCGGCATAGCCGAGTTCGGCGTACAACACGCCGGTGTACCGCGATAGCGCGGGGAGAGTCGGGGCCCCGATGATCGACCGGTTCGCGGACCTCGCCGCGGCCAGTGCCGCGCCGCTCACCTTCAGCTGGCTGGCGTCGAAGTCCCTGCGCCGCAGGCCTTGCACGACACCGCGGCGCGCCCGGGAGAGTTCCCCGAACTCTCCCGTCGCGGGATCGAACGACTCGCCTGACCCTCCCGCCGCCTTTCCCTCGCTCGGCGGCAACAGCACGACCACGTCCGGCACCGGTCCATCGTGCCAAACAGGCGGACCCGAGGCGCCCGCCTGCTAGTCGCTCCAGTACACCGAGCTCGGCGCGTCGAGCAGCGCGCACACAGCCCGAGTGGCAAGTCGGTCAGCTCGCCGCTCGGCACGATGCATCTTTCGTACCGCGTGCGCGGCACGTCGCGTCGCCCGGGAAACCCGCTGCTCGTGCGCGTCCGACGCCTCGCTACGCAAACTGTGAACGCGCTCCCGGGCGAGCGCCTCGTGGATCGTGTACATCGGGAATCCTCCTGCGACAGAACTGGTCACCATGGTCTGTGCACTCAGGCCGCTGACGCGGTGCTCAGCTTGGGCGGCCGGCCACGCGGGCGCTTCCGTCCGATGGCCTCCCCGCTGGCGAACCACTCGCCTCCCCACACGCCCCACGGCTCGCGGCGCGCGCGAGCCGTGGCGAGACACAGGTCCCGTATCGGGCACACCGCACAGAGAGCCTTGGCACGCTCCACTTCGGGTGGCGTTTCTGCGAAGAACAGATCCGGGTCGGCGACCTGGCACGGCAGCGAAACCCCCGCGGCAATGGCGTCTTCGACCGAAGTCCATTCGGCGGTATCGCGAATACGTCGCGCCGGGCGCACCCGCGTCGGTGCGGACATCACGTTCACCTCCTTGTCGATGGGGTCGGTGCAGTTGCCGACAGCGGGTAGCCGAGCCGGGGCAACGGCGGCGGCGAGGTACGACATGTGCTGCTCCAAACGGGAGAACCGGTGGGACGACAGAAATGGCGGAAAAAGAGAACGGCCGCGGACCCCAGTGCTGGGTCCGCGGCCTCAAGTGCCTTACTCCGGTATGGCTACACCGGGGCGAGCGTTCGAGGACGAGTCCCTAGCGACCGAAATGCCTTGGCGTCGCGTGCACTGACAACGACATCGGAATGGGCTCCGCGCCAGCGCGCTCCGCGCAGCATCGAGGGCGTGGAAGAACCGGATACGTCGTGCGCGTTGCGATAACGCGGCTCACACATGAACGTGGACATCGGCACCTCCTGCGCGACCGGCACGGGCCCACCCTCGGCGAGCAGACTTCGGGCAGGCTACAAGCCAGGCGCATACGGCGGCAAGCGATTATCCCGACGAACCGCCCGAGACGAGTGAGATCACTTGCGCCGCGTACTTCTGCAGCTTCACCGCGCCGATGCCCGGAATCGCGGCGAGCTGCTCGCGAGAGCCAGGACGCTGCTCCGCGATCGCGGTCAACGTCGCGTCGGTGAACACGCAGTACGAGGGTTGCCCGAGCCCACGAGCTGTCGTACCGCGCCATTCGCGCAATCTCGCGAACAATGCGTCGTCGACCGCGGCCGGGCAGGCGGGGCAGTGCCCGAGCAGCCGTTCCGCCGCGGTCGCCAGTGGCGTCCCGCACGTACGGCAGCGGGCAGGGGCCTTGCGCCGCCGCGGCTCGTGCGACGGCTCGCCACGGGGTCTCTCGTCGGGCGCGAGCCCGTCGAGGAAGCGCGAGCGTTCGCGGCTGCGTCGACGTCCTTCGGCGCGCGCGCCCGCCCAGGACAGCGCGATCCGCTCGCGCGCCCGGGTCACGCCGACATAGAGAAGGCGTGTCTCCTCCTGCTTGGCC
>CAXTUZ010000227.1:0-2312 GCA_964247525.1 uncultured bacterium
TTCATGGATTTGGCGTTCGTTCATCAGAGGCTGCGGCGGCTCGCCGATGGGGGTGTCCCATTCGTCGGTTTTGCCGATCAGGCCGGCGACGACGAAAAGCATCGCGCGTGTGCGGTGGGCGTCGAGGATGGGCAGGGCGCCGTACGCGGCACAGACCTTTGCCAGCCCGGCATTGAAACCGGCCCGCGGCGGCACGCCGCCCATGTTCGCCGCCGCCGCCTCGACGATGACGCAGGCGATCCGGCTGCCGTGTTCGGCGAACGCCGCGTGCACGGCGTCGAGGTCGTTGTACGGAAGCACGATGGTCTCGCTCGCCTCGGCGCCGGTCACGCCCGCCGTGTCCGGCAGGGCGAACGTCGCCAGACCGCTGCCGGCTGCCGCAAGGAGTGCGTCGACGTGCCCGTGATAGCAACCCGCGAACTTGACGACGGCGGTGCGGCCGGTGAAGCCCCGGGCGAGCCGGATCGCACTCATTGTCGCCTCGGTTCCCGAGTTGACGAGTCGAACCTGTTCGGCCGCAGGCACTCTCGCCACGATCTCTGCCGCGAGGTCGACCTCTCCCGGGGTCGGCGTACCGAACGAGGTGCCGAGTGCCGCCGCGGTGTGCAACGCGTCGACGACCGTGGGGTGGGCGTGGCCGAGCAGCATCGGGCCCCAGGAGCCGACGAGATCGACGTAGCGTCTGCCGTCGACGTCGGTGAGCCATGCACCCTCACCGCGGACCATGAATCGCGGAGTCCCGCCGACGGCGCGGAACGCGCGCACCGGGGAATTCACGCCCCCCGGGATCAGCCGCTGCGCCGCCGCGAAGAGGACTTCGGAGGCCGGGGCGTCGTACGGGTAGGTCACCGGGTCAGTCTGTCAGCCGCCGGAGATCTCTTCCCGCCGGTACGCCCGCTCCGGGATCTGGTCGAACGCGTAGTACAGCGCAGTGACGCCATGCAGCGACAGTGTCGCGATCGGCGAGAGAAAGGACAGAGCGACGAGGGCCGCGTAAATCACCGTGCCGATGCCGAACCGGTAGATTCCCCGGCGTGCCCGCGCCGGATCGAGTCGGTCGACGAGGAACCCCGGCCGGGTGACCTCCAGCCACAGCAGGCCGTACGCGGTACCGGTCGCGAGGAACATCGTGCTGAAGGCCGCCGCCCCGACCTTCGCGTCAAAGCCGCCACGGTCGAGTCCCTGCGCGAACAGCGACGCGGTGAACGGCGTCGCCGACACAGTGAGCAGCAGGACCAGGTTCGTGAACAGCATCAACCGGTCCACCTGCTCGGCAAGCCGGAACAGGCTGTGGTGGTTGATCCACAGCACGCCGATGCTGAGGAACGCGACGACGTACGCAGCGATCGTAAAACCCTGCGCCGACAGGGCATCGGCGATGGACTGGTGCTCGGTCGGGCCGCGCAGGTCCAGGATCAGCAACGTCACGACGATCGCGTAGACGCCGTCGCTGAAGGCTTCGAGCCGAGTGGTCGACATGCCGCCGATCGTTGCGTGTACGAGCCGCTCTAGCCTGCATTCGTGCCCACGCGTCATGTCTGTTTCGTCTGCACCGGAAACATCTGCCGTTCCCCCACCGCCGAGACGGTGTTCCGTCGGCAGGTCGAGCACGCCGGCTTGTCGGACCTGCTCGTGGTATCCAGTGCCGGGACCGGGAACTGGCACGTCGGCGACCCGGCGGACGAACGCAGCGTCCAGGCCCTCGCGGACGCGGGCTACGACGCGAGTGCTCATCGCGCCAGGCAATGGCGCCACTGGTGGTGGGACGAGGTCGACGTGGTGGTTGCGCTTGACGCGAGCCACGAGAGGGCGCTGCGCGCCGAGGCACCGGAGGGGCGCGAGGTCGTGCTGCTTCGGGACTTCGACCCGGAGGTGGCGGGGCAGCACCTCGACGTCCCGGACCCGTACTACGGCGGCGCGCGCGGGTTCGTCGACGTCCTGGCCATGATCGAGCGCGCCTGCGCCGGCCTGCTGGCGCACCTGCGGGGAGAAGCGGAGTCCTGAGGTGCTGCCGGCATACGCAGCCGAGGTCCTGGGTCTGGCCGTGCTCGAGTCGGCCCCGATGCGCGGCGGGGACGTCTGCGATGCCGCGCGGCTACAACTCGCGGATGGCCGCACGGTGTTCGCCAAGGCACTCGACCGAGCGCCCGAGGGCTTCTTCGAGACCGAGGCCGCCGGGTTGCGCTGGCTCACCGCCGGTGGCCTCCCGACTCCCGAGGTCATCGGGTACGACGAGCGCGTGCTGGTGCTTTCATGGCACGACCCGGGACGGCCGACGGCCCAGGCGGCGCGGAGGTTGGGACGTCACCTCG
>CAXTUZ010000228.1:0-2311 GCA_964247525.1 uncultured bacterium
TCCTCACCTCGATCCACATCGAGGAGCACGAGGTCGACGCCCGCGACACCAAGCTGGGCGCCGAGGAGATCACCCGGGACATCCCGAACGTCTCCGAGGAGGTCCTCGCCGACCTCGACGAGCGCGGCATCATCCGGATCGGCGCCGAGGTCCAGCCCGGCGACATCCTGGTCGGCAAGGTCACGCCCAAGGGCGAGACGGAGCTGACCCCGGAGGAGCGGCTGCTCCGCGCGATCTTCGGCGAGAAGGCGCGCGAGGTCCGCGACACCAGCCTCAAGGTGCCGCACGGCGAAGAGGGCAAGGTCATCGGCGTCCGGGTGTTCACCCGCGAGGACGGCGACGAGCTGCCCCCGGGCGTGAACGAGCTGGTCCGGGTCTACGTGGCCCAGAAGCGCAAGATCACCGATGGTGACAAGCTGGCCGGCCGTCACGGCAACAAGGGCGTCATCGCCAAGATCAACCCGGTCGAGGACATGCCGTTCCTGGAGGACGGGACCCCGGTCGACATCGTGCTCAACCCGCTCGGTGTGCCGGGCCGGATGAACATCGGCCAGGTCCTGGAGAGCCACCTCGGGTGGGTCGCCAAGACCGGCTGGCAGGTCGAGGGTGACGAGGAGTGGAAGGAGCGGCTCCGGGGTGCCGGAATCGCTTCCGCCGAGCCCGGTACCCCCGTGGCCACGCCGGTGTTCGACGGCGCCCGCGAGGAGGAGATCAGCGGTCTGCTCGGCAGCACGCTGCCCAACCGGGACGGGATCCAGCTGATCGGCGAGAGCGGCAAGACCAAGCTCTTCGACGGTCGCACCGGCGAGCCCTTCAAGGACCCGATCGCGGTCGGGTACACCTACATCCTCAAGCTGCTGCACCTGGTGGACGACAAGATCCACGCTCGGTCCACGGGGCCGTACTCGATGATCACCCAGCAACCCCTGGGCGGGAAGGCCCAGTTCGGTGGCCAGCGCTTCGGTGAGATGGAGGTGTGGGCGATGCAGGCTTACGGCGCCGCCTACGCGCTCCAGGAACTGTTGACGATCAAGTCCGACGACGTCCCCGGCCGGGTGA
Organism: uncultured bacterium; assembly: GCA_964247525.1. Taxonomy (GTDB): domain Bacteria; phylum Actinomycetota; class Actinomycetes; order Mycobacteriales; family CAJCIY01; genus DASYGP01. The sequence continues at coordinate 1,060 of CAXTUZ010000228.1, forward strand.
AGGTGTACGAGGCGATCGTCAAGGGCGAGAACATCCCCGAGCCGGGCATCCCCGAGTCGTTCAAGGTGTTGATCAAGGAGATGCAGTCCTTGTGTCTCAACGTGGAAGTGCTGTCCTCGGACGGCTCGACCATCGAGTTGCGGGAGAGCGACGAGGACGTCTTCCGAGCGGCGGAGGAACTCGGAATCGACCTGTCCCGCCGCGAACCGAACACCGTCGAGGAGGTCTGACTCCCGGGTCGGACATCCCGCCGCGCGACTTCATTGAGTTAGCTAACGAGAGAGAGAAGCACACGTGCTTGACGTCAACTTCTTCGACGAACTGCGCATCGGCCTGGCGACCGCGGACGATATTCGTACCTGGAGCCATGGCGAGGTCAAGAAGCCCGAGACGATCAACTACCGCACGCTCAAGCCGGAAAAAGACGGCCTGTTCTGCGAGAAGATCTTCGGTCCGACCCGCGACTGGGAGTGCTACTGCGGCAAGTACAAGCGCGTCCGGTTCAAGGGGATCATCTGTGAGCGCTGCGGCGTCGAGGTGACCCGGGCGAAGGTCCGGCGCGAGCGGATGGGTCACATCGAGCTCGCCGCACCGGTGACGCACATCTGGTACTTCAAGGGGGTTCCGAGTCGGCTCGGCTATCTTCTCGACCTCGCTCCCAAGGATCTCGAGAAGATCATCTACTTCGCCGCGTATCTCATCACCAGCGTCGACGACGCCAAGCGCCGCGAAGATCTGCCCTCTCTCGAGGCACGCGTCGACGTCGAGCGGAAGCGGCTCGAGGGCGCCCGTGACACGGCGATCGAGTCGCGCGCGAAGAAGCTCGAAGAAGACATCGCCGCCCTCGAGGCGGAAGGCGCGAAGGGCGACGCGAAGCGCAAGACCCGCGATTCTGCCGAGCGTGAGATGAACCAGATCCGGATCAAGGCACAGCGCGAGATGGACCGCCTCGACGAGGTGCTCGACACGTTCCGCAAGCTCGACTCCAAGCAGCTCATCGCTGACGAAACGCTGTACCGGGCGCTCAACGAGCGTTTCGGTGACTACTTCACCGGCGGGATGGGCGCGGCCGCGCTCCAGAAGCTGCTCGGCACGTTCGACCTCGAGACCGAGGCCGAGTCACTGCGGGAGACCATCCGTAGCGGCAAGGGGCAGAAGAAGGCCCGCGCTCTCAAGCGCCTCCGGGTCGTCGCGGCGGTTCGAAACACCCCCAACAATCCGCACGGCAAGGTCTTGGACTGCCTTCCCGTGG
>CAXTUZ010000229.1:0-2311 GCA_964247525.1 uncultured bacterium
CAACTCCGCCGACCAGCGAGATCCTTGCGGTGGAGACGGACTCGGTCGATCTTGCGGGCGTCGATGTGATGCTGAGCGAGACGACGACCACGCAGCCCATCGATGTAGAGCCCGAGACGGCTCAGCCGCCCCCGGCGAGCACCCGGGAGAACACGAGCTCGCCTGTCGCAGCGCTGCGTCGCGGCACGAAGAAGGCCGGCCCCAATCGGGCTGTCCCGTCGGTCGCCGATGCGGCCGCGAGGCCGGCTGCACCCGCGAAGCGCACGCCGAGCAAGCGAAGCAGCGGGATGCCGCCGCAAAACCCCACTGCCGGAATGGGAAGACCCGCTACTGCTGTCGGGGCCGGATCCGCACGTCGGGCGCCGGCCGCGAAAAAGGCGGCGGCTACGCCAGAATCCTCGACACCAGCCGCCGAACCGCCGAAGCCCGACACCGAAGACCCGCCGTCCGGTCCCCAGGGTCCGCCCCGACGGTCGACGCGGCGACGGTAACGAGCCTTGGCCATGCTCCTGGTCAGCTACAGATTTCGTACGGGGGTTGACGTGACCGCCCTACATCCCTGTAATTACGCGAGTGTCATTCACGCGCGCACTTCCGCAGGGTGGTAGAGCGGCCACGGTCGCGTCACCGCACCGCCCGCGGCGGGGCGAGGGCGATCACGGGTCGAGAGGAAGTACCGCATGAACGACGAGTTCCTTGGCCTCGGCCAGCCACGAGGTCCGCTCCAGCCGGGGATGCCGCTCAGCGAGGCCGCGGCGAGCCCGGGTTGGAGCGGCCTCGATCTGTTCGGGCTTGACGAAGCCGAGGGCGAATTGGCGTGGCAGGCCCGCGCGCTGTGCGCACAGACCGACCCGGAGAGCTTCTTCCCCGAGAAGGGCGGCTCCACCCGGGAAGCGAAGCGGGTATGCCTGACGTGCGAGGTTCGGGACGAGTGCCTGGAGTACGCGCTGCGTAACGACGAGCGCTTCGGTATCTGGGGCGGATTGTCCGAACGGGAGCGCCGACGGGTGCGTCGGGCCGCGGTCTGAGCATCGCCTCGACCGGAGGCAGGCCGGTCCTGCCGTAGATTGCCCGCTGATGCCGGACAGAGACGAGCGAGGTCGCGCGACTCCGCGGCATCGGGCGAGCGGACGCCGCTCGTCCCCTGCGCCCGTCGAGCAGATCGACGCGCCACTGGACGAGGAGCGCGCCCGGGTCGAGGTGGCGCGCAGGCGCGCTGACGCTGAAGCTCAGCGGCGCGCTCTGTTCGAATCATTGCTCCTCGACGACCCGCTGGCCGACGGGGAGCCGGAAGCGGTGGATGGACCCCCCGCGGAGGTCGTCGCTGTCCTGGTCGCTCACGATGGTGAGCGCTGGTTGCCCGAGACGCTGGCCGCACTCCAGGCGCAAACGCGGCCGCCCGAACGGCTGGTCGTCGTCGACACCGGCTCGACCGACTCGACCGCGGAGCTGCTCTCCACAGCGGGTGCCGCGGTTCGGATGGTGCGGCTGGAGCGCTCGACCGGCTACGGAGACGCCGTCCGCGCCGGGCTCGCGGCTCTCGACGCGCAGGGGGCCACTGCGATCGGTTCGTCCGACCGGCCGAGCCCGCACCGGCGAGATCCCGGTCGGAGCGGAGTCGCATGGATCTGGTTGCTGCACGACGACAGCGCCCCCGAACCGGCCGCGCTGGCCGCGCTTCTGACCCACGCGGCGCACACCCCGCGCGCTGCCGTGCTCGGAGCGAAGGCGGTGGACTGGCATCACCCCGACCGGCTGGTCGAGGTAGGGCTCACCACGGATCGCGCGGGCCGTCGGGTCGTCGATCTGGAGCCGTTCGAGCTGGATCAGGGACAGCACGACCAGCCGCGTGACGTGCTCGCCGTCGGTACAGCGGGCGCGCTCATCAAACGAGAAATCTGGGACGCGCTCGACGGGTTCGACGCGCGCCTCGCCCTGCTCCGCGAGGACATCGACTTCGGATGGCGCGTCAATCTCGCCGGCCACCGGGTGGTGGTCGTCCCGCGCGCGAAGGTGCGCCACGCGAGAGCCACCCTCACCGATCGCCGCAGCCGGGATGCTGCCCGGGGCCGTCTGCACCGCCTCGACCGGCAGCACGGTCTGTACGTGGTCCTGGCCAACTCCGGCCCGCTGGGGGGCGGCTTGGTCGGCGGTCCCGTTCTCGTGCTCGCCGGGCTGCTCCTGCGTCGGGTGCTGCCGGCGGCGGCCGCAGCGTTCGCCGCCTGGTTCGGACTCGCGTATCTCGCGTCCAGGCTCCGCGGCACCTCCTACCTGGCGCCGTTGACGACCACCAGCCAGGACGGCTCACCAC
>CAXTUZ010000230.1:0-1423 GCA_964247525.1 uncultured bacterium
CCCGCGGGCGCGGCCGCGCGCCCGGTGGCCGCTGGTCGAGGGGGGGCTGGGGGAATCAGCGCGCCGAGGCCACGGCCGAGCCCTCCTCGGCGGGCAGTCACGGGCCGGCGAGCACGCCGCGCGCCGCAATTTCGGCCGCGGCGTCCTGGTAGGCGAGCGCGCCACGTGAATCCGGGTCGTAACCGAACACCGACTGACCATAACCCGGGGCCTCACTGAGGCGAACACTGCGCGGGATTACCGCGTTGAGGACTTTTGCGCCGAACACGCGGCGCACCTCGGTCGCCACCTGGTCGGCGAGCTTCGTACGGGCGTCGAACATCGTGAGCAAAATCGTCGAGATCACCAGATCGGGGTTCAGGTGAGCGTGGACAAGGTCCGTGTTCGCGACCAGCTGCCCCAAGCCCTCGAGCGCGTAGTACTCGCACTGGATCGGAACGAGCACCTCACGGGCGGCGACCAGCGCGTTGACCGTCAGCAGGCCCAACGACGGCGGGCAGTCGATGAGCACGTAATCGACAGCGTCGTCGGCCAGAAAGGTATGAAGAGCCCTGCGGAGCCGGTTCTCGCGCGCCACCAGCGGCACCAGTTCGATCTCCGCACCGGCGAGATCGGCGGTGGCGGGGACAACGCGTAATCCACTTGCCTCCGGAGAGGGCACCGCCACATCCGAGATGCGTCCGCCGTCAACCAGAACGTCGTACGCGGACGGGGCGCCCGGACCGTGCTCGACCCCGAAGCCGGTGGAGGCGTTGCCCTGGGGGTCAAGATCGACGGCGAGAACGTGGAGCCCTCCGAGAGCAAGCGCGACCGCGAGATTCACCGTAGAGGTGGTTTTCCCGACCCCGCCCTTCTGATTCGCGATCGTCAGCACTCGAGGTCCACGAGGACGTGGCAGGAGTGGAACCGTCTCCCGTGAAGCCGGTGCGGTCGTTTCCCGTGAAACAGTCACCGAATCGACGCCCGCACGACCACTGTCGGCTGGCTAAGGCCTTCACCGCAGTGCTTCACCGTTCCAGGGTGCCAGCCTGCGCGGCGCAGCATCTCCCGAGCATCCGCGAGTTCCCCCGCTGCCGACGTTCCCCTGACGGCCAGCAGCACCCCACCAGGGCGTAGTAGTGCCTTGCTCCACCCTGCGAGTGTGGGCAGCGCCCCCACGGCGCGCGCGACGACGACGTCGTATCGAAGGCGATGGTCCTCGGCCCGCGACCGGACGACGTCAACCTGCTCACCGATTCCGAGTGCGTTTCTTTTTTCGGTTAGAAATTAGGTGTTCCGGAGCATGCTGGTGAGCATCGTCATCCTCGTGGTCGAGCTGGTCGCCGGAATCGCGGGCAACTCGCTCGCGCTGGTGGCCGACGCCGGCCACGTATTCGCGGACGTCTCGGGCATGGCCCTCTCGCTCGGAGCCATCTGGCTGGCG
>CAXTUZ010000230.1:1434-2309 GCA_964247525.1 uncultured bacterium
TGCCTATCCCACACCCGTGGTCCTTCACGCGGACCCACCAACCCGCGCTCGACCGCCACCACGGCCAGGTGTCCGGCGTACCCCCGCGCGATGGAGAGCCGGCTGCCGAAAAGCCGTGCAGCGAATGACTCGAGCGGATCCGTCACCGGCGGCGACGCTGGGGCTGTCACGCCCACGACCTCAGTCCGGTACGACAGGCAGCACGACGACGCGGCGGCGCGGTTCGTCTCCTTCAGACTCGCTTCGGACTCCCGTTATTGCGGCGACCGCATCGTGCACGACCTTGCGCTCGAACGCGTTCATCGGGCTGAGGCGGGCGGGTTCGCCGCTTCGGGCGACGGTGTTCGCGGTGTCGGTCCCCAACGTGGTCAGCTCGGTACGACGCGCAGCCCGGTAACCGGCGACGTCGAGCATCAGCCGGCTGCGTTGTCCGGTTTGAGCGAGGACCGCGAGGCGGGCAAGTTCCTGCAGTGCGTCGAGGACCTTTCCGCGCTCCCCGACAAGCACGTCGAGATTCTCACCCACGACCGCGACGATCGCGCGGTCACCATCGACGTCCAGGTCCAGGTCACCGTCGACATCGCAGATGTCGAGAAGCTCTTCGATGTAGTCGGCGGCGACCTCGCCCTCATGTTCGAGGGTCGCGATCCCTGACGGCTTGCGAGCGGCCCGCGGCTCGTCCGATCCGGCCAACTCGTCGGACTCGGCGCCCCGCTCGGTCAGGTCGTCCTGCTCCGGGCTGGCCATGGCCGTTCCTGCCTCACTCATCACCTTCACGCCCTTTCACACCGCGTCGAGACCCGGGCGGTCCGCCCGCAAGCATCAGTGGCGTCCGCCACGGCAACATCAGTGGCGTCCGCCACGGCAACATCAGT
>CAXTUZ010000231.1:0-2299 GCA_964247525.1 uncultured bacterium
GCCGCTCATGTCGCTAAGCACACCGATCTTGACGACGCCGCCGGGGACCTCGGCCCGAGCGGGCGCGGCGAGCGCGAGGAAGAGTGCGGTCAATCCGACCGCGGTCGAGCCTACTGCGTTCACGCGCGCGTTCTCCTGGAGGGTGCTATGGGGGAATCGGTCAGAAGGTATCGAAATATTCCCGATGTTCCCAGTCCGTGACCTCGGACTGGAAGCGATCGATCTCGGCGTTCTTGATGAATGTGTAGTACTCCACGAACTGCGTCCCCAGCGCCTCGCGGAAGAAGTCGTCCTCCCGCAGCGCGGACACGGCCTCGCGCAGCGACTTCGGCAGCGGGGGGGCGTCGGCCTCGTACGGCGTGTCGGCGCACGGACCCGGATCGAGCTGCCGGTCGACCCCGTCGAGGCCCGACAGGATCTGCGAGGCCATGTATAGGTAGGGATTGGCCGCGGGCTCGCCGATGCGGTTCTCCAGGCGGGTCGCCGGATCGTCGCCGCCGCCGAGGACCCGGATCATCACCCCGCGGTTGTCCCGGCCCCAGACCGCACGGTCGGGCGCGAGCGAGTAGGAGCGGTACCGCTTGTAGCCGTTGATGGTCGGCGTCGTGAACACCGCCGCCGCCCGCGCGTGAGCGAGCAGGCCGGCGAGATAGCCCTGGCCGAGTTTCGAGAGCGGGTGATCCGCGCCCTCCGATCGGAACGCGTTCTCCCCGCCGGCCGTGCGCAGTGACTGATGCAGGTGCCAGCCCGAGGAGACGACGTTGGGGATCTTGGGACGGCACATGAACGTGGCGTGCAGGCCGTGGCGCCGGCAGACCTGCTTCACGGCCGAGCGGAACAGGATCATCAGGTCTGCCGGCTCCAGGCCGACGGTCGGGGCGAAGGTGAATTCGCACTGGCTCGGGCCGTACTCGACCTCGATCGAGCGCAGCGGAAGCCCCAGCGCCAGCACGTTGCGCCGCACGATCTCCAGCACCGGTTCGAGCAGGTCGTAGCGCTGCTCGGTGAGGTACTGGTAGCCGTGCGACAGCAGGGCCACCTCGGGCGGCTCTCCCGGCTGTCCGGCATCGCGCGGGTCCATCCGCGGATCGACGAGGCGGAAGATGTGGCACTCGACTTCGAGGCCGGCCACGAAGGCGTAGCCGCGCTCCCCCAGCTCGGCCAGCGCCCGGCGATAGATCGACCGCGTCGCGAAGGCCGGGACGGAGCCGTCCGCGAAGTGGAGGTCGCACAGGATCCAGCCGGTGTTGTCGGCCCAGGGAAGGACCCGGAACGTGGACGGGTCGGCCACCATCAGGACGTCGCCGCCGCCCTGCATCTCCGTCATGCCGAAGCCGCCGCCGGCGGTGAACACCGGGAACACGGTCCGGTGGGACGTGTCCTTGGCGAGCAGCGTCGAGGTCATCGACACGCCGCTCCTCAGGACCCGCACGGCCTCCCCGGCGACGAGGGTCTTCCCCCTGAGGATCCCGTGCTGGTCGGGGAAGGAGAACCGGACGACCTCGATGCCGTCGGTCGCGATGCGTCGCGCGACCGCCTGCGCGGCCTCCTCCTGCGCCGTGGACCAGAGCCCGTGCTCGTCAACGAAGCTCACGCGCGCCCTCTACTCGGCCGCGACGAGCTGCACGATCTTGTCGTCCCCCTCCCGCGGCGCGGGGGGCGCGGCCATCCACGGCGCCCCGCGACGGCGCGCGACGTCGACCTCCATCCAGTAGGTCTCCCAGCCCTTCGAGGGGCCGATCCCATCCATCGTCCCGGGGCCCTGGATCGCCCGCGCGCCCTTGGCATCGAGGTAGAGCAGGGGCTGCCCCCCGTCGCGGACCGTCTCGATCTGCTCGCGCAGGAGGCGCCGGTACTGGATGATCGCCTTGTCCGACTGGCCGAGATGCTCGCGCGTGCGGTCCTGGATCCGGCCCATGCTCTCGACCGCCCATTGGTCGTGGACGTTGATGTCCGCGCCCATGCCCGTGTAGGTCCCATGCTTCTGCTCGTGCGGATCGAACCCGTAATCGTTCGACTTGTTCTTGCGCGAGACGTAGCCCGGCAATTCGTAGAGTTCGAGCCGCTGGTCGGTCATCTTCCGCTTGTCGGCGGGTTTCCCGTAGCTCGTGAAGACGGCGTACCAGTAGCAATTCTCGTCGTCGACCGGCACGTGCCACTGCGTGATCGTCATCTCGCTCGACATCGGGATGACGAAGGCGTGCGGGAACACTTGGTTCGTCACGCGGACGTGGGTGCGCTCGGCGTCGAGCTCGCGCAGGGCGATGATGCGCAGGCCGTATTCCGTACGCTCGACGTT
>CAXTUZ010000232.1:0-2294 GCA_964247525.1 uncultured bacterium
GTATTGCATTCTCATCGGGCTCCTTCCATCGCTCGGTGACCTGAGGGCGAACGTTGCACACCAGCATCAGTTTGGGTACGCCCGGGCGTCGACCGAGACGCCGCAGGCGATTACGAACATTCTTCCGACCCCGCTCGTTGTGAACGGCACGACGATTGCGCCGGGCCAGATCGTCTATCCCGGCTTCAGTCCGGACGTGCTCTGGAAGTTCCGCTGGTATTCGATCATCAACCAGATGCTCATCTGGTCAGTGACTGGCCTGATCTTCGGCACGCTGCTCGAGCGGCTCCTGCGCCCGGTCGGTGACAAGGCCACCCCCGCCGTGCGGGAACCGGCTCCTGCGCCCGTCGCAGTCGGATAGTCAGTCGGCAGTGCAGCGAGTTCACCGCGACGTCGAGGGTGAACTCGCCGCACTCGGCCCCTACTTCGCGACTCATGCCCACGAGCCTGCGGCGCGCGTAGCCCTGCCGTGGCGACCGCTGTCCGAACTCATCGACCGGCCGATCACACTCGATGCTCGCCTCGAAGCGACCCGGGCAGCGCTCATCGCGCGGGGCGATCCTGCAACGGTCGTCGATCTTCGCGTCGTCGCATCGGTAGTGCAGCTCGGGATCGTCGCCCGGATGCTTGCACCAGCCATTGGGTCGTACGCGCTCGGCCTCGGGCAGATCGACGCGCAGTCCGAAGACATCTGGTGGCAGGACAAGCTCGGTGGGCCGTTTCCCATCTCGATCCCACGCGTGGAGCCGGCGGGTGAATTTGCGTTGCGAGGGTCGATCGTCGAAGGCGTCACGATGGCGGTCGGTGCACGCTACGGAGTATCGCCGCGAGTCCTCTGGGGCAATGTCGGGTCAGCCGCGAACAGCGCTGCCAGGCTGATCGCTGCCAGTCGGCCCGACGTGGCGCCCCGCGCGGCTGTGGTCGCCAACCTGCTGCTCGCTGATTCACGGGTGGACGAAGGGAAGCTGCGCTCGAGCAGTTCCTTCCGTCGCCGAAGCTGCTGCCTCATTTACCGTGTCGTGGGCAGCCGCTCGGCGGTGTGCGGCGACTGCGTGCTTCGGGACTGAAAGCCGTACCCGGCCCACATTCGTGAACGACCAGCCGGCTCGACCCGGCTACGGACCGTCCTCGCCGTCGTCCAGGCGTCCCGGAGCGTGCGTGCAGGCAAGAGCCGGCCCTCGTCCAAAGCCCGCGACTGCTCCGGCGTCCACGACGCGGTGTGCGCGGCGGCGCTGACGTTCGCCCCGGTTGTAGTGCCTCGGGAATGCGGGCGGCATCAAAAAGCCCGCCGCCGCTGGCTGGATTTCGCGCATGTCGCGTCCTCGCGAGCATCAACCTCATCGCGGGATCATCGCCGCCCGCGAAGCTCGGTCACAGGTGACTGCAAGCCGTCACCCCGTAGACAAGATTCTCATGATCTTGTAGGTTGCCGCCGCGTAGCGCCGCTACAAGGGGAGGGCCAAATCATGACAGCTCGGGCAATACGCCTCATTGGGCTGGCAGGACTGATCTTCTTGATCTTGATCCTGTTGTCGATCTTCATCATTCCAACCCCACCAGACACGGACACCCACAACACCGCGAAGGTCATCGCCTACTACCACAAGCACAAGACCGGCGTGCAGGCAGAGACGATCATCACCGGAATCGGCGTCTTGTTCGGGCTGCCGTTCTACTGGTACCTACGCGAGGCGATTGTCGCTGCCGCTCCGACCGTCAAGACCGTCCGGCTTGCCACGCTGGGATTCGTTGCCAGCATGCTGTTTCTGGTGACGGGTGCAGTGACGATGGCCCTCGACTGGGCGCTTGCAGAAGCGGTTGATCACGTCGATGGGAGTTCACTGCAGACACTGAACACTCTCGCGCAGGACCCAACCCAGGTTATGGGCTGGCCGTTCGTCACAATGTTCTTCTTGGCGACTGGGTTCGCTCTTCTTGGCGCTCGAGCGTTGCTGCCAGTGTGGGTAGCGTGGTTGACCATCGTGTTCGGAGTGATCTCCGTCGTCATTGGTGAGTACGTCAGTCTCCCGTTGATGGGCATCTGGGTCCTCATCGCCAGCATCACCTTGATTGTTCGCGCGGGAAAGGCATCGTCGACTGCTGCCGTAAGCTCGGACCGCGACCCGGCGACCAACGTCGTGGTGACCCCCACCTAAAGAGCGATCGCTGGCTCCTTCGGTGCCCGCGATGATCAGCGAGTGAACCTGCTGAGCGGTCTGGGGCGCTGGTCGTTGAGCTGGCGCTCGGATTCAGGCGAAGCCGACGCGGCGCACCAACGATCGCTTTTACTCGCG
>CAXTUZ010000233.1:0-2287 GCA_964247525.1 uncultured bacterium
TCCTCAGCCCGATCCCGGGCAAGAGCGCGATCGGCATCGAGATCCCCAACGCGGACCGGGAGATCGTCAGCCTTGGTGACGTGCTGCGGTCGCCGGTCGCAACGACGAATCATGCTCCGCTCACCGTCGCGCTGGGCAAGGACATCGAAGGCGGGTACGTCGTCGCGAACCTCGCCCGGATGCCGCACATCCTCGTCGCGGGCGCGACCGGCTCCGGCAAGTCGACGTGCATGAATTCGCTGATCACCTCGGTGCTCCTGAGGACCACCCCGGACGAGGTCCGGATGATCCTCATCGACCCCAAGCGGGTTGAGCTGACCGCGTACTCGGGCGTACCGCACCTGATCACCCCGATCATCACGAACCCGAAGAAGGCGGCCGAGGCGCTGCAATGGGTGGTTCGGGAGATGGATGCGCGGTACGAGGACCTGGCGGCATCCGGCGTTCGGCACATCGACGACTTCAATCGCAAGGTGCGGACGGGCGAGATCGGGCCGCCGCCGGGCAGCGAACGGGTGTACCGCCCGTATCCGTACCTGCTGGTCATCGTCGACGAGCTCGCCGATCTGATGATGGTCGCCCCCCGGGACGTCGAGGACGCGATCGTGCGCATCACGCAGCTCGCCCGCGCCGCCGGGATCCATCTGGTGCTCGCCACCCAGCGTCCGAGCGTCGACGTCGTCACGGGGCTCATCAAGGCGAACGTGCCGAGCCGGCTTGCCTTCGCGACCTCCAGCCTCGCCGACAGCCGGGTGATCCTCGACCAGCCGGGCGCGGAGAAGCTGATCGGCCTCGGTGACGGGCTGTTCCTGCCCATGGGCGCGTCGAAACCGATTCGGGTCCAGGGCGCGCTGGTCAGCGAGAGCGAAATCGAGGCGGTGGTCGCCCATTGCCTCGCACAACGCGACGCCGAATACCTCCCCGAGGTCTCCGCCGAACCCACTGCGCGCAAGGAGGTCGACGAGGACATCGGCGACGACCTCGACCTGCTTCTCCAGGCCATCGAACTCGTGGTGACCTCGCAGTTCGGGTCAACGTCGATGTTGCAGCGCAAGCTGCGGGTGGGCTTCGCGAAGGCGGGCCGCCTGATGGATCTGATGGAGAGCCGCGGCGTGGTCGGGCCGAGCGAAGGTTCGAAAGCCCGCGACGTCCTCGTACGTCCGGAGGAACTCGAGGGTCTGCTGTTCACCGTCCAAGCGGGCTGACCGCCCGAGCGCGGGCCGGTCTCCCGGGATGGTCCTCGCTGACCCCTTCCGCGGCCGTAGACTGAGCTGCGCAGACCCCGTCCGTCGCGCGGGTTCTTCATCGTCCTTCCTTCCCCGGAGGTTCTCATGCCGACCCCGCACGACCCTGCTGTCGCCGAGCCCGGCGACGACGCGGCGCGTGCACTCGGCGAGTCCATTCGGCTCGAACGCGAGGCGGCTGGGCAGAGCATCGAAGAGGTCGCCGCGGCGACCCGGCTCCGGGGCAGCCTGCTCCGATCGATGGAGTCGGGCGACTTCGCGCCGTGCGGCGGACATGTGTATGCGCGCGGTCACCTTCGCGCCATCGCCCTGACGGTCGGGGTCGCGCCGGCGACCTTCCTCCACCAGTACGACCGGCTCGCCGGCACACCACCCGCGCCGAAGCCGATGCCGGTCTCCGGCGCCGCGGCCTCCTCCGCGCCCCCGACCGTTGACGCTGACCCCCTCGCGATCCGGGATTTGTCCCAGCGAACCGCCCGCAAGCCGGCTTCGATGTGGCTGCTCGCCGCCGTGGGAGCGGCGTTCGTGATCGCGATCGTCGCGGGCGCCTCCCTGCTGCGGTCAGGCGGGGACGGTGGACCAACTACCGCGAGGAGCGGGGCGCCGCCGACCACCTCGACGCCGGCGCCGAGCAGCTCTACCGGGCCGCCGCCCACCTCACCGCCGGAGACGCTTGCCCTCGCCGGCGTGAACGTCGTCGTGAGGGTGCATGACAGCCCCTCCTGGGTGCACGTCACCGACGAGTCGGGCGCCGTGTTGTTCCAGGGCACCGTGGACGCGGGGCAGTCGAAGCCCTTTCACAGCGCGCAGCGCCTGCGGTTCGTGTTCGGGTTCGCCCCGGCGATCGACCTTACGGTGAACGGACGACCGGTCGGCGCCCCGCCGGCAGGTGCGGGCCAGGTGTCGACCGTGTCGTTCGACGCCACCGACGCTGCTGCGACCACCGGCTGACGGGCGCTGGGAGCCGTAGACTGCGGTGGTGTCCGAGTTCCCGCCCCGCCGAGCCCGGGTCGCGCTCGTCACGCTCGGATGCACCCGTAACG
>CAXTUZ010000234.1:0-2252 GCA_964247525.1 uncultured bacterium
CCTCCTCCCTTGGGCTATCCGGCAAGCTCGACCGCTGTCGCACCGGAACTTGCCACCCGCGCGGCAGGCGCATCTCGAGGCGTCGGTCGCGGTGCGTTCGCCGGCGGTCTCGTCACGGCCGTCGTCGTGTCGGCGACAGCGAGTGGGCTCATCGCTTGGGCGGCAGGAGCGGCCGCCGGGAGACACGAAGGTCGGACGACGACGCAGGCAGCCGTGCTCGACCCCGCCGCGCGGCTCCCGGTCAGCGAGCCCGCGGTGCGCCGTACCGCGCCCGCGGCGGGTTCCGTGAGCGCCATTGCCGCGGCAATCGTGCCGAGTGTGGTCACCGTCCAGGTCCGTCGCGGCGACCTGCGCGGGACAGGCGCGGGAGTCATCGTTCGGTCGGACGGTTACATCCTGACCAACAACCATGTCGTCGCCCCCCAAGGGCAGACCGGCACCTTGACCGTCGATCTGAGTCCGGCCCAGTCGGGCATCCCGGCGACCATCGTCGGGCGCAGCCCGGTGGACGACCTGGCGGTGATAAAGGTCGATCTCGGGTCCCTACGAGCGGCGCGCCTGGGCAGGTCGGCAACGTTGCAGGTGGGGGACGAGGTGGTGGCCGTCGGCGCACCGCTGGGTCTGTCGGGCACCGTCACCTCCGGGATCGTCAGCGCGCTCGCCCGTAACATCGACGTGCCCGGCGAAGGGTCAGCGACGACGGTTCTCGGAAACGCGATCCAAACGGATGCGGCGATCAACCCCGGAAACTCCGGTGGTGCGCTCGTCGACGTGACCGGTGCGGTGGTCGGCATCAACTCGGCCATCGCGAGCACGAGCGACTCCAACACCGAAAGCGGGTCCATCGGCGTCGGCTTTGCAATTCCGATCGACTACGCCCGGTCGGTCGCCGAGGAGATCATCCGGACCGGAAAGGCGACCCACCCCTACCTCGGGGTCGTTCCGGACACGATCGACGCCGACCATCCGATTCCTGGGGGTCCCGCCTCGGGGGCCTTCGTCAGGGAGGTTCGCCAAGGCACCCCGGCCGCCGGCGCCGCCCTCGAGGCCGGTGACGTCATCGTCGCCCTGGACGGCACGCGCATCGACAGCGCCGACGATCTGATCGTCGCCACCCGAAGTCACCGGATCGGCGAGGCGGTGGTCATCACCTACGTCCGGGGTGGCGAGCAGCGCAGCGCGCGAGTCATCCTCGTACAGAACCCGCAGGGTTGATCGCTCGAACGCGCCGCAGTGATCGCGGCGGAGCAAGATGGGCCGGCCACGGAAGGAGCGCGCATGTTCGGGATGGGCTGGCCTGAGCTGCTCGTCATCGGCGTCGTCGCGTTCTTCGTCCTCGGTCCCGAACGGTTGCCGAACGCCGCTCGCGACGCCGCGCGGATGATCCGCCAGCTCCGCACGATGGCGCAGGGTATGAGCGAGGATCTCAAGGCGCACATGCCCGAGAAGGACGGCTTCGGTCTCGACGACTTCCGCGAGGTACGCGACGAGTTTCGCGACCTGCGGGACCTGCATCCGCGCCGGCTCGTCTCCAAGGCGCTCCTCGACGAGGGCGACGAGCCGGCGGAACCGACCGTCACGACAGCCGGACGTACGCTCACGCCAGGTGCCGTGCCGCCGTACGACGTCGACGCGACCTAGTGTTCTGCGTCAGCCGCTGACCGTCGCCGCCAGGGCGATGAGTCGGCGGGCGTGGGCCACGTGCATGTTCTCGATCAACACCCCGTCGAGCGTGGCGACCCCGCGGTGCTCCAGGCGGGCGGCCTCGTACGCGTCGATCACTCGACGGCTGTGGGCGACCTGGTCCGCCGTGGGGGCCCAGACGCGATTCGCGATCGGCACCTGGCTCGGATGGATGAGCGATTTGCCGTCGTACCCGAGTTCTGCACCCTGCCGGCACTCCGCCTCGAAGCCGGCGTCGTCACCTATGTCGTTGTACACCCCGTCGATCGCCGTGACGCCCGCCGCGCGGGCACCGAGCAGGGCGCTGGCGAGGTGCGGCAGCAGCGCCGCGCGTCCCGGGCCGCTCGTCGCCCGAAGGTCGGCGGCGAGATCGTTCGTGCCGACGACGACCGCCGCAACGGCCGGGAACGCCGCGATCTCGCGCGCCGCAAGGATCGCCGCGGCGGTCTCGAGCATGGCCCAGATACGGGTATGTCCCGGCGCGCCGGACCTCTCGAGCAGGTCGGCGACCGCGTGCAGATCGTGGGCGCCTCGCACCTTGGGTACGACAAGTGCCGCCGGTGCAACGG
>CAXTUZ010000235.1:0-2235 GCA_964247525.1 uncultured bacterium
AGCCGCCGCTGCGCATCTGACCTGACCTCGACCAGACCGGCATTTCTCAACACCCGCAGGTGCTTTGACACCAATGGCTGACTCATTGCAAGCCCGTCGACAAGCGCGTGCACCGGTTGCTCCCCTTGGCGCAGCGCATCGAGGATCATTCGCCGCCTCGGCTCCGTGAGTGCCTCGATCGTTGCTGTCGCTGTCACGATCGGAGTATGCCTTGATGGTTATATAGCTGTCAAGGCATGTGTTGCCCGCCCCAACATGCGAACGTGATGGCGGGCACGCGGCACCTACGACGCGATCGGCGTCGAGGTCATCGTCGTCACCTGATCACGACCGTCAGATAGGGTTCGCGATCGTGCCTGAAGCACCGACCTGGATCGTGCTCGCTCGAGACATCAGCGATTCCGTCATCGTTCGCGGGCGGCGGGGGACGGCCATCGCGGCCGTACTCGACGCGGCGACGGGGCAGGTGGTGAACGCCACCCCTGGCACATCGATCGCGGGCGTACTCGGTCGGGCGCTGAAGGCCGCGCTGGTCACTCCCGCCCCGCCCCTTACCAAGGCTGTACCGCAACAAATAGTCGTGCCGGCGGAGCTTTTGCTTGCAACTCAGGCGGCCGCGGGTCGCCTGAGCTGGCTTGCCGGCATCCCCCTGATCGAGGGCAGCGGCATGGACGAGGCGGAGGAGGTCATGGATAGCCTCGTCGGGCATGTGGAAGGTCGTGTTCAGCCAGCGGATCTTCCGACCGCGGATGACTACCGACTTTTGTATCGGGAGCTGCAAGCGTTCGTCGAGGCCGCGCCGTGGAACCGTTGGACCGACAATGATTGGTTCGCCACTCACCTCGAACTCGGCGGTGATCACGTCGATCTCGACTGCCTCGTGCTGGGGAACGCCGGACTGCAGCACGGCTTCAACGCCGTACCCGATGCGGATCAACTATTGGCAGCGAGCACCGGCATGACCGACGACCCTCTCGGCCAACTGGACGGCGCGCTGATGGTGCACCTCGAACCGTGGCGCGAGACGCCGGCAAGATTTGCGGACAAGGCCAGACGGTACGACGTGCCGGGCTCGGCCAGATTCGCGCCCAGCCTGGTGAGCATCCACGCGCGGCAACCCGCCGACCTGAGCCAGCGCGAAGTACGAATACTCGGGTTGGCTCTCCGCGGCGTGCTGAGCCAAGATGCCCGTCGACTCGCCAGCACCGACAAGTTCGCGGTGACCGGCGAGTTGACCTTCGCGGACGCCTCCGTAGGACGGTACGAAGTCCGCCGGCCGTAACCATCGCAGCTGAGCGGCGCGCGACTTCAAGCTGACGAACGGCGCGACTGATCAGACCAGCTCGCCCTTCTTCCTCGTCAAATAGGCGCGCTCGGCGGAGTTCTGGGTCGCGGCGATCGCGGCGGCGTACGCGTCCATCGCCTCGGTGCTGCGGCCGAGCCTGCGCAAAAGATCGGCGCGGGTGGCGTGCCATGCGTGGTAGCCCGCGAGCTGCAGCCGGTCGACCAGCGCGAGGGCGACCTCGGGGCCGTCCAGTTCCGCGACCGCGACCGCGCGATTGAGCGCGACGATCGGCGACGGGTCGAACCGGGTCAGCTGGTCGTAGAGTGCGACGACCTGTGACCAGTCCGTACCCGCCGGGCTGGCGGCGTCGGTATGGACGGCGTTGATCGCGGCGAGAATCTGGTAGCGGCCGGGTCGATTGATCATGAGGCACTCGCGAACCAGATGGTGCCCTTCGGCGATCAGCGCGCGGTCCCACCGGGCACGGTCCTGCTCCCCGAGGGGAACGAGCTCCCCGTCACGGACGCGTGCCTCGCTCCGCGCCTCGGTGAGAACGAGCAGCCCGAGCAGGCCGGCCACCTCGGGCTCGTTGGGGAGCAGCCGGCGCAGGACCCGCGTCAGCCTGATGGCCTCGCCTGTGAGCTCGGAGCGAATCGGCTGGCCGTCGCTGGTGGCGAGGTAGCCCTCGTTGAAGACGAGGAACAGCACTGCGAGCACGCCGAAAAGCCGCTCGGGGAGGTCGGCGGTTCCGGGCACCCGGTAAGGGACTTTCGCCGCCGCGATTTTCTGCTTCGCCCGGGTAATCCGCTGTCCCATCGTGGTTTCGGGAACCAGGAACGCCTGGGCGATCTCGGCCACGGTCAGCCCACCTAGGAGACGAAGCGTCAGCGCGATCCGCGCCTCCATGGCGAGCGCCGGGTGGCAGCAGGTGAACAGCAGCCGCAATCGGT
>CAXTUZ010000236.1:0-2197 GCA_964247525.1 uncultured bacterium
CGTCGCGAACCACCTTACTGCATTCTTTCTAGTCCGCGCCCCCGAGTTCACATGCAGCTGCGGCAGTTATGCGACGCTTTCCGGCGTGAGCATTGCATATCATTCTCTCCCATTCCCTAGTAACACGAGCTCGGCCCCAACTCTGTCTGCGAGACGCCGCTTCCGGACGCTAATCCGGCTCATCCGATCCGGACTGTGGTCGGGGCTCTAGTCCGCCGGTCTTGAGTAGTGATCTCTCTAGATGTAGCTAAAGGTTGCGAAGCCGAGCGCGGTGCCGCGGAGGTGTTCGAGGCGGCCGTTGAATCTCCTGTGTCTTGCAAGCAGCGCAGGGTTGTTAGCCGCTGCGTTGAGCTGGCGTTAGATCTGCCATGCGAGCTAGCGCTTGAGGCAGCGTCGGATCCCTTTGGTGGTGCGTCCCTCTGCGGTTCGTCCATGACGTACGCGCGGGTAGGCGGGTCCATGTAAATGCAGGTCACGATGACCATGTGGAGGCGCGGTTGAGGCGGCGGTTGCCGCGGCGGTTGAGCCGGTGGCGGACGGTGTTGCCAGACGAGGCCGGGATGGGTCAGCGCTGGCTAGACTGGCGAACACGGCTTCGGAGCGGCTCCGACCCAGGTGTGACCAGCTGGTGAGCGCGCCGGCGACCGAGCCTCGAGCGTTGTCGACACGCCCTACGCGGCCAGCAGCGAACGAAGCGGGCGATCCGGCCGTGATGCCAAGGTTACGGTCGATTTCACCTAGTCGTCATCGGCACGACACGCAGCGGGAGTGCGTACGTTAGAGGATCTTGTTCACGGCGAGGAACCGGTTTGGAAACGGCCACGCCGTAACCGATGAGAAGAAATACGCAAGAGTTGGGCACGTGAACACGTACTTCATACTTCGACTCTTCCTTTCGTGAAGGGGTTGGCTTACTTACTGCGCTCGTGAAGACAAAGCTTTTTTTCCTGACGAGGCTCGGGCCTCGGACATCTCTTCGTTGGATAATTGAAACTGCGGAGCATAGGCAAGGGGGCACCGTTCATGGGTGAGCATTCGATCAGGCCTTGGGGGCATTACACAGTGGTCGATGAAGGCTCAGATACGCACAAGCTGAAGACAATTCATGTCGAACCGGGGCAGCGCTTGTCGTTGCAATCACATCAAAGACGTGCCGAACATTGGTTTATCGTCTCCGGGCGAGGCCTTGCGTGGCGCAACGACGAGCAGATCGTTGTGGAGCCGGGTTCGGCTGTAGACATTCCGGCCGGCGCGCGACATCGCATCGAATCTACTGGTGCGGCCCCGCTTATCTTCGTCGAGGTGCAGTACGGTAGCTATTTCGGCGAAGATGACATCGTTCGCTTTGCTGACGACTACGGAAGGGCCGAGGTCTAGTGTCGCGCGATTGACTCGCGTCATTAGTTGCCGAGTGGCTGCAGAATCTGTTCAGCAATGTCGTCCGGGTGAACGGTTTCGGGTTGTCGGTCCACGCGGCTCCAAAGTTTTCGCATGTCGCGTTTGAAATTTACACATCATGGAGCCGCGGCGTAGGAGATCGTCGGTGAGGTAGGCGAACCAGCGTCTGGCGAGAATAGTCGCATTGGACGACGATCCGATGCTGGTGACCGTGCACTCGGACAAGTGGGACGGAGCCCCGTCAAGCGCGGCTTTGCGTTTGGCATCGACAAATCGCTAGTTACGTGCCCCGACTGGCGGCGCGCCTGTCCCCCGACCGCCGGCGCCTCCGAATCCGCCGCCGACGTTGCCCGTCAGGCCGGCGGGCGATCGTGGTGGAGGTGTCTCTGCTCGGAAGCGCCGCGTGCAGATCGGCGATGACCACTCGATCCCCCGCCTTCCCCGCCGAGGATCGGGGTTACGTCGGTACCGCGCGCTCCGGTCTGTACCGCGACGCGACGGATCACTCCCTTCGCCAGCACCTGCACCGAGTACGCCGACCCGACCCTGTTCAGCGCCGAAGTCGGACGGCGGCGCCCGCTGCCACTGCGGATATCCCACAACGCGCGCCGACGGTCTGGCCGCGCGAGGCCCGAGTGCTCGACCTATTCCACGCTGCGCGCCTCGGGCGAAGCACCGTCGATGGAGTCGCCGCCAGAAGAACACTCGGGCACCGTGCGCGGCGCGCCAACCCCCTATTCGTCCCGGGAACTACGCTGCTCAGCCTCGACGCTCAACCGCCCGGCAGTCGCCCCAGGAG
>CAXTUZ010000237.1:0-2195 GCA_964247525.1 uncultured bacterium
TACCTTGGCAACGCAGCTTCTGGGTTCCCGCCCTCGCCACCATCGTCGTCCTTCGGCTGGCCTATCCGACCACCATCACCTGGGGCGCGCACGTCGGAGGCATCATCGCCGGCAGTGTCGTCGCGCTCATCGCCTGCGACCCCCCGCACCCGTACTGCCCGCGCCGCACGAACCGCTCAATGTCCATCGCCGCCGCCATCGTCGTGACCAGTCTCCTGGTCGCCCCGATCGCCGCTCGGCATACAGCAGCCCACGGCCCCGTCTTCATCGGCGCGGCGTCACCTCACGTCGGCCCGATTGACTCCGGTGGAGAACCACTCCTTCGCGTTCACCCGGAATTCGCAAGTCCGACGAGGTACCAACCCGTCGCGGCCTGATTCAACTGGCGGCTCCTTGGGAGAGGGTGCGAACGATGCGGTCAGACGGACCCGTAAGCCGCGTCCGAAGCCAACCCCCGGCACCGCCTACAACTGGTACGGCTCGCTTCCACTGAGCACACCTCTCACGAGCCCCGCACCTACCGCCTCGGGTCTATCGCGCTAACGGTGTTTCCGGCGGTTTCCATTAGTAGGTTTCGGCTGCCGGGAATCGGTCGCCGAAGGTGATCGCGAACGCGTTGAGCGCTGGCTTCCACCGCATCGCCCATCGTGCCCGGCCTCGCCCGGTCGGGTCTAGGGATCGGGTGACGAGGTAGAGGCATTTCATCGCGGCCTGCTCGGAGGGGAAGTGCCCGCGGGCCTTGACCGCTCGCCGATAGCGGGCGTTCAGGCTTTCGATCGCGTTGGTGGTCGATAGGACGCGGCGGATCTCAATGTCGTAGTCCAGGAACGGGATGAATTCGGTCCAGGCGTTGTCCCAGAGCCGAACAACGGCCGGGTAGCGCTGCCCCCACTTGCCGGTCATGGCCTCGAACGCCGCTCGTGCGGCGGCTTCGTTCACGGCGGTATAGATCGGGCGGATGTCGCGGGTGAGCTCGTCCCAGTACTTGCGGGACGTCAGCCGGAACGTGTTACGGATCAGATGGATGATGCAGGTCTGCACGACCGTCTGAGGCCACACGTTCGACACGACCTCGGGCAACCCCTTGAGGCCGTCGCAGACCACGAAGAACACGTCGCGCACGCCGCGGTTGCGCAGGTCGGTGAGCACGCTCATCCAGAACTTCGCGCCCTCACCGCCTTGCCCGGCCCATAGGCCGAGGATGTCGCGTTCTCCGTCCAGGCTGACCCCGATCGCCGCGTAGATCGGCCGGTTGGCGACCTGTCCGTCCCGGACCTTCACCACGATGGCGTCCACGAACATCGCGGCGTAGATCGCGTCCAGCGGCCGCACGGCCCAGTCGCTCATCTCCTCAAGCACCCGATCGGTGATCCTCGAGATGGTCTCCTTGCTGACCGACGCGCCGTAGATCTCAGCGAAGTGTGCGCTGATCTCCCCGGTCGTTAGCCCCTTCGCATACAGCGACAACACGATCTGGTCGACGCCGTCGAGCCGGCGCTGCCGCTTGCGCACGATCTGCGGCTCGAAGGTCCCGGCCCGGTCACGCGGCACCTCGATCTCCACCGGGCCATTGGCCTCGGTCAGCACCGTCTTCCCGCGAGAGCCATTACGGATGTTGCCGCCGCCCGCACCGCCCGGGTCCTGTTTCTCATACCCGAGATGCTCGGTCATCTCCTCCTGCAGTGCCGACTCGATCACCGTCTTCCTCAGCTGCTTGAGCAGCCCGTCCGGTCCGGTCAGGGACAACCCCTGCTCCCTGGCCAGGCGGACCAGCTCAGCCGCCGCCTGCTGTTCAGCCGACTGCTCCGCCGGCTTCTTCTTCGCTGCCACGTCCGGCAGTGTCGCGGTCATCGCCGCACCTACCCCGCCAACCCCAGCTGGCGTGTCAGGCCGGAAACACCGTTAGATGCACAGTCCCCCCGGTACCCGTCGGGCGTGTCAGTTCCGCTGTGTAAGTGATCGTGGTCCGACTCTGAGTTCTAGCGACTCGGAAGGGATCTCACGATGACTGACACTGAGGTTGTGCCTCGTAAGGCTGACCGGCTCGGCGGTGACTCGCCGCTGGTCGGTGAGCAGCTCGCCGATGAGTTGCTGGCCCGCGCGCAGGATCAGGGCGCGGAGCTGCTCGGCCCGGGCGGGTTGCTGTCGCAGGTGACCAAGGCGGTGCTCGAGCGGGCGCTCGGCGAGGAAATGAC
>CAXTUZ010000238.1:0-2109 GCA_964247525.1 uncultured bacterium
CCGGGGCGGGCGAGAAAGGCGGCGGCACGTTCGTCCCTCTCCGCCTTCCGGCGGCGCATGTCCTCGACCACGACGAGTTCGCCCGCCTCCTCGTCGGCGACCTCCCTCATGGTGAGTCCGCGCGGAATCACCCCGACGGTGTGACGACCCCCGGCCCGCACCGCTGCCGCCACCGCCCCCATCATCGAGACCCGGCCCCCACCGGTGACGAGGTCCCAGCCCCGTTCGGCGATCGCGTCGCCGACCACGGTGGCCAGCTCGACGAACGACGGGTCGATGCTCGGCGAGGACGAGCAATAGACGCAGAGACGCATCAGCCGGGATCGGCAGCGCGCGAGTGCTCCGCAGCGTGCACCACGATCCGGACGGCCTCGTCGACCGAGTCGGTGATCCGCATGAGCGCGACGTCCCGCTC
Source organism: uncultured bacterium (assembly GCA_964247525.1). Classification (GTDB taxonomy): domain Bacteria; phylum Actinomycetota; class Actinomycetes; order Mycobacteriales; family CAJCIY01; genus DASYGP01. Next base: position 416 of record CAXTUZ010000238.1, read on the forward strand.
CGACACCGTTCCGGCCGCGAGCGCCGCCTCGCGTAGCCAGCCGTGGAGCCCGGACCAGTACGCCGAGCCGAGCAGCACGACCGGGAACTCGCTGACCTTGCGGGTCTGGACGAGCGTCAACGCCTCGAACAGCTCGTCCATCGTCCCGAAGCCTCCCGGCAGAATGACGAACGCCTGGGCGTACTTCACGAACATCGTCTTGCGGGCGAAGAAGTACCGGAAGTTGATGCCGAGGTCGACCCAGTCGTTGAGCCGTTGCTCGAAGGGCAGCTCGATGCCCAGTCCCACGGACAGGCCACCGGCCTCCTGCGCTCCCCGGTTCGCGGCCTCCATCAGACCGGGGCCGCCGCCGGTGATCACGGCGAAGCCGGCGCGGGCGAGCGCTGCACCCAGCTCGACACCCGTCTGGTACGCCGCGTCCCCTGGGCGTAGCCGCGCGGAGCCGAACACGGTGACGGCGCGCGGCAGTTCGGCAAGCAGTCCGAACCCCTCGACGAACTCGGACTGGATCCGGAGCACCCGCCACGGGTCGGTGTGCACCCAATCGCTGGAGCCGCGGTTGTCCAGCAGACGCTCGTCGGTCGTCGAGGCCACGACCTGGCCGCGCCGGAGCAGCGCGGGCCCGCGGGTACGCTGCGGATGCACATCGGGGTGATCGGGGCCGCCTGACGCGGGCTCTGTGGGCGCGGCCATGGCCACACCGTACGGGCCACCCTCGCGCTATGCCGAAGCCGATGACGACGCGAGCGCCGACGCAGCGCCGGAACGGAGGGTTGGGCCGGTGACGAACGCTCGCTGGCTCGACCTCGACGGCACCGCGAACACGCGCGACCTCGGCGGTGTCCGGGTACGCGACGGCGTCGTCCGACCCAACGTGTTGATCCGCAGCGACAACCTCCAGAGCCTTTCGCCGCGCGACGTCGACCGCCTCGTCGACGACCTCGGGTTGCGCAGCGTCCTCGATGTGCGGACGACCTCCGAGCGCGCCGACGAAGGGCCCGGTCCGCTGGCCGCGCGCTCCGAGGTGAAGCATTTCGGTCTCTCGTTCATCCCCGAGACGCCCGCCGTCGCGCAGGATCCGGGGTCCGTCCTGCCGTCTCGGTGGGCGCACGGCCCGGTCGTCGTCTACACCCACTATCTGCAGCAGCGCCCCGAGTCCTTCAAGGCCGCGATCGAACGCCTCGCGGATCCTGAGGCCGGCGCAGCGATCGTGCACTGCGCTGCGGGCAAGGACCGCACCGGCGTGCTGGTCGCCCTGATTCTCGATGTCCTCGGCGCCGACGACGAGGACATCGTCGGTGACTACGTTCGTACCAACGAGCGCATCGAAGCGATCTTCACCCGCCTCCGCGGGTCGGCGACCTACGCCGAGGACGTGGTGCGGATCGGGTTGGATGCGCACCGGGTCGACCCCGACACGATGCGCGAGGTGTTGCGCACGCTACGGCGCACCTACGGCAGCGGGGAGGACTACCTTCTTGCCGCCGGCGTGAGCGCGGCGACCCTGCGGGGGTTGCACGAGCGGCTGGTCGAGCCGAGCGCGGCTCAGCCCGGTTCCAGATAGCTCCGCAATATCGCCGTCGCCCTGGTGATGGCGCCGATCTCGACGCTCTCGGAGCGGGTATGAGCGAGTTCGTGGTCGCCCGGGCCGAAGTTGAGGGCGGGAACACCCCGCTCCGCGAACCGGGCGACCC
>CAXTUZ010000239.1:0-851 GCA_964247525.1 uncultured bacterium
CGCGAGATAGGTCTTCAGGGCCGCCGATCCCTCGCCATGCATCAGATCGCCGGTCGATTTAAGGGTGTTGGTCGGGTGGGTCCGGTAGTGGAGATGCGCGCCCGGGACGAAGAGCGGCTCGACATGGACCATGCAGCGGATGAGGAAGTCCCAGTCGTGGCACATGCGGTAGGCCGCGAAAGGCCCGACCGCCTCGTAGAGCCCGCGCGAGAAGACGAGGTTGCCGCTGGTGACCGCGATATTGTGCCGGAGCAGCGCGAAGCCGACGGTCGGGCAGGTGCCCGCCTGGGCCAGCACGTCGCGGTACCACGCGCGGACCGGATCATCCTCGGCGAGCCGGGCGCCGCCGCCGTCGATGAAGTCGACGCCCGTGAAGGCGACGAAGTCGCCCGCACGGGGCAGCGCATCGAGGATCACCCGGAACCGGTCGAGCGCGTAGGCGTCGTCCGAGTTCAGGATGCTGAGCACGTCCCCGCTCGCCCGGGACAGGCCGATCCCGATCGCCGCATGGGCGCCGACGTTGCGGTCGAGCATCGCGCAGCGGATCCGGACCGGGCCGGCATACCCGTCGACGATCCGGCCGATGACCGCCCGCGAGTCGTCGGTCGAGCGATCGTCGATGATGATCAGCTCGTCGACGGCGCGGTCCTGGTCCAGCACGGAGCGGATCGCCTGCCCGATGTAGGGCGCGTGGTTATAGGACGGGATCACGACGGAGATCCGCCGCCCGGCCGATGGCCGAGCCGCGCGCCGCGGGAAGCCAGCGGGCGCCAACCTGGACATGAACCGCGACATCGCCCCTCGAAACCTATCTCCGGCGGCTCCGCGGGGGGCGCTGCGTGCCATCAGGC
>CAXTUZ010000239.1:861-2090 GCA_964247525.1 uncultured bacterium
GAGCTGCGCCTGCAGCAGGGCGAGGCGCGGCCGCATCTGCCGCTCGAAGCTGTATTCCCGCAGGATCGCGAGCCGGCCGCGCTCGCTCAATCGCCGGAGCGCCTCGCGATCCTCCGCGTAGAACGCGATCTTGGCGGCGATCCTGTCGACGTCGCGCGTGATCAGCTCGAACTCCTCGCCGGGCACGAGGGCGGGGGTCCCGTCGAGCCGGCGGTTGAGTTCGAGGGAATCGGAGAGGAACATCGCCACCCCGCGCAGGCCGGCCTCGACGCAGGAGGTGGTCGGGAACCCATCGAACGATCCGCGGCCGCCGTCGCGCTCCATCTGCGACAGGTTCGGCGAGATGACGATGTCCATGCCGGGATAGAAGTCCGGGAAGAACGAGGCCGGCTGCACGCCGTGGAAACGCACCCGCTCGACCCGCGTGAGCTCAAGCCGTTCCGGCGTCCAGTCGCCGACATAGTGCCATTCGAAGCGCGGGTCGTCGGCGTAGCGGCGGACGAGTTCGGTGAACACGTCGCAGCCCTTCTCGACGCCGCGTTCCGTGTAGCGCTGGGCGACGAAGCAGATCCGGATCGTGTCGCGCATCGGGTGCCCGACGCGCGAACAGCGGGCGCTGCCCGCGACGTCCCAGCAATCGGGCGAGACGGCACCGAAGATGAAGGCGGCTTGGTCCGGGTCGCACCAGCCCCGGTCGAGCAGGTAGCGGTGTTGCAGGGTATGGGTCGTCACGACCTTGGCGAAGCGGCGGTCGCCGAGCACGCGCCGCAGCTTGGCGTCCGACACCGGATCGTTCGGCGCGAAGCTGCCCCCCGGGTAGAGGGTGAAGACGAAGCGCTCGGCCCGCAGGTCCGGGTTCGAGGCCAGGAGGACGGCCGCGCCGTGCAGGAAGGTCGTGTGCAGGACCTTCGCGCCGAGATCGCGCCCAGTGCTCAGGCCGCCCACCCGGCCCGCCAGGGTCGGATGCTCCGCCTCGAACGCGCGCAGTTCGTCGAGGAAGGTCCGGTCCGGCCGGTAGCGGTCGATATCGCGCAGCGATGACGCCGCCCGGCTGTCCGGGATGGCATAGAGGTAAGTGAGCAGCTCGCCGTAGCGGAAGGCCGAGAACCGGGACGGGAAGCTCGAATCCAGGAGCAGCAGCCCCGTTCCCCGCCCGCGGGCCGAGGACGCGCGGGCGGGGCCGGCGACCTGCGGGTCGCGGACGAGCCCGAGCCCGCGGCCGGGGATCC
>CAXTUZ010000240.1:0-2067 GCA_964247525.1 uncultured bacterium
CCCCCGGCGAGCACCGCGCCGGCGCCGTCCCGCCGGTCGAGCGCGAGCGCGAGCGCGTCGCCGCGAGCGCTCGCCGCATCGCGTATCCGTTCCTGCTCACGTTCACGGGCGAGCAGGGCGGCCCGGGCGCTACGCAGCTCGGCGTGGTGCCGGGCCGCGGTCTCATGAGCCTCGTCGAGGTCGACCTCGCCGTGACTCAGCGCGCCGACGTTTCCCTCCCGCCTCGTGAAATCCTCGGCTGCCTGGCGTGCCCGTTCGCGGGCGCGCCCGAGCGCCTGTTCGAGCCGCGCGATCTCGTTTCGCCGAGCCGCGACCAGGCTTTCCGCGGCAGCCACCTCACCGGAGAGGCGGGCAAGCTCTTCGCGCCGATCCGCGGCGCTCCGCTGTGCCCCGGCGATGTCGTCGTCGATGCGGGCCAGCGTCCGCGCGGCGTCGCCCCGGGTCTGTGCGGCCGTCTGAAGCAGCATCCTGTCCCTGGCGAGTGAGGCTTCGAGTCGCTGCTGCTCGGCCCGCAACTCCACGGCTTGCGCGTCGAGCTCGGCCGGGTCGCGCCCGGGCGGGAGGTGGCGAACCTCGCCGAGATTCCTGACGCGCTCCTGCGCGAGTCGCAGCAATCCGCGCGTCCGCTCGCTCAGACCGGCACAGCGGAAGTAGGTGTCCTGCGCCTCCGCCAGCGCGGGACCGTGCCCGGCGAGGCGCACGTTGAGTTCGGCCTCGAGCGCCGTGGCTCGCGCCAGCTCCGCCTCTGCCAGCGCGCAGCGCCGCAGTGCGGCCTGCTCGTCGATCGCCCCGGCGAGCGCGGTCTCGCGCAATGAGGTCAGGTCGTCCGCGAGAAGCCGTAACCGGGCGTCGCGCACGGTCGCTTGAATGCTGCCGGCACGGCGGGCGATCTCGGCCTGGCGGCCGAGCGGTCCGAGCTGGCGGAGCAGCTCGGACGTGAGATCGCTGACCCGGGCCATGTTCGCGGCCATCGTCTCCAGCTTCCGCAGCGCCTTTTCCTTGCGCTTGCGATGCTTGAGGACCCCGGCCGCCTCCTCGACGAACGCTCGGCGGTCCTCGGGTCGCGCCTGGAGCACCGCGTCGAGCTGGCCCTGGCCGACGATGACGTGCAGCTCGCGGCCGACACCGGAGTCGCTCATGAGTTCCTGGACGTCGAGCAACCGGCAGGAGGTGCCGTTGATCGCGTACGAACTCTCGCCCGATCGAAACATGAGCCGGGAGATGCTGACCTCGACGAAGTCGATGGGGAGGGCACCGTCGGAGTTGTCGATGGTGAGTACGACCTCAGCCCGCCCGAGTGCGAGGCGCGCGGGCGTACCGGCGAAGATGACGTCGCTCATCGAGCCACCCCGCAGCGCTTTCGCGCCCTGCTCGCCCAGCACCCACGCGATGGCGTCGACCACGTTCGACTTGCCGGAACCGTTGGGCCCGACCACCGCGGTGATACCCGGCTCGAATCGGAATGTGGTGGTCGCGGCGAACGATTTGAAGCCGCGGACCGTGAGCGTCTTTAGGTGCACGACTCCCTCGTGGCCGGCGCGGACGAATCGGCGGACTCGCCGAGCTGAAGCCTAGCGACTGCACGGCGCATACGACCGAGGCGCCGGCGCGGACCTACGCGAGGACGGGTTCGCGCAGCTCGCTGTGCAGGTCGTCCGACGTCGCGACGTCGTCGAGCTGACGATGCGACGGGGAGATCAGCAGATCTTCGACCGCGCGGGAGCGCGCCAGTTCGTCCTCGAGGTCGCGTACTCGCCCGCGCAACCGCTGGACCTCGGCCAACAACCGCGCGTCGTTTCCGGCGCCGACGTGACCGAGCAAAGCCTTGGCCATGATGCGAGGTCCTCCACATTGAGAGCCGGAAGAAGTGGGAAGCGTTCGAAACCCGAACCTGAGGGAAACGTCAGCGGCTCGAGGGCGCGTGGCGAAAGCCCCGGCATTTGGAGGATGACACGCGGGCGGCCAAAAATCAATCGACATGAGCCCGTGTCCGGGTTATAGGGAGCCGTGCGGCGCTCACCGGCGGGCCCGCCGGGGGCGGGGCTGGCAACGTGGACACCGGTAGGA